>QAKH01000048.1 GCA_003343885.1 Clostridiales bacterium | reverse complement strand
CTTTTCCGACCTGAAGCCGGAGCACTGGGCGTTTGAAAGCATAAATTACTGTGCAGACAAAAAGTACCTGCTCGGATATCCTGACAACTCCTTTCGTCCGGACGCTCCAATGACAAGAGCCGAATTTTGTGTGATGGTGAAAAGGTTGAAAAAATTAAATAGCAAAAATTAAAAAAGGCTCCTTACCATTCAAAGTAAGGAGCTTTTGGGTGTGTGGCGGGTACTATGTAAGGAGCAGATTACTACAAGACGCATTGTTAAAATCAATACATGCCGCAAACTTTTTTACACTCAAAGCCCAAAGACTTGCACAGAGGTTCAAAAGATTTACATTGAATTCTTATGATCTTCAGTAAGTCTAACCTTTCTATAAAGCCTTCGGCCTTTGTGCCTTTGACATAAAGCTTATTCTTTTTTTTGAAGAGCTTTTTTAAAGCTTCTTGTCCATTTCCGCCAGGTCTTTTTGTGGTTTTTGGTAATTTTAGATAATCCAGTACGCCTTCCAAATCACTTAAAAACCAATCCTCGATTGACTGGTTGGCTATTATGTATTTTACATTTGCGGCACCAGCTTTTTTTAAGTTTTTTTCAAGGGTGTCTTTGTCAAATGGCGATTTTGTAGGGTTCTGAAATACATCATTATCTATACACAAAAACAAATTAAATTTGCTGTTAGGCTTTATATTTTTTAAATGCTTAAACTTTTTCAGGGCTTTCGTTTTGTATTGGCCAATGCCCTTCATGTTAATATACTCTATTTGACAAGAATAGCTTACACTCGATAGTTTATTAGCTTTTGCAACTACGGCTTTGTAAAATTCTATTTCTGTTGGACCTTCGGCAAATATTACAACAATGTCATCTGTCATTTGTCTCTAAATACTCCTTTAGATACTCATTTGAGTCATCTCCGGAAAGAATACCAAAAATGTAATCGCCAACAGATTCATCATATTCTGAGGCGTCTCTAAGAAGAGATTTTACTTTTGTTGATGCAATTCTTCTAAATTCTGACTCACCCGTATTATTGGACAGGCCGAGATATACATTGTGTGGATTAATGTATTGGATTATGTACGGTGAATGACTTGTAAAAATAATTTTACAACTACTAATCAGCTGACCTAGAATATCAATGTAGCTTTGTAAAAGTCCAGGATGTATAGAATTTTCGGGTTCTTCAATTGCGATTAACGATAATCCTTTTATATCTGCAATTATAGCAAATGTCAACATTAAAAAGATTCTTTTTGTTCCATCTGAAAGATTTTCAAAACTTAAAGGCTGTACAAGTTTATCGTGAGTAATGCTCATAGAGTATATACTGTCAGTGAACATAATTGGAGCATCATCGGAAATCTTTATATCTGGTTCATTTAGCCTAAACTCCTGAAGCTCTATATCTTTTATATCCGGAAACAATTGTTTAAATGAATTAATAAGCAATTCATATTTGTCAAAATAATCTTTTTTTAAATAAAAAATTGCTCTTGGAATACTTTGTATTCCTTGTAATTCCAATTCCTGGAAACCTTTTATTACAATTGGAGCGGGAGCAAATGAGGGGCTGGCGTCTAAATGCCTTTCTATAAAGTACTGCATTGAATTTATCTGATTGATTATATCAATGTAGTATAATTCGTCGAATGAAGCCAATTTTGAAAGAATCAAGTTAAACTCATCAACTTTGATTACTTTGTCACAGCGTCCGGTTTCAGAAGACCGATAATAAGCCTCTCCATTGGATCTTTTTATGTACTTGTTGTATTTTTGACTTTTTTCCCCTTTTTTGATATTAAGATATTCACTTACAATTCTGGCGGGATTTTTCTCTGTTTGCCATGAGAATTCAAAACCATAATTCACATAATAACTTTGTTGCTTCGAATCTGTTTTTGCTCGAATTTCAAATGAAAAATTTTGACCGGCATTGGTTTTTAATATAGGTATGCAAGATTTGTATGACATCATGTGAATTCTTTTGTTGCTTGGGGAATGAATAAAATCAAAAGCAAAATCAATAGCATCTATTATATTTGATTTTCCATATCCGTTTTGACCGACAAGAACATTGATGGAACCAAATTCCATTTTAAACTCTTTTATGTTTTTAAAACCACTTATTGAAATATCTAAAAGCTCCATTTTTTTCATTCCTTTCAAGTCGCACAAATCATTTAATTTTACTACCATTTTAATTTTATCACCTTTTTCTACAAAATGCAACAGATTATTTCATGTTTTTTCAAAATCTTTCATTTTTTTTAATTATTAATAATATTGCGTTATGCTTTGTGTCTTATTTTAATTCGCGATCGTTGCAAAAGTGCTCTGTATTTGTCGAGAAAAAATAATACAAGGGTAAAATTTTCAGTAACAATAATTAAATAATTTAAAGAATGTAAAAAATGAATGTTGTCACTTTCGTAAAGTAGTGACAAATAGTAAAATAATAAACGCTCACGTGTAAAATGGTGGGCGTTTATTATTTTACTCGTTTATGAGCCAGAACGTTAGGATGAAAACTTTTCCTATCATGTCAAGAAGTGCATCCCTGACAGGGTTCGCCTGGCTCTCGATTGGCCCGTCTTGCGGGACTCGAACCCACGGCCCTCAGAATCGGAATCTGATACTCTATCCAACTGAGCTAAAGACGGATCGGAAGGTACATTTCAAAAAAGAAACGTACCTGTTTTTGTTTAGTTTAATTATTAGTTTGCATGCTCAAGCATGTACATGCCGGTCTTGTGGAACAGCTTTATATAATCAGGCAGAAGCTCGTCAGGAATACACCCATAAACAAGCTCAAGCGTGAAACTGCCTTTGTAGCCGATCCCTTTAAGCGTTGACATAGCCTCTTCCCAGTTTGTGCCGCCAAAGTACGGCATTTGGTGAAGATCCTTTGAACCAATATTGTCATGAACATGCGTTGCAATAATCTTGCTTCCAACACGTTTCATCTGTTCAAATTGCTTGTCGCCGTACACAACTCGTGCGTGCCCAAAGTCCCAGCATATTCCGACAGACTCGTCAGAAAATTTGCCGACTATTGCCTCCAATTCTTCAAGGCAGGAGGTGAAGCGGGCTCGCTTGCCGTTCGGCACCCGGTCTTCAAACAGCGTTTCCATAGCAATTTTAATCCCGTTCTTTACTGCGCTTTCAACTATCGGCGCATAGACTTCATATATTACATTTAGCGCTCTGTCAAAATCGAAGTCCTTTTCGTAATATGTGTCAGCATGAACAACAATGTTTTTTACTCCAAGTACAGCGCTTGCTTCGACACAGCGTTCAAGCTGAGTGCGTATGTCGTCACTGCTTAAATTGTTAAAAATGAACGGCGCATGTGATTGATCGGGAACCATATTCAGTTTATCACAAATATCACGCATATGATAAACTTTAGATATATAGTCGGGAGAGAGAATAGGATTAAGCTCCGGTTCAAGACTCGAAAAACCAACGTCAATGGTGTCAAAACCTCCGTCCGCACAAAGCGAAAGCGCCTGTTCAAAGGTACGTAGCTTACCGCTCCGGCTTTTTCTGAAGTATCCTTCATTAACGGATAATCTCACGTCAGCGTCACTCCCTAAACTCAAAATTTTTGTGTAACTGATGTAAAGATGTAAAAAACTAATCTTCTATAGTTATGGTTTTGATTTTCTGCTCGACAACAGGTCTGTCAGAATAGTCAGTATCTGTACAAGCTATCGCGTCAAGCGTATCAAAGCCGTCTGTCAGCTTGCCGAAAGCAGCATATTGACCGTCGAGATGAGGCGCGTCGGCGTGCATGATAAAGAATTGAGAACCGGCTGAGTTGGGATTGGATGAACGTGCCATAGACAAAACTCCACGGGTGTGCTTAAGCGGATTTTTAATTCCGTTTGAAGCAAACTCGCCTTTTATAGTATGTCCGGGACCTCCGCAGCCAGTACCGGTAGGATCTCCTCCTTGAATCATAAAACCTTCAATAACTCTGTGAAAAATTAAACCGTCGTAAAAGCCATCTTTGACGAGCGAAACGAAATTATCTACCGTAATCGGTGCTGTTTCCGGATAAAGCTCAGCAGTCATGGTTTTTCCGTCCGACATAGTTATAATTGCTTTCATAGTTCGTTCTCCTGAGTTTGAGAAATATACCGAGCGCCCGGTAAGTAAGGTAATATTATACTCATACTTACCGGACATCCGGTTGTTATACTTTGGTTTGACTGTAAAACCTGCAGCTTGTTACAGTGAATTATTTTTCATCGTCTTCGCTTTCCTTGTCAAGAGCAGAATCAAGCGCAGAAAGAAGTGCTTCGTCTTCTGCTGAGAGTTCATCAGACATATCTGAGTCCTCGTCTTCTGACAAGTCGTCAAGCAAGTCGTCAGCGTAATCCTCACTCAAGTCGTCTGAATCGTCTTTAAAAGGTGAAAAAGCTGATGATTGAGATGCGCTCTTCATGTCAAGCACATTTCCTTGCGGATCGGTAACTTCAATATCTTTATATATTGACATACCTGTTCCGGCAGGAATAAGCTTACCGATAATAACGTTTTCTTTAAGACCGATAAGCGGATCGATCTTACCCTTAATTGCAGCTTCTGTAAGAACCTTGGTTGTTTCCTGGAAAGAAGCGGCAGAAAGGAACGACTCGGTTGAAAGGGAAGCCTTGGTAATACCAAAGAGAACAGGGGAGCATTCAGCCGGAGCTATGCCGACTTCGCCTGCATCTATTCTCGCTTTGATTTGAGCGTTCTTTTCGTCAAATTCATTTATATCTACCAAAGAACCTATGAGCATATCTGTGCTTCCGGGATTTTCGATCTTAACCTTGCGTGTCATCTGACGAGCAATAACTTCAATATGCTTGTCGTTAATTTCAACACCCTGGAGTCTGTATACTCGCTGTACTTCCTTTATGATATAATCATATACTGCGTCAAGGCCGTTTATACGTACTATATCCGCAGGACTTATATTACCTTCTGTAAGGCTCTGAGCTCTGACAACGTAGTCGCCGTCCTGTACAACCATTCTCGTACCGAACGGTATAATATACATCTTCTCTTCGCCGGTTTGTGCGTTAGTGAGCTTGACGTGTCTTGCTTTTTTGTCTTCTTCAATAGATATCTGTCCGTCAAAATCAGCAACAACTGATGTCTTTTTAGGACGTCTTGCTTCGAAAAGCTCTTCAACACGGGGAAGACCCTGTGTGATATCTCCGCCGGCAATACCACCGGTATGGAAGGTACGCATGGTAAGCTGTGTACCCGGCTCACCGATGGACTGAGCGGCAATAATTCCGACAGCCTCACCGATGTTGACAGGATTTCCTGAAGCAAGGTCCGCACCGTAACAGTGAATACATGTGCCGTGTTTAGCATGGCAGTTGAGAACTGAACGAATGTGTACCTTTTCTATTCCGGCTGCTATTATCTTGTTTACCTGATTTTCATCAAGCATTGTATCGTCAGCAGCAATAAGCTCACCGGTGTTAGGATCTGTGATATCGCCGATGATGTATCTGCCGAGGAGTCTGTCAGCCAACGGCTCAATGAGCTCGTTGTTATCCTTGATAGCGCTGACCCAAAGTCCGACTGTGTCATGGCAGTTTTCCTCACGGACGATAACGTCCTGTGAAACATCAACAAGACGTCTTGTAAGGTATCCGGAGTCAGCCGTACGCAAAGCAGTGTCGGCAAGACCTTTACGCGCACCGCGCGCCGCTATAAAGTATTCCAAAATATTAAGACCTTCACGGAAGTTAGCCTTAATAGGAAGTTCAATTGTTTTACCGGAGGTTGAAGCCATAAGTCCACGCATACCGGCAAGCTGACGAATCTGCTTAATAGAACCGCGGGCACCGGAGTCCGCCATCATCTTGATGCTGTTAAATTCATCAAGGTTGTTTTGAAGAGCGGTGGTAACGTCCTTGGTAGCGTCTTCCCAGATTTTGATGACACGGTCTCTTCTCTCTTCGTTAGACAGAAGTCCTCGTTTGTACATCTTTGAAATCATTTCAACCTGTTTTTCGCCTTCAGCTATAATGACTTTCTTCTGAGGAGGTACAGTCATATCCGAAACTGATATAGAGATTGAGCCTTTTGTCGAATACTTAAAGCCCATCGCCTTTATCTTGTCAAGCAGCTCAGCGGTTTTGCTTATTCCATGGTATTTGATGGAACGGTCAACTATTTGTCCAAGCTCATCCTTGGTAACGACAAAGTTAATTTCAAGATCAAGCTCGTTGGTTTCATCTCTTTCAATAAAATGCAAATCCTGCGGAATAGGCTGGTTGAATATAAGCCTTCCTAAAGTAGCGTCAACAATTGCGCTCTTTACAGTGCCGTCGTCGAGTGTTTTTGTGATTCTTACCTTTATCGGGGCGTGAAGTCCGAGCTCACCTACCGAATAAGCCATCATAGCTTCATCATAGTCACGGAAAATCTTACCCTCACCGGGTTCGCCGTGCTTGAGAAGAGTGAGGTAGTAGGAACCGAGAACCATGTCCTGCGACGGAACGGTAACGGCATGACCGTTAACCGGCTTTAACAGGTTGTTTGCAGAAAGCATAAGGAAGCGTGCCTCGCTTTGAGCCTCTGCGGACAACGGAACGTGAACCGGCATCTGGTCACCGTCGAAGTCGGCGTTGAACGCCGTACAAACGAGCGGATGAAGCTTTATAGCACGTCCCTCAACGAGAACCGGCTCAAATGCCTGAATAGAAAGTCTGTGAAGGGTAGGCGCACGATTTAGAAGAACAGGATGATCCTTGATAACATGCTCAAGAGCGTCCCAAACTTCAGGACTTACACGTTCAACACGTTTTTTAGCATCCTTTATATTGGAAGCTTTGCCGGTTTCTACAAGTCTTTTCATAACAAACGGCTTGAAGAGTTCAAGAGCCATTTCCTTAGGAAGACCGCACTGATAAATCTTAAGATCAGGACCGACAACTATAACCGAACGTCCGGAATAGTCAACACGTTTTCCGAGCAGGTTCTGACGGAAACGTCCCTGCTTACCGCGAAGCATCTCGGAAAGAGATTTGAGCGGACGGTTGTTAGGACCGGTTACGGGACGACCTCTTCTGCCGTTGTCGATAAGGGCGTCAACAGCTTCCTGAAGCATTCTCTTCTCGTTACGGATAATAATGTCCGGAGCAGTTAACTCCATCATTTTCTTTAAACGGTTGTTTCTGTTTATAACACGTCTGTAAAGGTCGTTGAGGTCGCTTGTTGCAAAACGTCCGCCGTCAAGCTGAACCATAGGACGAATGTCCGGAGGAATTACCGGTACAACGTCCAAAATCATCCATTCGGGCTTGTTTCCGGACTGGCGGAAGGCTTCCACAACTTCAAGACGCTTGATAAGGCGTACTCTCTTTTGTCCGACAGCTGTTTCAAGCTCAGCCTGGAGTTCAGCGGAAAGCTTTTCACAGTCTATCTCGGATAAAAGCTCCTTTATCGCCTCAGCACCCATTCCGACACGGAATTCATCTCCGTAATACTCATACTTCTGATTGTATTCCTGTTCGGTGAGAAGCTGCATCTTTTCAAGACCGGTAGCTTCACCGGGATCAATTACGATGTACTGTGCAAAATACAGTACTTTTTCGAGCAAACGAGGGGAAACGTCAAGCAAAAGTCCCATTCTTGACGGAATAGCCCTGAAATACCAAATGTGGGAAACGGGGCAGGCAAGCTCGATGTGCCCCATTCTCTCACGGCGAACCTTGTTCGTGGTTATTTCAACGTGGCATTTTTCGCAGACCTTGCCTTTGTAACGTACTCTCTTGTACTTTCCGCAGTGACATTCCCAGTCTTTTTGCGGACCGAAAATGCGCTCACAGTACAAGCCGTCTTTTTCAGGCTTAAGAGTGCGGTAGTTAATGGTTTCCGGTTTTTTTACCTCTCCGTATGACCATTTGCGAATCATCTCGGGAGAAGCAAGACCGATTTTTATAGCTTCAAATTCATTGTGTTCATTTTGTGCCATCAGCTTATACATTGCTCCTTTTCGTTAGAAATTTGCAAGCATCAGATATCAAGTCCGTCATCTTCGCCGCCAAACATGTCATCGGAATAATCGTCGGAGTAGTCGTCGGAGTAATCGTCGTCGCTGTCCTCGCCTTCAACTGCATCTCCGTTTTCATCTTCAATTATGAAATTGTCTATATCTGTTACAACATTTTCTCCGAGATCTTCGGAAACGATATTTTTCATGCCGTCTAATTCTTCGGCACTGCTTTCCTTGAGCGTAATTTCGTTTCCGTCCTTGTCAAGAACCCTGACGTCGAGAGCCAATGACTGAAGCTCACGGATAAGAACCTTAAATGACTCAGGCACACCCGGTGTCGGGATGTTCTGTCCTTTTACTATTGCTTCGTATGCCTTTACACGTCCGATAACGTCGTCAGACTTAACGGTGAGTATTTCCTGAAGTGTGTAAGCTGCACCGTAAGCTTCGAGAGCCCAAACTTCCATTTCTCCGAAACGCTGTCCGCCGAACTGAGCTTTACCGCCGAGAGGCTGCTGCGTAACAAGTGAGTAAGGACCTGTTGAACGGGCGTGAATCTTATCGTCAACAAGGTGATGGAGCTTGAGGTAATACATGATACCGACGGTAACAGGGTTGTCAAACTGTTCTCCTGTACGTCCGTCGTAGAGAACGGTCTTTCCGTCTTCTCTCATGCCGGCTTGCTTGAGACACTCAGCAATATCCTGCTCGTTAGCTCCGTCAAATACAGGAGTCATTATTTTCCAGCCGAGCTTTTTCGCAGCTATTCCGAGATGAACTTCAAGCACCTGTCCGATATTCATACGGGACGGAACGCCCAGCGGATTAAGAACTATATCAAGAGGAGTACCGTCAGGCAGGAACGGCATATCTTCCGGAGGAAGAATACGGGAAACGACACCTTTGTTTCCGTGACGTCCGGCCATTTTGTCACCGACGGAAATCTTTCTCTTCTGTGCAATATAAACGCGAACAACCTTGTTTACTCCGGGAGGAAGCTCGTCTGAATTTTCTCTTGAGAATTCACGAACGTCTACGACAATTCCGCTTTCACCGTGAGGCAAACGCAGTGAAGTATCTCTTACTTCTCTTGCCTTTTCACCGAAAATTGCACGGAGCAAACGCTCTTCAGCGGTCAATTCGGTTTCGCCTTTCGGAGTTACCTTTCCGACAAGTATATCACCGGCGTGAACCTCAGCACCAATACTGATAACACCGCTTGAAGTGAGGTACTTGAGCGCATCCTCGCCGACGTTAGGAATATCGCGGGTGATTTCTTCCGGTCCGAGCTTTGTATCTCTTGCTTCGTGTGAATACTCTTCTATGTGTATTGACGTATAAACGTCATCTCGTACAAGTCTTTCGTTAAGGAGAACAGCGTCCTCGTAGTTGTAGCCTTCCCAGGTCATGAAACCGATAAGAGCGTTTTTACCGAGTGAAACTTCTCCGTTTGAAGTAGCGGGACCATCGGCAATAACCTGACCTTTTGTAACACGTTCGCCCTTGAATACGATCGGGCGCTGGTTAACACAGGTGCCCTGGTTTGAACGCTTGAACTTGATAAGGTGGTAGGTGCGTACGTTTCCGTCGTCCTCTCGAACTTCAATTTTGTCTCCGCTTGCAGCCTCAACAAGTCCGTCAGCCTTAGCAACAACAACAACGCCTGAGTCAACAGCCGCCTTGTATTCCATACCTGTTCCGACAATCGGGCTTTCGGTCATCATAAGCGGAACTGCCTGTTTCTGCATGTTTGATCCCATGAGCGCACGGGAGTTGTCATCGTTTTCAAGGAAGGGGATCATAGCGGTTGCGACGGATACCACCATCTTAGGCGATACATCCATGTAGTCAACACGCTCTTTTTCAACTTCCGTTATCTCTTCACGGATACGAACGGTAACACGGTTATTTTTAAAGCGTCCGTTTTCGTCAAGAGACTCGTTCGCCTGTGCAACTACGTATTCGTCCTCAACGTCAGCGGTCATATAGACAACCTCGTCGGTAACAATACCGGTCTGCTTGTCAACCTTGCGGTAAGGCGCCTCTATAAAGCCAAATTTGTTTATCTTTGCATAAGTGGAAAGATAAGATATAAGACCGATGTTCGGACCTTCAGGAGTCTCGATAGGACACATTCTTCCGTAATGCGTGTAGTGAACGTCACGGACTTCGAAAGAAGCTCTGTCTCTGGAAAGACCGCCGGGACCGAGAGCCGAAAGACGTCTCTTGTGAGTAAGCTCGGCAAGCGGGTTTGCCTGATCCATGAACTGAGAAAGGGGAGAGGAACCGAAAAATTCCTTTATTGCCGAAACTATCGGACGAATATTTATAAGATTCTGAGGAGTCAGATTTTCGGAGTCCTGCATGGTCATACGCTCTTTTACAAGCTTTTCCATACGGGTAAATCCGATTCTCATCTGATTCTGAAGAAGCTCGCCGACACTGCGAAGACGTCTGTTACCAAGATGGTCGATGTCATCAACCGTACCACAGCCGTGAGCTATGCAGAGCATGTAGTTTACGGACGCATAAATGTCGTCGCGGGTAATATGCTTTGGTATAAGCTCATTTCTTCTCTCGTTGAACGCAGCGATGAATTCTTCTTCGTTGCCTGTTTTATCAAGAATGTCGCGGAGTACGTCTACCTGAACCTTTTCCGAAACATTCAAGGAAGAAAGATCATAACCTTCAGGAATAACGCCTATTTCGAACATGTCCGCCATTTTGTTCGAGAAAACTTTGAAGACGCGGGGATTGTCAACTTCTTGAGTATATAACTCAACCTCGTAGCAGCCGGATTTTTCAATCTTTTCTGCCATTTCACGGTTAAGAAGCGTTCCTTCGTCGCATATCACTTCACCTGTGAACGGATTGATTGCAGGAGATGCAAGCTTGAATCCTGCAATTCTTCTGGCAAGGGCAAGCTTTTTGTTAAACTTGTAACGGCCTACCGCTGAAATATCATATCTCTTTGCATCAAAGAACAGGTTGTTGATGAGTATCTGAGCGGACTCAACTATGGCAGGATCTCCGGGACGAAGTTTTTTGTAAATCTCTTTAAGAGCCTCATCCTGAGCCGAAGTTCCGTTCTTCTGTGCTTCACTTTCCATGAGATCCTTGGTAAGGGTAGCTTTGATGTAATCATCTTCGCCGAACATGTCAAGGAGTTGCTTTGAAGTGCCGAGACCGAGCGCGCGCAGGAAAATTGTCACCGGAAGTTTTCTGTTTTTGTCGATTCTTACATAGAAAACATCGTTTGCGTCGGTTTCATATTCGAGCCAAGCGCCTCTGTAAGGAATTACGGTTGAAGCTAAAAGCTTTTTGCCTGACTTATCGTCGGTTGACTCGTAGTATATGCCCGGCGAACGGACAATCTGAGAAACAACGACTCTTTCGGCACCGTTGATGATGAAAGTTCCTTGTTCTGTCATAAGCGGAAAATCGCCCATGAATACTTCCGATTCCTGAACTTCGCCCGTTTCTTTGTTTGAAAGACGGACGGTAACGCGAAGATGCGCAGCGTAGTTAACGTCACGCTCCTTACATTCTTCCACGGGATATTTGGGAGTCTTGTCGATAGAAAAATCAACAAACTCAATAAACAGATTACCCGTGTAGTCGACAAGGGGAGAAACGTCATCAAGGACTTCTTTCATGCCCTCTTTAAGGAACCATTCATACGATTCCTTTTGAACCTCGATGAGGTTCGGCATTTCCAGCTTTTCGTCAATCTTTGAAAAGCTGTATCGAATGTTGTTGCCGAGCTTGCAAGGCTTCACCATGGTATGCTATCACTCCATTCAAATTCTCGGTCGGTGAAAAATCTTTACTGAAAAACGGTCTGAAACATATAAATATAATAAGGAAACAAACCATTATCAGTCAATTATAATGCAGTATAACAATATACCATGAGTTTCCGAAAAAGTCAAGGTTTTCCAGGCGTTACAGCAAAAAAAATACAACAAAATATGCAAAGAAAAGCATTTTTTACAATTGTTCAATAAAAAAGTTTCCAATAATTCAGCGGTTTTTTTCTAAAAATTTACAATTACGCAAATTGTAAAAAAGTCCGAAAAATGTAATCAAAAATACTAAAAAGATATTGACAAAACACCGCCCAAGTGATATACTAACACGGTAAAGTTGCTGGTATGGCTCAGTTGGTAGAGCAGTTGATTCGTAATCAACAGGTCGCCGGTTCAAGTCCGGCTACCAGCTCCAGCAGAGAGTCTCGACACGTTTTTGTGTGCGGGACTTTCTTGTTTGTCAGGAACGATTTAACGAAACGATATGTTATGTTAAACAACCGATATAACAAGAAATAATCATCAGTAATAAATAAAACTCAGTGAACGGCAGAGAGTTGGTAATAACAGCCGACGGCAGTACCGCCGGTTTCTTTTGTCGGAAGGGACAGTCGAGATGCAGCAAGAAAACCGCATAAGTTTTATTAACAGTTTCAGAAAAGGAATATCGGACGGTATTCCAATTGCGCTCGGATACCTGTCGGTTGCTTTCACCTTTGGAA
The DNA here is from genome assembly GCA_003343885.1 of Clostridiales bacterium. GTDB lineage: Bacteria > Bacillota > Clostridia > Oscillospirales > CAG-382 > UMGS882. Next base: position 129,231 of record QAKH01000048.1, on the reverse strand, counting down.
TGATGGCAACAGAAGGCGGATTGTCTGCGGCAGAAGCGCTTCTCATATCAATGACCAATCTTACTTCGGCAGGACAAATAGCTGGACTTGACGTAATGCTTGCAGGAGGCACGCTTTTGGAAATGGCGTTGACTCAGCTTGTTATCAACATGCGGTATGCGCTTATGTCAATATCCCTTTCACAAAAAATGCACAAAAGCGTACGGTTTAGAGATAGATTTCTTATTGCCTTCGGAAATACGGACGAGATATTTGCCGTAGCAAGCGCAAAACCGGCCGAGCTCGGAAAAAAATATATGCTTGGACTTATCCTTGCGCCGTTTTTAGGCTGGTCATCCGGAACTCTTATCGGAGCGGCAGCCGGAGCATTGCTCCCGGACGCAGTTCGCAGTGCCCTCGGAATTGCTATATACGGTATGTTTTTAGCCGTGTTTATACCGCCTATGAAAAAATCCTGTGCCATAAGCATAGTCGTGGCGGCAGCGGCGGTTTTATCTTGCCTGTTCAAGTTTGTTCCGGTGCTTTCAGACGTGTCCTCCGGATTTGTCATCATAATCTGTTCGGTGCTCGCGGCGGTTCTCGGAGCGGTAATAAAACCGGTAGACGACCGCAATTGAGTATATAAAACTATTCGAAAGGAAGACGTAGTTTCATGATAGATGGTCTTTACTTTTTGGAAAGCGTAGCCGTTATGGCAGGGGTTACATACCTTATCAGAGCAGTTCCGTTTATAGTTTTCCGCAAAAAAATCCAAAACCGTTTTGTAAGATCGTTTCTGTATTATATTCCTTACGCGGTGCTTGCCGCGATGACAATACCTGCGGTGTTTTATTCCACCGCGAACGTGTACTCGGCACTTGCCGGAACCGCCGTCGCGCTGATAATGGCGTTTTTTGAAAAAGGGCTTCTGTCCGTCGCTCTTTCGGCGTGCAGCGCTGTTTTTGTCGCGGAGCTTATCCAAAGACTTATGTAAAAAACGGCTGTTATTTTCCAAAACAAACAAGCGAACCTGTCCGTTGCGGCAGGTTCATTTTTTAGTGTATTTTAAATTTGTGAGTATATACTTTTCGATTCAATAAACCGGAATTTGTGTGATTTAAAAATGTGCTTCATAATAGAAAAAGTGGTCGCCAATCTGTTCTACATAATAAATATTATCACCGTTTTTTTCTTCCCATCTGTAACCATTCCCATCTTCAACTAATTCATCTCTTGGACCTGCCACATCCACAGCAGTAACGTTGTCGTCCGGAGAATAGAAAAAACCATAGTAGCCGGTTTGACTTCCCATTCCATAACCACCACAAGAGAAATCAATATAATCAGGGTATTCAGAAACTGTTACACTTTGAATACCTCTGATGTTCTCAACTCGTTCAAAATTTTTGGTTTGAACAGCTTCTATAAATAATGTTTCGTTCTTATCAAATAATTTTATTATATCTTCTTTTTCAGTCAATCCAGAAGAACAAGAAATAAGTGTACCAATCATTAAAAAAAGGCAAACAACCCCTACAGTTTTTTTCATAACTGTCACCTCATTAACTTGTGAATATGTGCTTTACGGTTCAGCAAACGGGAATTTTATCGTTCGTTACTGCCAATCCAATAGCACCCTGCACCTATAACAGCAGCTAAAAATACAATTGCCATGGCATCATAGGAAGCCCAACGCCAATCAATGATATAGCCAGACAATATGTAAATCACTGCAAATATAACTACCGAAATAACCGCTCGTTTGATTTTATTTTTCATCAAAGAAACCTCCTTTGAAATTCCAATTTGTCATACGGATAAAATATTTTCCAATTTTTACAAACTAATATTTATCGCTCCGCCTTCAAGGTATATGTCGCGCCCCAATGGCGCATAACTTCGACTTTTGTAAATCCCGCCTTAAAAAAGCGCTTCCGTTTCGTGTTCTACGGTAAGAGGAATATCGTAATGATAAAACTCGTTATCGGAAATGCCTTGTTCCGCTTTCAGTGCAAGTAAATTTCGTTGGCAGTTTTGTTCCTCCTCGTCTGACAGCGAAAAATAGTCGGTCAGAATGAAATATCCGTCGTTTTTGAGCGAAGCGTGCAGTTTCGCGTACAGAGATATCTTTTCTTCCATGGTAAAATGACGAAGGCTTTCAACCGATACCGCATCGTCAAACACCCGGGTACCGGAAGGCACATCAAAATAGGAGCCTTTAATCAAGGAAATTTCTTTATCCGCGAATTTCTTTCGGAGAGCGGACAGCATTCCCTGCGACAAATCGATTCCCGTAACCTTTGCGGACAGATTGCGCAGAAAAAATTCTTCCAATTCCAATTCCGTACCACAGCCGAGGTCGAGAATACGGCAGCCCTGCGCAGTCGGCAGCCGCTGTGCCGTAAATGGATAAAATTCGTCTGCCGACCGATGTCCGTCATCATATGCTCATCGTAGCCGTCTAACCTTTTTTCGAAAAATTCGCTCATTTTTCAAGCATATTGATTTCTCGGAATTCCGATTTTACCTTCCGTCGTTTTTTGCTTATGCCGGAACCTATCCCGTCAGCCTTTTTTAAATTGCTGCCTTCACAAGTGCACGGTTGAGCGAGTCGATAACGGAATTTGACTCGTATGGATTGTCCGGGACCTGTATTTTCTTGAACTTCGGCTTGTCCGAAACAAATTCTTCAAGCGCCTTTTTCATTTCCTCGTAGTTGTAAAAAGCTCCGATTACACTAATGGATATGTCTGCAATGTCTACTGTAAGCCCGTTTATGTCGGAAAGCTCACAGGCATCCTCATGCGTAAGTATGTCCATGGAGTTAGTGATTTTATCAAGCTTTTCAAAACCCTTGTCATCACTTAAGTACATGTCAGCGGTGTCGTTTACCTCTTCCAAAAACCAAACAGCAAGGTCGCAGGGCTTTTCGGCGTAGGCAACAGTTATGAGTTCTTCAATATCGCTGAGTGCGTCAATAATAGCGTAAACCATGGCGCCTATCACTCATTGCCTCCGTCAGCTTCAAGAGAAGGGTAATGTCCGTATGTTTGGAAAATACCTTTCGGCTGAGCTGCCCATGCTGTCGCATTCTTGATTACTTTCTGAACATTTTCATCATAGAAAGTAGGGAATGACTCGTGACCGGGACGGAAATAGAATATACGGCCGTTTCCGCGGGTAAACGTGCAGCCGCTTCTGAATACTTCTCCTCCGGAAAACCAGCTTGTGAATACAACTTCGTCCGGCTTTGCTATATCAAAATGCTCTCCGTATGTTTCCTCGTGCTCAAGTTCGAAATGTTCCGGCAAACCAGCTGCAATTGGGTGAGAAGGAGCAGTTATCCAGATTCTCTCCTTGTCTCCGCTTTCACGCCATTTAAGATTGCAGCCCGTACCGTTGAGTTTTTTGAAAATCTTTGAGAAATGTCCCGAATGAAGAACAACCATTCCCATGCCTGACAGAACCTTGTTGTATACTCTTTCAACGACTTCGTCTGAAACGAGATGATGAGCACAGTGTCCCCACCATATAAGTACATCCGTGTCGTCCAGTACTTCCTTGGTAAGTCCGTGTTCCGGCATATCAAGAGTTGCTGTTTTAACTGTAAAACGACCGTCAGCTTCCAAAAACTCTTTGATTGCGGCATGCATACCGTTCGGATATACCTTTTTTACATTTTCCTGTTCTTTTTCATGTACAAATTCATTGTACACAGTAACCTTTATCATACTATTACTCCTTTATTTTTAATAACAAATCTTTGATGTTACTTAACATTATAATATATCAGTCAAAAAAAATGTTAAGATAATGTTACTTTTCCAATGAAAGGCAAAATCAAGAAACAGGGACCACCTTTTAAGAGGTCCCGCGTTTCTGTATGGTAATGCTTTTTATTTGAAATATACTTATAAATTAGAGGTGCTTGGCTAAATTAAAAGTACTTAGCGCCATTCTCATCAAGCATTTTGTGAAGAGCATCAATATCCACCGACTGTACTGAGCGTCCGTCTTTTGCGGCAAGCGCACATGCAAGCCCAGCCGCTTCTCCAAGGCAGCAGCATATCGGCATAATGCGTACAGATGCCTGAGCTTCGTGGGTAGCCGAAAGACATCTTCCCGAAACAAGGAGATTGTCTAATTCTTTGGGAACCATACTGCGGTAGGGAATTGTATAATACTGTCCCGGTTCAAAGTAGTGGTGGGAAGTGCCTTCACCCTCAGGATTGTGAATGTCAATATCATAGTTTCCTACGGCAATCGAGTCATCAAAACGGCGGCATTCAAGAAGGTCGTTTTCGGTAAGAACATAAGTTCCGATGAGTTTTCTGCTTTCCCTGACACCTATGGAAATTGCTGAGAAAGAAAGTGTGCTGTCTTTAAAGCTTTCAAAGTTCTCTTTCAAAAATTCAAAAAGCTCTACCATTTGCTTTCTTGCCAATATTTCTGCTTTGCTGAGTTCAACAGGATCAACAGGATTGTGCTTTACTATTCTTGTTGAGTTGAAGTGTACGACGCCTTTTCCCATATCTCTGAAAAGAAGAACATCTTCCCTTATATTCTTTATTTTGCCTTCTTCTTTGTATTTTCTGTATAAAGGTGTAATGTTGGGGAAATCCTTGTCAAATGCCGCATCGTCTACTCCGGTAACACGAAAGCAAAGAGTCATAGGCTGACAGAGATTGTCTTTGGCTCTTCCTATTGTGTACTCACATCCGGCAAATGCCATAAGATCTCCGTCGCCGGTGGCGTCGATAAAATATTTTGAGTAGAAAGTTACAAGTCCGGACTTGGTAGCTATATCTACCGATTCAATTTTTCCGTCTTTTGTGTTTGCCTTGCAGACATTTGCGTGGAACAACACGTCTACGCCGCTTTCTTCAACAAGTGAATCGAGGCATACCTTGACATACTCCGAGTTGAAGTGGCTGGTATGCAAGAGTTGACCCTTTTCTTCAAGCATTTTGCATAATTCTTCGAAAAAGCCGCGTGACAAAACTACTTTTTCCTTTTTTCCGCCGACGTCGGCAGTAGTTATGTAGGGCATAAACGGGAAAACAAGGTTTTGCGATATGGCGCCGCCAAGACATCCGGAAGCTTCGGCAAGCAAAACCTTTAATCCGCGTCTTGCGGCGCAAACAGAGGCTGCGACGCCGGTAAGTCCGCCGCCGGCTACTATAAGGTCATAATTTGTGTTCATTTTGATACCGTTCCTTTCAATTACAATGTGTAACAGTTAAAATATATTTTGCGTTCCTACTTGGTATATCTAACGGAATTTTATCACATTGATACTTGATTTTCTTCTATTTTTGAAATATAATATTGAACAAAAGATACATTTTTTGCAAATAAAGCCGATAAATGGACTTCAAGTGTATTTTAATGGTGGTGAGTGTTTTGGACGGGTCGCGGCTTGAAAAACTGTTGGCAGCATTAGAGTACGGCAAGAATATCCGTATTACAGTGCTTCCGCTAACGAGAAATCCCGTAAGTGGGGAAATGTTCCTCAGCGCTGACAGAATAATACACTCTCATCCTTTTTGTCAAACCATGAAGAATACGAGAACTGCTCTTGAAAAATGTCTTGCGTGTAAGGAACTGGCAATAAATAAAGCAGTAGTTACCGGCAAGACATACGGCGGTACTTGTGTTCACGGATGCTATGAGGCGGTATCTCCGGTAAAAAACGGAGATAAGACCGAATATGTTGTTTTTGTCGGCGGAATATATAATAAAAATGAAAAAAGAAGCAAAAAAGCTGTGCTTTACCGGCATCTTCTTGAACAAACGGAAGATACGGAATATTATAAAAATTTAGCTGAAACCGTTTCGGACGCAGTGAAAACTTATAGCCTTGCTTACCCGTGCAGCACTTTTGACAGGGAAGGCAGAAATACAAGGGCTGAATTTGCGGTAATAGATTATGCCGACGCCTATTACTCAGGAGAAATATCACTTAAGAACTTGGCTAATGTTTTTTACCTCAACGAGAAATATCTCGGAAGATTGTTCAAGAAGAATACAGGGCTAAGTTTCAGTGAATATATAAATAAAAAACGGCTTGAAAAAGCGGCTGAAATGCTTATCGGTACAGACAGACCGATAATAGAAATAGCGCTTGACTGCGGATTTAATAATGTAACTTATTTTTATCGGCTGTTCAAGCGAAAGTATGATTTGTCGCCTGCGTTTTACAGGAAAGTAAGGAAAGGAAATAAACTTTGATAATACTTAGTGCTTCTGAATTGACATTGTCCTTTGGGACGGACGTCATATTGGATAAAATTTCGCTCGGAGTTGCCGACGGCGACAAGATAGGAGTTGTCGGAGTCAACGGAGCGGGAAAATCAATGTTTTTAAAAATGATATCAGGACGTATAACGCCTTCCTCCGGTGAAGTGTATATTGCTGCCGGAAAGACTCTCGGGTTTCTTGAACAGGATACGGGACTTGTTTCCGAAAATACTGTGTACGATGAGATGCTGCTCTCGTTTCCGGCACTTGTTTCACTTGAAAAATATCTCTCGGAACTTGTTGAGAAAATGAATGATCCTTCGCTTGACGAAAATGAGAGAATGTCGCTTGCGTCAAGATATACGGCAAGCGAGGAAAAGTTCAAGCGTGACGGCGGATATGAGTATAAAAGTCGAATTTCCTCAATGCTTGAAGCAATGGGCTTTGGCAAAGATAAACATTCCATGAAAATAAATGAGTTTTCAGGCGGACAGAAAACAAGGCTTGCTATATCACGACTGCTTTTGTCTGAACCCGATATACTTGTGCTTGACGAGCCGACCAACCATCTTGATATATCAGCTATCGAATGGCTTGAAAACTATCTTGCTTCGTATAAAAAAACGTTAATAGTTGTTTCGCATGACAGATATTTTCTGGATAAGGTCACAAACAAAACTTTTGAGATTGAAAACGGCGGCGGTAAACTTTATACATGCCCCTATACGCAGTATGTTGAAAGAAAGGAAGCCGACAGGAAGAATGATCTCAAGCATTATGAACTTCAGCAAAAAGAAATTGCAAGACTTGAAGCCTTTGTCGAGAATCAGAGACGCTGGGGAAGGGAACGTAACATAATTGCGGCTGAAAGCAGACTGAAAGCCATAGACAGGATGGAAAAGATAGATAAACCCAAAAATCTTCCGTCAAGTATTAAGTTCAGCTTTTTAACCGATGAAAACGTTAAAACACCTTATAAACTGCTTGAAGTCAAAGGCTTATCAAAATCTTATCCCGGCAAAAAGCTGTTCGAGGATCTTTCTTTTATGGTGCATGGGAAAGACAGAATGTTTGTAGTCGGCGAAAATGGGATTGGCAAATCGACTCTGTTAAAAATTCTCTGCGCAAGAATACGGCAGGACTTTGGAGTCTTTGAATACGCCGACGGACTTCGCATAGGTTACTATGACCAGGAACAGCAAGGTCTTAATCCTGATAATACCGTTATTGACGAACTTTGGGACTGCTTCCCGGATAAGACGCAGACAGAGATACGTTCGGCTCTCGCATGTTTTTTGTTTACTGCGGACGATGTCTTTAAACAAATAAGCGTACTTTCAGGTGGAGAAAAAGCAAGGCTCACATTTGCCAAACTCATGCTCGAAAAGAGCGATATGCTCATACTTGATGAACCTACCAACCATCTCGACTCTCCGTCGCGCGAAGTACTTGAACAGGCTTTAGGCGAATACGGCGGCACAATACTTGCCGTTTCGCACGACAGGTATTTCATAAAAAAATTAGCTAACAGAATCCTTGAAATGAGAAGCGACGGATGTATGTGCTTTGAGGGCAGCTACGAATCTTTCGTCGAGTACAAAAATAAGGTTTCGGCAAAGGCAGATGTTTCGGATGTTTCAAAAGATAAAGGCGGAGCCGGAAGCACTTCTTCCGGAAAAGAAGATTATCTGAAAGCCAAAGAGCAGAAGAGCAAAGCCCGCCGGCTTGAAAAGCAGATAGCCGATACGGAAAAAAGAATTTCTGAGCTTGAAAATGAACTGTCAGAAAATCAGCGCCGGCAGGAAGAATGTGCGTCGGACTACGTAAAGGTGAACGAACTGTTCGGACGTGCTCATGAGATAGAGGAAGAATTGGAAAAAATGTATCAGCTTTTGGATACTCTCATATGAGTAACCGTTATAAGATTAACTCGGTGACAACTGAAATCAACTTTCTGATTTTTACTCGTCTTTGTCAAAACTTCCAACGCGTAGAAAAAACGTGTCAAAAATTGGTAACAATGTACAAAAGAAGTGAACAAAATACCTATGTAAACAACTGAAAAGTTTACATTTTTTGCAAAATTTATGTAAACCTTAAATTTTACTTAAAAAATAGGTTAATTTAAAAATTTACTTTTCCAGTGAATTGGTATTCAAAATTAACAAAAAATGCGTTAAAATCAAGGGATTTCAAACTTGGTTGATTATGTTTTAAATAATAATCCATTTAATTGTGCAATATTGATAATATATAAAATTTTCATATCAATTCAAATGTGAATATTTCGTTCATTTTTCACATAAATATACCAATTCGACAACAATCGTCTCAAGAAATTGTCACTCTTGACAAAAAGTGCCTCAAGTGATATGCTATTTGTATGTAAATAGGCGGCTTGGGCATTTTTTGCTTTTTTGCCGGGACGAAGAATAAATTTCCGGTGTGCGGCACAGGGAAAAGTAGGTCTCGACGTATGAGTAAATTGCTGAAATCGCTTTTAGTTATTCACAAATCAAGGCAGGAGGAAAACAGCATGAATAATGCTAAACGCAAAAGCAGAATCGTTTCTGGAATAATTCTGGCGAGCATGTTGGTGCAGTCTTTGGCGGGCGTGTCGGCTTATGCCGAGGAAGCGACCGAACAGACGGCCGTTGTTGACGATACGTCGTATACTCTCAATTCCTTAGACGATATGAAGGATTTGATGGTTTCGCTGACATATGCGGAGTATATCGAGGACTATGCTCTTGTTCCGGACGCGTCAGAGGAAATCGTAGTTGACGTTACTCAGTACGACAAGGAACTTTCAGAGGGAGTAATCACCGTCAATGAAAAGGATACGGTTGTTCGCGAAGGAAAAGAAATCACTTGCGGAACGGTTACGACAACGGACGAAGGAAAGCTGGTTTATAAAATCGACGTTCCTGAAACGGCAATGTATTCTGTGACAGTTGAGTATTATCCAATTGAAGGAAACGGATCGACGATAGAAAGAATATTTCTCATCGATGATGAAATACCGTTCAATGAAGCCAGATATATGAACTTTACCCGTGTTTGGGTAGATGTTGAAGAAAACGGATATTCAAGAACCGAGAGAACGTTCAAGAAAGATATAAATGAAAACGAAATGCGTCCCGTGAAAGAGGAGGCCCCGGAGTGGAGAACACAAACTCTTATCGATTCACAGGCGTTTTATTCGGAGCCTTTTAAGTTTTACTTGGACGAAGGCGAGCACACAATCGCTTTTGAATCGGCGAGTGAACCGTTAAAAATCGCTTCTATAAAGCTTCATACTGCTGAAGTTCTTCCTACATATGAGGAGTATCTTGCCGCACATAAGGATGCTCCGAAATTGAGCGAAAATGTATCAGTTAAAATAAATGCTGAGACTCCGCTTAAGACATCCGAGCAGGTAATATATGCAATGAACGACAGAACCTCCGCTATTACCGAACCGCAGAGCACAAAAGCTACACTTCTTAATACCATAGGCGGTAACGGCGGCGATAAGTGGAAGATTACCGGACAATGGATACAGTGGGAAGTGGAGATCCCCGAAACCGGAATGTATAAAATAATTCCGCGTTTCAAGCAAACGGTAAACGCAGGTCTGTTTTCCTCACGTTCATTGAAGATTGACGGTGAATATCCGTTCAGCGAAGCAAAATTACTTCAATTTAATTATAATAGCGACTGGCAGACTCTTCCGCTTAATGACGGAACGACTGAGTTTGAGTTTTATCTTGAAGCCGGTACGCATACAATTGAACTTGAAGTAGTGCTCGGATATATGGCATCTATACTTCAGACAATAGATGCCAGCACGGACCGCCTCAATGAGTATTATAGAAAGATACTTATGATTACCGGTTCCGAACCTGACGAATATACAGACTATGAGTTCGCGAAACTTATTCCCGAGGTTCTCAGAGGAATGAGAGAAGAGTCTGAACTTTTGTATGATATGTCGGCACTCTTGGAAGAGACAATCGGTGAAAAAGGTGAAAATACCGTTATTTTGGACAGAGTTGCGTATCTTCTTGATATCATGGGAAATGATCAGAGCAAGATAGCCGTTAACCTTGAAAACTATAAGAGTTATATAGGAAGCCTTGGTACTTGGCTCTTGTCCACATCGGCTCAGCCTCTCCAGCTTGACTACATACTCTTCCAGTCTGCGGAAAACGACTCTCTTCCGAAAGCGGAAGCCGGTTTGTTTGAAGCAATCGGTCATGAGCTCGGCTCGTTCATTATGTCTTTCTTTGTCGACTATAACTCCATGGGTGCAAGTACTGCTTACGACGAAAACGATCCTAACTCAATAGAAGTGTGGATAACAAACGGACGTGACCAGGCACAGATCATGCGTCAGATGGTTGATGACAGCTTTACGGCAGAGTACGGCGTTTCGGTTAACCTGAAACTTATTGCTGCCGGTACTCTTCTTCCTGCAACTCTTGCCGGAAACGGACCGGATGTTTCCATGGACGCTGACCCGGTAGGTTACGGTATAAGAAATGCTGTAATTCCGCTGAATTATTTTGAAAACGAAAACGATTATATGGGCGAAAACGTAATGGGTTACAGCGAAGTAGTTAACCTGTTCAATGAAGAAGCTTTCGTTCCATTGACCGTTCTTGACCCGGACAGACGTGAGTTTGTCGGAGAAGAGCTTCCGATAAGCGAAGACGGCGATGCAGAATTTAAGGTCGTTAAGGGCGTTGAAAGAAACGGCGTTGTTACATACGGACTTCCTTCTACAATGGATTTCCCGATGCTGTTTTACAGAAAAGATATCTTCATTGAACTCGGACTTGAAGTTCCCCAGACCTGGGACGACGTTGAAGACGTAATCAGAGCACTGTCTGAAAATAAACTTGAGATGGGCTTCTCACAGGCGCTTACTCAGATCAGAATGTATCAGACCGGCGAAGAATGGTTTAAGTCAAGCTACGATTACGAAGATTACGGAACAGATGAGATTGACCAGAACGACAGAGAATATCTGCGTACCGTAGGTATTGAAACCAACCTTGGCAGTAATGGAGCGCTCGATGCATTCCAGCGTATGACGGAATGGTTTACTCTTTACAGTCAGCCTGTAACTTACGATTTTGCTAACAGATTCAGAACCGGTGAGCTGCCGATTGCGATACAAAACTATACAATGTATAACCAGTTGAAAGTATTTGCACCGGAAATCAGCGGACTTTGGGAATTTGTTCAGCTGCCCGGTGTTGAACAGGCAGACGGAACAATCGACCATACAACGCCTATAACTGTCGGCGCTGTTATGATGATGAAGGACGCGGTTGACGATATATCAGCTGACCAGGATGTAACCGATTCTGTAAGAGCACAGAACTCATGGAAATATCTCCAGTGGTGGGTAAGCACTCCTGTTCAGGAGCGTTTCGGAAAAGAACAGGTAGCAATAATGGGAACCGCAGCAAAATATAACACCGCAAACGTAGAGGCTTTGAAGGGGCAATCGTGGACTGCTCAGGAAAAGAAAAATCTTGATCAGCAGTTTAAGTCATTGAAAGGCACTCCGATGTCTCCCGGTAACTATATAGTGGCAAGATACACAAACTTTGCATTCTACGCAGTTGTTGACGACGGCGAAGTAGAGTCGGAAGCAATGCTCGGATATATCGATGACATTGACAACGAGCTTACGAGAAAACGTGAAGAGTACGGATTCTTAACTGCGGAAGCTTATAAAGAAAAGCTTGCTGAAAACGAGACAAATAATTAACACATATAAATAAAGGAAAATCGAGGAGTGGAATCAATGTCAGAAAAGGTCAGCGCTCAAAAGGCGCCGAAGCTGAGAAAAGATATGACAAAATGGCAGTGGACTCTCCGTGAAATGAAATTGCACAAAGTAGGATACCTTATGGTGGCTCCGTATTATCTTGTGTTTCTCACATTCACGGTCGTTCCGGTCGTTGTGTCTCTGCTGTTGAGTTTGACGCAGTTTAATATGCTTGAAATGCCTGTTTTTGTCGGCTTGGATAACTATATAAGACTGCTGCTTGACGACGATATATTTCTTCTTGCATGCAGCAATACTTTGATATTCGCAACAATGACAGGTCCTGTATCGTACCTGCTGTGCCTTATGTTTGCTTGGTTTATAAACGAGCTGACGCCGAAAATCCGTGCGGTTGTAACACTTATCTTTTACGCACCGAGTATTTCCGGTCAGGTATATTTGATTTGGCAGACACTGTTTTCCAGTGACCAGTACGGCTGGGTAAACGGAACACTTATGAAGCTTGGTATCATCAACAGCCCGATTTTGTGGTTTCAGGATACGGACTATATAATGACGCTCGTAATATTGGTAGCACTGTGGACATCTCTCGGAACTTCGTTCCTGTCGTTTATCGCAGGTTTCCAGGTTGTTGATAAGTCGCTTTATGAAGCAGCTGCCGTTGACGGCGTTAAGAACAGATGGCAGGAATTGTGGTATGTAACACTGCCGGTAATGAAGAACCAGATGATGTTTGCGGCAATCATGTCAATAACCGGTTCGTTTGGTTTCGGAGCTATCGTTACCGCTCTTTGCGGATTCCCAAGCGTTGATTACGCAGCACATACAATTATGCATCATCTTGAAGACTATGGTAACCAAAGATGGGAAGTCGGTTATGCGTCGGCAATTGCGACAATCCTGTTTGCAATAATGATCGGAGCAAACCTTCTCGTAAATAAAATGTTGTCGAAGGTAGGTAAATGATATGAAATTTAAGATAAAAAGACGTTCATTTAACCGTTCCGTCGGCGGCGATGTCGGAATAAATCTGTTGCTTATTATATTCGGATTGTTCATGTTCTTACCTATGGTGTACGCAATATCCCAGTCGTTAAAACCGCTTGACGAATTGTGGATGTTCCCGCCTCGCTTTTTGGTAAAGAATCCGAGCTTGAAGAACTTCCAGGAACTCTTCAGATTGATGAGTGAGAGCTGGGTTCCGTTCTCAAGATATATTTTCAATACCGCCCTTGTTGCGGTAGGCGGAACATTCGGACACTTGCTGTTTGCGTCACTTGCGGCATACGCAATGACAAAAATCAACTTCCCCGGAAGAAAAGGCATGTTCCAGTTGGTTTATTACTCGTTGATGTTCCATGCAACTGTAACTTCTCTTTCAAACTTCATAATAATGTCCGCACTTGGATGGATTGATACATACTGGTCATTGATTGTCCCGGCGTTCGGTTCAACGCTCGGCTTCTACCTCATGAGACAGTTTATGGAATCAACCGTACCGGACTCAGTACTTGAATCAGCCCGTCTTGACGGCGCGAAGGAATTTACAATCTATTGGAGAATTGTAATGCCGATGGTTAAGCCGGCGTGGCTGACACTTATCGTGTATTCTTTCCAAGGCTTGTGGAATACGGGAACTTCAGTGTACATATACAGTGAGGAACTCAAAACATTTAACTATGCAATTCAGCAGATACTTGCCGGCGGTATAGTACGTTCCGGAGCTTCTGCGGCGGCAACCGTAATCATGATGCTTGTTCCTGTAACAGTATTCGTTGTAACGCAGAGCAACATTATTGAAACAATGGCAAGTTCAGGTATGAAAGACTAAGGAGGAGATAGATATGAAAAAGTTAAGAAGCGTGTTTCTCCTTGCAGTCTGCATATTGATGATAGCAGGAACTATACCGGCAGGAGCAATAATACCGTATTCAACTTATACTTACGACATAGACGGAAACTACGTTGAGTCTCCGCATGCATATGTACCGTATGAAACCATTTCCTCATCAACCCTCGGACTCGAAGAGCCGATAAGTGAGCCATATGATTTTTGCGTCGGTTCAGTTTTGAAAAAGTCTGTGGAAGAGGATGAATATTACAGCGAATGGGACGGAATGCTGTACATTTCTGATTCAGGCGAAACACCGCGTGTTTTGGCAGTTCGCTATGATTTTGAGACATGCAAATATTCACTCGAATATGAACTTACGACATTTGTGAATAACTGGGGCGTTCCGGATAGCATCACAACTCCCCGCGGACTGTTCGCAACTGACAGTGAGCTTTATGTATGCGACACCGACGCAGCAAGAATACTTGTCTTTTCTACTGTCGATACCGATGAGTATAAAAAAGGCGACTTCATAAGAATTATTGAGGAACCTAAAAGCGAAGTTTTTCCGGATAACCACATTTATAAACCGGTTGCAGTTGCAGTCGGCACATCAGGTTATATATATGTAGTTTCTTCAACCACATATCAGGGTATTATCTCGATGAACCATGACGGAGAGTTTACCGGATTCTTGGGAACCCAGACTCAGTCAATGTCGCTTATGGATATGATTTGGCGTCGTTTCCAGACCAAGGAACAGCAGCAGAAATCTACATCTATAGTTTCTCTTGAGTTTAATAATATAAATATTGACGAAAAGGGCTTTGTCTATGCAACAACTGCGGCAATTGACGAAAATGATTTGATGAGTGCAATTACTTCGAAAAATACCGACAGTAAGTTTTCTCCGGCTAAGAAGCTTAACCCAAGCGGTCAGGACGTTATGAAACGTGCAGGCTTCTATCCGCCTTCCGGAGAAATTAACGTAACTACAACCGCTACTCCAAACTATACAATAACCGGTCCGTCAACGATAGTTGATATAGCCCTCGGACCGGAAGGAACATGGTCAATAATTGACCAGAAACGTCAGAAGATATTCACCTATGATGAGGACGGAAACCTTTTGTTCGCATTCGGCGATAAGGGAAGCCAGCTTGGTAACCTTACAATGGTGCAGGCGATTGACTACGCCGATTCTAATATGTTGGTTCTTGATAAGGAAAACGATAATATAACTGTTTTCAAGAGAACCTCATACGGTGATGAGCTTATAGAAGTTCTCAGGCTCCAGAGAGACAGATTGTATGATGAAGCGGCATCGAGATGGGAAAATATTCTTCAGAGAAACTCCAATTTTGATATGTCTTACATAGGAATCGGTCAGAGCTTGTACAGACAGGGCAAATATGAAGAAGCTATGGAGTCATACAAGTATGCGTATGATACGGAAAACTACTCGGAGGCTTTCCAACAGGTAAGAAAAGCTTGGGTTGAAAAATATGCCCTTGTTGTTCCGGTAGTTGTAGTAGTGTTCTTTATAATTCTCAGCAAGATATTCAAGTATGCACATAAGATAAATGTCCTTGGACAGGTTCAAAAGCCAAAACGAACAGTAAAGGAAGAGCTTCTTTACGGATTCCACGCAATGTTCCATCCGTTCGACGGTTTTTGGGATATTAAACATGAAAAGAGAGCATCTGTAAAGGGCGCAACCATTATATTGGTTGTAACAATTATTTCCTATATATATTCTTTGGTAGGAAAGGCATACCTTATTGATCCGCATCCGACCGAAATGAATATTTTCCTTTCAATAGCTTCCATACTTCTCCCGATAATCCTTTGGGTTGTCGCAAACTGGTGTCTGACAACGCTCTTCGACGGAGAAGGCAGCATGAAAGATATTTATATAACAACATGTTACGCTTTGTTCCCGCTCCCTGCGTTTTTAATTCTGACAACGTTGTTGTCAAATATTGTATCGCTTAATGAAGCTTCACTTCTGACTCTCGGAATGGGTGTTGCATATTTTTGGGTGGGATACCTGTTGTTCTTCGGTACAATGGTAATTCACGATTACACACTCTTTAAAAATGTAACAATAACAATTTTCACAATAGTAGGTATGGCGTTTATAATGTTTATAGGCGTGTTGTTCTCAAGTCTTGTCGGAAAGATTGTGTCATTCATTTCCGCCATTATTACAGAACTGTCGTACCGTGTATAGCGAAAGGAGCAGAAAAATGAAGTTGAAAAATCTTGTAATATATATTCTTTCGCTCATCATGATAATGTCGCTTTTCAGCCCGTTGGCAACGATAGGAGTCTTTGCCGAAGAAACAACTGACACGGAAACAGAAGAAGGCGAAGAAGCGACAGAAGAGGAAGAAACCTTTGATTATTTAGGCGAGCCTTTTGACAGCGCCCAGGCAAAGCTTGAAACAATGCTTCTGTATTTTGAAAATGATGAATATGCGATATATGGCTTGGAAGAAACCGGAGAAGTTGGAATACTTGTAAAGGCAACAGGTCAGATAATGCTGACTAACCCTTATGACGTTGCAACCTCCAAATCTTCAGACGCCGTGAAGGCGCAGTTGCTTTCCCAGATAATTCTTTCGTACAGTGACTCAACCGGTACGATCGTAAGCCTGAATAGCTTTTCAGATGCAGCATTTGCTTCTGAGGAATCTAAGCAGATTACAATGTCTACAACCCGAACAGGTCTGCGCGTCGAGTATACAATTGGCCGTGAGGCAGTAAAGTATATTGTACCTTGGCAAATTGAAAAAAATGCGTTTGAGCAAAATATCCTCGGTTACTTGGAGGAAGGCTCAAGAGAGTATGATAAACTTCTTGCATATTATACCCTTAAGGATATAAACCAGCCCGGACAGTCGGCAGCGACAATCGACTCTACGAAAACCAAATGGCCGATAACTGAAAAGTATGCCATTTATGTCCTTGACTCCGGTGTAGGTAACCGTGAGCTGCTTGAACTTGAAGGATATATCAAGAATACGTACTACGATGACTATTCTAAGGTAGAAGAAATGTATGAAATGCTGAATTATGTTGACACATCGGCAGCTCCTGCGCTCTTCCGTTTTGCCATAGAATACAATCTTGATGACCTGGGACTTGAAATAAGACTTCCTGCAAGCAGTATTCGTTATGATTCTTCTAACTATACTCTTGAGAGTGTAAAATTCCTGCCGTATTTTTGTGCCGGCAGCAATGAAAATACCGGATTTACTTTCATTCCTGACGGTTCCGGTACAATAACTCGTTTTGAGGACATTGCTTCCCGTTCTTTCACCCTTACCGGTAAGCTTTACGGACGTGATTACTCTTTCCACTCCATTACCGGAAGCACTCAGGAAACAATGCGCCTCCCGGCGTTCGGCGTAATGGAAACCAAGCCGGTCGTAGCTGATGAGGATGAGGAAACTGAACCGGTTGTGGATAATACTCCCATAGAAGAAACTGAGGATACCACTGGTGAGGTTTCTGAAACTGATACTGAGCAGTCAACTGATACTGCCCAGGCGGAAACAGAAACTGAAACTGAAACAGACGACGCTGCCACAGCGCTTGAAACGGCTGAAACCTCTGAAACTGATGAAACCGAAGAAATATCGGAAACATCTGAAACTGATGAGACAGTAACTGATGATGTGACTTCTGATGACGAGGCTGCTGATATTGCGGATTCTGAACAGACCGATGAAGCTGTAGACGAATCTGTTGATGAAACTGTTGATGAAACAATACCTGATGAACAGTCTGCGCCAATAGACGAAAATGACCAAGAAGAGGTTGAAACCGTAACAGCCGGATACGTTGCATACCTCGTTGAAGGCGACGCAATGGCGGAAATTACAGCTGACCATGGCGGAACGGTTCATAAGTATAGCTCTGTTTATACAACCTTCTATCCCAAGCCTACCGACTCTTATGTCCTCGAAGGAATATCAACCACCGGTTCAGCAGTGTGGACGGTACAGAGTGACAGAAGATATACAGGAAACTATACTTTGCGTATATTCCCGATAACCGGAGATGGCGCCGATTATAATGATATGGCGGCTGAAATCAGGGATTACCTTATTGAAACCGGAACATTTGAAAAAATGACTGCGGAAAATGACAAGACTGAGGATGTTTCGCTTTATCTTGAAACTTTCGGAACAATAAAAACTACTGAAAAGTTTATAGGTTTCCCTGTTGAAATGCAGACTCCTCTCACAACATTTGAGCAGACAAGAGAAATGTTGGAGGAATTAGCGCAGAGCGGAGTAGAGAATATTAATGTACGCCTTACAGGCTGGTATAACGGCGGAATGGAGCATACAGCTCCCGCAAAGCTTAAGGTCGAAAAATCCATCGGCGGCAAAGACGGATTTAAGGAACTGGCTGAGTATGCCGAAGAGAACAGTGTAAGTCTCTATCCGGATTTGGATTTTGTCTATGTTGATACTCTCGACTGGTTTGACGGATTTGACTATAAGGACGATTCGGTAAAAACAATTGATGACCGAAGTGCAGCATACAGAAGATATAGTCCTTTGTACCAGGGATTTGAAGAGGAAGGATCATTGATTATTTCTCCCACGTCCATGAGAAAGTTCTATGAAGATATAAAAGACGATCTTTTAGAGCTTGGCGCACAGGGATTAAGCGTAGGTACTCTCGGTTCAGAACTCAGTTCTGACCATAACGAAGATTATGCTCTTAACAGAGAAGATGTAAAGACAATTGTTTCAAATACATTGTCTGAAATGGAAAGCGATAACGAAAGCCTTATGGTTTCAGGAGGCAACGCTTATACATTGCCATATGTTGACCATATTTTGAATGTACCGCTTGATAGCAGCCTTAACATCAATACGAGCGAATCAATCCCGTTCTTGGGAATGGTTCTCCATGGAAATGTGGAATTCAGCGGAAGCGCAATAAACCTTGACGGCGATTACGATTACAGCGTATTAAAGGCGATAGAAAACGGCGCAAACCTCTACTTCATTCTCTCTAAAGAAAACACTTCTGAGCTTAAACAGTTTGAGCAATTCAGCAAATATTACGCCATAGGTTACGACATCTGGAAAGAAGACTTGATAAATACATATAATTCATTTAATCAGGCTATGAAACAGGTTAAGTATTCATACATTGTCGATCATGAAACACTTGATACTCGAATAGTAAAAGTAGTCTATGAAAACGGAGTAGGATTCCTTCTCAACTACAATACTCATGATGTTCAGGTTGGAACACTAAGTGTACCGGCAATGAGCTATGTGCAGTTTGACGCAGCGGATGAAGAGCTGCTGATGGCTGAAGAAGAAACAACGCAAATAGCTGAGTAAAAGGGAAGGGGTGTAAAATAATGAATAAGGCTATTCAACCGAAAAAGAAAAAAGTTGCCTCTCTTGACGCAAAGAAGTCGAGAGCGGGATGGCTGTTCGTACTTCCCTTTGTAATCGGATTTGTACTTCTGTATATCCCGATGCTTTTCCAATCGGTACAGTTCAGTTTCAGTGAAATAAACATACTCACCAACCAGGGCGGTGGCGGAGGAGGATATGAGCTGGAATTTGTAGGTTGGGAAAATTACAGCAAAGCATTGTTCAACGACGCAAACTTTGTAAGAGTGCTGACATCGAGCTTGAAGCAGTTGGTGTTGGATGTACCGGCAATCGTTATATTCTCATTGTTTATGGCAATAGTCTTGAATCAAAAAATGGTGGGAAGAGCGGTATTCAGAGCGATATTCTTTATCCCGGTTATTCTTACAACCGGTCTTATAGACCAGATTGACCAGTCAAATGCGGTAATGACGTACATGAATTCCGGCGGTATAGACACCGGAGCGTCAGATGCGCTGAACGGCGGAACCGATATTATCAGTGCGCTTGACGTAACATCATTGCTTGGAAATATGGCGGTAGGTACAGAACTGGTTGTATACGTTGTTGATGTTGTAAATAACATATTCAATATAGTAAACCGTTCCGGCGTACAAATGCTTATATTCTTAGCAGGATTGCAGTCAATATCTCCCGCTATATACGAGTCCTGTACAATGGACGGCGCAACAGGATGGGAAACATTCTGGAAGATAACCTTCCCGATGATAAGCCCGATGATCCTCGTAAATACAATTTATACCGTTATAGACTCGTTTACTTCAAAGTCAAATGAAGTTATGACGTATATAAATAGAATCTACGAAGGTACGACGAGAGACGCGCGAGTTTTGAGCTCGGCAATGTCTTGGATATATTTCTTAGTCGTTTTGGTGCTTATAGCTGCGGTTGCAGGAATAATATCACTGTTTGTTTTCTATCAGCGTAAGGATTAAGGAAAGGAGGAACATAGAAATGGATCAGCAGACAAGAAAAATTTCGAGAAAAGAAATGCGCATAAACTTTGAAGGAAAAGTTGGTGCAGCTGAAAGATTTAAGCAAAAAGTGTTTTCGCTTAACTTTCTCGGCAAGGTAATTTGGGCTATACTTAGATATGTTCTCCTTGTAGGTATTTCCTATATTATCCTTTATCCTTTTATAACAAAAATAGCCGCTTCATTTATGAGCACAACGGACTTTACGGATCAGACGGTAAAACTGATTTCCAAAAATCCGACGCTTGACCAGTGGGTGTTCATAATAAAAGAGAATAAGTATTGGCAGGCACTGTTCAATACTGCGAGAATATCAATACTGTGCGGATTGTTCCAGACGCTTATATGCGCAATAATCGGTTATGGATTTGCTAAGTTTAAGTTTAAGGGCAGAAACATCCTGTTTATTGCGGTAATTATCACACTTTTGATTCCTCATGATACATTGTTGCTTTCAATGTTTATGAAATTCCGTTACTTTGACGTGTTGGGAATTATAAAGCTGTTTACAGGCGGAACAATAAGCTTGTTAAATACGGAAATACCTCTGTACATACTTTCGCTTACAGGTCTTGCATTTAAGAACGGTTTGTATATATTCATATTCAGACAGTTCTATAAAGGCGTGCCGGATGAGCTTGAAGAAGCAGCGTATATTGACGGAACCGGCGTGTTTGAAACATTCTTCCGTATAATTATGCCGCTGTCAGTACCTATGATGACAACCGTGTTTATGTTCTCATTCTCATGGCAGTGGACGGATACATTCTATACGGCATCTCCTTTCTTTACAGCGAGCGCGGAACCGTTGCTTACGAACATAGTAACAAAAATTCCGCCGAGCTTGAAGATCGATTATGCGGCAACAACTTTGTGGGAGTCCGCAATAACAAATACCAGTGGACTTTTGGTAATTTTGCCGCTGTTCATAATCTTCTTGTTCGCACAGAGATCTTTCGTCGAAGGTATCGAGCGTTCAGGTATCGTTGGTTAATAATAATGCAAAAGCGGCAGCTTCCGGTTGGGAGCTTGCCGCTTTGTTATTTTTGCGGAGGTTTTGTATGAATAAAAATATTTTTCTAAACCCGCCAAATGAATATAGAATATATAGATTGTCTCATGCATTGCCGGAAGATATGGAAAAATACCTCGTGGACATTTCTGACTTGGGTTTCGGCGGCATAGTCACAAATGTAAATTGGCATAACGATAAAACTGATAAAGCTAAATATTTGCAGTGCGATGAGGATTTTGTTACACTTGATAAAAATATAGATGTGTGCAAGAAAAATAATATTGGCGTCTGGATGTATGACGAAAAAGGATATCCGAGTGGAAGCGCTGACGGACTTACCTTAAAAGAACATCCGGAATTTGAAGCCAAGGGCTTTACAGTGTTTGAATTAAACGGCACTGATTTTAAGCTTGACGATGAATATGATAAAGTTATTTATGCCTGCAAAAAAGACGGTTCACCGGTGAATTTCTCTGAAAAATCCGTCAACGGAGCAGACTTGTGCTTTGCAGTAAAATCAGTTTTTGAAGGCAGTCACGCACAGAATTGCGGCTGGGGTCCCAGGAGATATCCGAACTTACTTGATAAGGACGCAGTAGATGCGTTTATTAAGTGCACATACGATAAATATTTTGAAAGTCTTAGTAATTTTTCCGAGTTTGAGGCAGTTTTTACAGATGAGCCAAGCCTTATGAGTGCGTATGTTAATTGTTACAAAAATATGGAACGTGCTTTTTTGCCATGGCAGGAAAAATTGCCGGAAGTCTTTTATCAAATGCACGGTGTCAGCTTTTTTAAGATAATACATGAGTTGTTTGATAAATCAGACAGATTTTTAAAAAGTAAACTCATGTTTTGGCAGACCGTTTCTGAAATGGTAAATGACGCGTTTTTCAAGCAAATTCAAGTATGGTGCCGCACACATTCAGTCAAATTCTCCGGACACTGCCTGCTTGAGGAATGTATTTCCATGCATGTGCCCTTGTATGGAAATCTCATGAAGTGTCTTAAAACTTTTGACTATCCCGGTGTTGACATGCTTACAGGCGATCCTGAAGCTTTCAAATACAATAAGTCGTTCCAGTTTGCTATGGCTGCAAAATACGTTGGAAGTGCGGCAAGAATGACGGGTAAAACAGAAAAGGTCATGGTTGAGATATGTCCGCTTGTACAGTATAACGGGAATCAGGACTATACTCTCGAACAGGAAATAGGAACAATGGATCTGATTTTCATGTCGGGAATAAACCATATCAACTCTTATCTCTCACCGGAAAGACTTCAAGGCAGCTTCAAGTATTATGCCGATTATTTTGCAAGAGCTGCATATGTTCTCAGAAGTTGCAGATGGTGCGGTAAAATTGGCATGTATTATCCTATTGAAACGTTCCAAGGATATTACCATCCCGATTGTATCGGTATAAATTCCGGCGCCCAAATTACAGATACCGAAACATTTGCGGAACAGACCATGTTCAAACTGTATACGGATATTTGTAAAAAACAGCTTGATTTTACGATTATCGATGCAGAGTGGATAAAAGATGCGGATATAGTTAATAATTGCCTTGTATGTAATGGTTTGGAAATCAGCTGTGTCGTAATGCCGGGAGTAAAATATGTTGATGATTTGCTCGAGAAAAAAATAAGTGATTTTCAACTTGCCGGAGGATGTGTACTGTACGCAGGCTCAAAGCCCGACTTGCTCTCGGTTGATATTTGTGAAAATCCGGCAGAAATTCTTGCCGAAAAGATTGCATACGGAATAGAAATTGAGTCAGATAATAAAGCAAATATCTTTGTAAGTCCGTATGAAAGAGACGGCGTTCGGATTTACTATATTATAAATACCGGTGACAGCGATAATTCTTTAAAGATTAAGCTCTCTGACGGTTCTGATTTCGAAATTTGGTGCAACAGCAGCGGAAACGTCATAGAAAAGAAAAATGAGCTGATTATGAAGCCGTATACATCGGTATTTGTCATAGAAAAGCGAAGGGATGATGTGCTTTGAAAATTGCCTATATCGGGATTGATTTGTTTGCTCCTGCACTCGAAATACTTTTGTCCGAAGGCTGTGAACTGTTAGAGCTTTTTACCTGCCGGACTGATAATTTAACTGAATTCAACAGTAAGGTAATCAGTATCGCACAAAATGCCGGCGTTCCATATAAGCTTGACAGAATAACAATTGCCGATTTTGTGCGGCTTAAAGAAAAAGGCTGTGAGGCAGTTTTTTGCGCCGGGTATTACTATAAGATTCCTGTTTTCCCTGATATACCTACGCTTAATATTCACCCGTCTCTTCTTCCCAAGGGAAGAGGCGGATGGCCGATGCCCATAGCGATTTTGAGAAGAGAACGTGAAAGCGGAGTTACAATTCATAAAATTGCCGAAGGCTTTGACACCGGAGATATAGTCGTTCAGCGGTCTTTTGTACTCGAAGAGAAGGAAAATCTTGAAACTTTTATGCAAAAAGTATACGCGCTCCTGCCGGAAATGCTTAGCTATCTGATAGAAAATTTTGATGAGGCATATAAAAATGCCGTACCGCAAAGCGGTGCGGCGGAATATCTTGAAATGCCGGACAAGAGTATGTACACAATATATCCGGATACGGAATATGAAAAAGCCGAGCTTGTTTTACGAGCGTTTTATGGGTACGATTGTTATTATAACGACGGAAATAACGAGTATATGCTAATCCGTGCAAAAGCACTAAAAAAAGCGGATATTAAGACTGAAAATTCCCACACTGATGAGAGATGCGCTTTTTTTTCCATAAAAGACGGATATGTTGCCTGTGAAAAATCTAATGTAAAAGTATGCAAGGATAGGTAGAGAAAAATATCCGGCAAGAGATAACATCTTGCCGGATATTTATTTGCAGATAAAATTATAAATTATTGCGAAAGAGAGTTTTTTTCTGCCGCTGTTTTGATGACCTTCATACGAGAAAATTCTTCACGTTCTTTTTCATCCAAAGCCTCGGTAATAGCTTTAATTTTTTCAGTCAGCGCCGGAATTTGTACATTTGATAAAGCGTTTGCTCTTTTCTGCGTTTTCCTTATCGCATCAGCAAGACGGCATACGTCAGTCTCAATTTCAGCCAGAGCAACAGTTTTGTTTTTCGCTTCGTTGAAATAAATATACGCTTCGTCAAGATATGAGTTTGTGCAGTCAAAACCGAAATACGGATAAAGCTCAGACTCGGAATGGCTTATTTTAGCCAACTCCACTCCCATATCGCTCCTTGAAGATATGTCAAGGCTTTCGTCAAAGGGAATGCTCATTGCAAACGTTCCGCACCGTCCAAGCGTCATTTCTGCATTTTGAAGGCTGTTATAAGCCTTTTTGTACGCCTCGTCGGTTTCTTTACGAATTTGTTTTGCCTTGTCGGTCAGAGATAATAAATCCTTGATCAGTATATTTTTCTTTCTGTCCATAAGCTCATATCCGAGCTTGGCAAGTTTAAGCGACTTTTGGGCAGCCATAAGGTTGCTTTTTGTCGGAACAATTCCAGCCATTTTATTAACTCCAATAATTGTAATTAAATCGGTAAATATGTATTCACTGTAATTCAGAAATTGTCGAATATAGTTTGTTTATAAAAATGTTATTCTCTTTCTCCGTTGTCAAGCTTCGATAAAGCGTACGCAACAACCGCGCCCAAAACCAAAGCCGCAGTGTTTGAGGCAAAGCTTACGATTCCGCCTGAAACAAAACTTGGAAACGGCACAATAACAAGAGTGGCAGCAGCTACAACTCCGGCTACAGCGTGAAAGGCGACCGAGTAATGCTTTTCAAAGAGCATGTTTACAAGCTTTGAAAACAGTATAAGCGTCACTATCGCTCCTAAAAACGCAGGTATTATTACTGAAAAGTTAAGACGTCCTATTCCGTCAACAAACGGAGTATATAATCCTAACGGCATAAGGAGTGTGGAAAAGCTCATTCCGGGGACAATTATACTCACAGCAAGGCATAGACCGCAGAAAACGTACCATATAAAGCTTGGCTCTAATTTTACGGACATCATATGAAGTCCTATGAGAAGTGTGAGAATAATTAAAAAAGCGGCAATAAATGAAATAACCGAGAATTTGTTTCGCCCGTTTTTCCCGGCTTCCTTAAGCAGGGAGGGGAACATGCCTATAATAAGTCCGACAAACAGGCAGACGGATATATTTTCGTATCTTTCCAGAAGAAACGCCAAAAGTCTTGCAACTAAGACAAAACCGAGTACTAACCCAATAAATACGGGAAGCAGCAAACCGGCATACTTCTTAAAAGATTTTTTCGGATGAGACAAAAACTCGATTATCGGCTTGTAAAGCCCGAACATAACGCAAAGAACTCCTCCGGAAATACCGGGAAGAACGGCGCCAAGTCCGAGCAGTACGCCGATGAATATACGCATGGCAAATCCTGTCATGTGTAAATTACTCCTTTCAATCTTAGCCGCGGTAGTAACGGTCAAGAATCTTGCCGTCAACTCTGTCAAGCATTTTCTTTGGCAGCATGGAAATTAGCTTCCAGCCTAAATCAAGCGTTTGGTCAAGTGTACGGTTTTCCGTGAAAGATTGATTTATAAACTGAGTTTCAAAAGCTTTGCCGAATTCCATTAAAAGCTTATCTTCCGGAGACAATTCGTCTTCTCCTATAACTGAGGCAAGAGCTCTTGCTTCCTGGACTTTTGAATACGATGCCATAAGCTGATTAGCAAGAGGAGCGTGGTCCTCTCTTGTAAAGCCTTTTCCGATACCGTCCTTCATAAGTCTCGACAGGCTCGGCAGAACGTTTACCGGCGGATAGATACCTTTTGCGTCAAGCTCTCTGTCAAGAACTATCTGTCCTTCGGTTATATAGCCGGTAAGGTCAGGAATCGGGTGGGTAATGTCATCGTTAGGCATGGTAAGTATCGGGATCTGTGTAACCGAGCCTTTTTTGCCTGCAAGCATACCGGCTCTTTCATACAGTGAAGCAAAGTCTGAGTACAGATAGCCCGGAAAACCTTTTCTTCCGGGTATGTCACCCTTTGAAGAACTGAATTCACGCAATGCCTCGGCGTAAGCCGTCATGTCGGTTAAAATTACAAGAATATTCATGCCGAGATCAAATGCCAAATATTCCGCAGCGGTCAGAGCACATCTCGGAGTGATTATTCTTTCAATAATCGGGTCGTTTGATAAATTGAGAAACATAACAACCTTGCTGTTCGCGTTTGCGTCTTCAAATTGACTGCGGAAATATTGGGCAACGTCATTTTTTACGCCCATTGCGGCAAAAACAATAGCAAAATCATCGTTGTCAGCAATGGTAGACTGTTTTGCAATCTGAGCGGCAAGCTCGTTGTGCTTCATTCCGTATCCGGAAAATATCGGCAGCTTTTGACCGCGAACAAGCGTAGCAAGCGCGTCTATTGACGATATTCCGGTCTGAATGAAGTTTCTCGGATATTCACGTGAAACAGGATTTATCGGAGCGCCGTTTACATCTCTTACAACGTGCGGATAAATTTCTCCTAAACTGTCAATCGGTCTGCCAAGCCCGTCAAAAACTCTTCCGAGTATCTCAGGAGACAGAGCAAGCTCAATAGGACTTCCTTCAAAAACCGTACTTGTGTTGAAAGCGGAAATCCCTCTTGAACCTTCAAAAACCTGCAAAGTAACGGTTTCACCCTCAATTTTTACGACTCTGCCCGTCCTCTTTGTACCGTCCGACAGGTAAAGCGTAGCAACCTCGTCGAAAGAAGCCTCTTTAACACCGTCAAGAGTGATAAGAGAACCGTTTATACGTTCGGTTTTCAAATGACGTATTATCATATGGTGTCTCCTCCTCTTGATTTAATAAGCGCATTCAGTTCGGTGTCTATTTCGGAAGCGTATTTGTCAATCAGCGACAAATCGTTTTCGGGTACATCGTGCTTCATGCCGATAAGTTTTTCGGAAATTCCCAAAGCGAGAAGCTTTGAAATAGGAATCTGCAAAGCAACGGCGTCACGCATCTTGTGATAATATTTAAGAATTACGGACATCATAGCAAGCTGTTTTTTCATAGGAACAAAAGCGTCGTTTTTGCTGAAATATTCCTGCTGTAAAAAGCCGCTGCGTATGACGTGAGCAACTTCAATAACCAATTTCTGATCATCAGGAAGCACATCGGCACCGATTAACTTTACAATTTCCATGAGCTTGTTTTCTTCTGAAAGAATACTGCATAATTCCTCACGGCATGAAAGAAAATCCGCACCTACGTTCTCACGGTACCAGCCGGAAAAATCGTTTACATATTCGCTGTATGAGTCGTTCCAGTTAATTGCCGGAAAATGTCTTGCGTACGCCAGATTTTTATCAAGCGCCCAGAAGCATCTTATAAAACGCTTCGTGTTCTGAGTAACCGGCTCGGAAAAGTCAGAACCCTGCGGGCTGACTGCCCCTATAATGCTTACAGAACCTTGCTTGCCGGAAAGAGTTTCAACACGTCCGGAACGTTCGTAAAACTCCGCAAGCCTTGACAGCAGATAAGCCGGGAAACCTTCGTCAGCCGGCATTTCTTCAAGACGTCCGGATATCTCACGCAGTGCCTCAGCCCAACGTGAAGTAGAATCCGCCATTATTGCCGTGTCATATCCCATATCTCTGTAATACTCGGCAAGAGTGATACCTGTGTATATTGAAGCCTCACGAGCCGCCACAGGCATGTTTGAAGTATTGGCGATAAGCACCGTCCTGTCAAGCAGAGGCTTTCCGGATTTCGGGTCGGTAAGCTCGGAAAATTCAGTAAGAACCTGAGTCATTTCGTTGCCTCGCTCGCCGCATCCGACATAAATGATTATGTCAGCGTCACACCACTTCGCAAGCTGATGCTGCGTTGTTGTTTTACCGGTACCGAATCCGCCCGGAATAGCCGCCGCACCGCCTTTAGCGATGGGGAAGAGGGAGTCGATAATACGCTGTCCGGTAATAAGCGGAGTGTTTGAGGGAAGTCTTGAATAGATAGGTCTTGGTGTACGAATCGGCCAACGCTGTTCAAGAGTCAGTGTATGAATATTACCGCTTGCATCCTCAAGCTTCGCAATTTCGTCCTTTACCGTGTACTCACCGTTAGGAGCAACCCAGGTTATTTTTCCGGAAAGTAACGGGGACAACATAACCTTGTGAGTTATTATATCCGTTTCGGGAAGCGTAGCAAAGACCTGACCGCCGCTTAGTGTATCTCCTGGCTTAATGCAAAATGTCACATTCCACTTTTTTGTTTCGTCAAGTGATGCCACATTTGCACCACGTCCGATAAACGCGCCGAATTCGCCCTCAAGAACACGCAGAGGACGTTGGATACCGTCAAAAATGTTGCCCATTATTCCCGGGCCGAGCGTTACGCTTAACGAGGCGCCCGTGCCGATAACCGGCTCACCGGCTCTAAGCGAGGTTGTTTCTTCGTATACCTGTATAGTCGTAAAATCACGTTCAATTCGGATTACTTCACCAATGAGGCGCTTTTGACCGACATACACCATTTCGAGCATGCTGAAATCGGTTTTGCCCTTTATTGTAACAATCGGGCCGTTTACACCGTATATCAGTGCGCTTGTTTTATTATTATTTTCAGCCAATTAAATCACCTCTTGAATCCTAAGCCGCTTGTGTTGATAAAGTTTTTCTTTTGGGCTTCAAGTCTTGAGTCGAGGCAGTCGTCGGCAATAACAGCTTTGTCTGCAAAATGCACTTTTATACCGCCCAAAACAATGGAATCATCGTAAACAAAATCCGCAGGCTTTCCGAAAGCTTTCAGTATAAGCGGCTTGAATCCGTCGTCTGCTTTTCGGATAAGTATTTCAGCCTTTCCGTCATACAGTCCGCTCATTGAAGAAGCGCTTTTTTCAAGAAACTCGGCGTATGCGTCGGTCTGAACAAAACGCTTTATGCCTTCAAAAGCGCCGGCAAAAACCTCGTCGGTGACTTTTTTCCTCATTTCAGCGAGAGCCGCCTTGTTTTCAGACTCAAGAGCAGATGCCTTTTTGTTTGCGTCTATGCGCTGTTTTTCAAGCTCATATTCCACCAATGCGTCATACTTGTCTGATATTTCTTTTTCGAGAGCCGCCGCTTTTTCCTTGTATAACTTTTCGGAGAGCTCCTCTATATTCTTCTGCTCGGCACGCGACTGATTTTCAATGCTTTCAATAATCAAACTCGTGCTGTCATATATGTTTTTATCCAAAAGTTATGTCCTCCTCAAACACTGATACCGATAGTTGAACGGATATAATCGCTTATCGCACCGGAAGAGCTTGCCGCGTTTGAAGAATCCGGAATTTCCACAATAATCGGACGATTTCCTGCGGCTATTTTACGTACTTTCTCGGAACAAAAACTTTTGACCTTTGCCGTAATAAGTATCATGCCTGTGTCATTGTCACTAACTGCATCATCCAGTGCCTTTTCTGCTTTTTGCGCGTCATGGACAAGAACTGAGTTAATGCCGGCAAGGCGCATTCCGACACAGGTGTCAGCATCATCGGTAATCAGAAAAAATTTCATCTCGGATCTGACCTTTCAGTAGTTTTAAACCTTTTGGAGGATAAGGATTGCGATAACGACGCCGTAAAGAGCTATAGATTCACCAAGAGCAACGAAAATGATAGATTTACCGAAAGACTTCGGATCTTCGCTGGTCGCAGCAATCGCGGCAGGCGCACCGGCTGCAACGGCGATACCGCCGCCTATGCCTGCAAGACCGGTAACAAGACCGGCTGCAAGAAGTCCCATACCCTTTGATGAATCAGATGACGCTGTTTCGGTTTCAACGGCTTCATCGGCAGCCTGAGCTTGTTCATTTGTTCCGGCAGTGTCTGCATCCTCACCTGCAGCAAATACTGAAACTGAAGTGAGAGCTACAAGTACTATAAGACAAGCGAAAACGCCGATATTAAAACGCGCAGCCTTTCTCGGAGCAGTTCCGGAAGACATTCTCTTAAAGCAAACAACGGCGGAAAAGAGGAGAAGTGCGGGAATAAGAACCAAAAGTGTGCAAAGAATAAATGTAATCATGATAAAATTCCTTTCATAGTCAAATGGTTTAAAAATTGAGTTTTAATTGTATCCTTAAGATTTTTTCTTCATTTTAACAGGTGTAAACTTGCGGCCGTCGCCGATATAGAAACGGCTGAACATTTCGTAGTATTCAAGTCTGAGTGCCTGAATTCCCGTAAGAAGTCCCTCAAGCGCAATTACAAGTACATTTCCCAAAATAATAACTATTATGTTTTCGCTTTCCCCGGCAAGAGAGAATACAACCATCATCATACCGGCATGAACAAGTACAAACGCTCCGACTCGCAAGAACGAAACGGTGTTGCTCATGTACGACAATATATATTCAACAAGCTCGAAAATATTCTGAAGCAGGAAATCGACCATGCTTTCAGGCTTTTCAAAGTGATGGTGATCAAATCCCTCAATGAGCGGTTCCTTAATGACAAGTATTACGGCGCATACCGCAATGACAATTCCGCAAACGGCTGTGTTAATGGGAGAAAAGCCGCCCATAAAGCCGGAAGCTAAATTTGCTCCGCAAAGATAAAGAAGCAATCCGCATAAGCCGTTCTGGCTAAGCAGTGCCTCAGCAAAGCACCGTCTTTTTATACATCCGACAATATTTATAAGGATAGCGCATATAACAAGCGCAACGCCTATCGCAATTGCTAACAAAAGCACTAAGTTTACGCTCTCGAATACCTCGATCGGTTTGCCTTTCCAGCCGATAGCCTTGTAAACAGGATCAAGCAAATGTTCGTATCCGAATACCGAGCCGAAAATAAAGCCGAAAAACATCGAAGATATTCCGCAGGGAACCAAGATACGACCAAGCCCCATTCGCTTTATCTTCCACATGAGCGCACCGACAATGCTTAATACCAACCCTTGCCCCATGTCGCCGAACATCATTCCGAAAAGAACTGTGTAAGTTACGGCAACAAAAGCCGTGATGTCTAAATCATTGTAGGACGGCGTTCCGTACATGTCGACGTAGAACGTGTATGGTTCGACAATGTGCCGCAGGATTTTTGCAAATCCTGTCATGCGTACCGGAGGCTTGACCTTAAGAGTCTCATCCGGAGGACTTATCTCTGCCGTGACGTCTCCGCCAAGCTTTTCGAGGCGTTTTTCAAATTCAGCGGCATTTTTTTCAGGTACCCAGCCGGCGATAAAGAAATACTCCTTGTTGTGAAAAGCAAGTGACTTTATGTCGTGCTTTGCGCAGTCACGGGAAAGCTTTGAGTAGTAAAGACTCATGTGTTCTTCCTCGTCCTTGCACATCTTAGCCGCGTCAGCGTCAAGCTTTTCAATCTGTTTTTTTACGATCTCAACATTTGCTTCAAGTCCGCTTATCAGTTCTTTTATCGTTCCGGTGACGTCCGAACGAATGATTTTCTGGAATAGCAGAGAGGCAAACACACCGTCAACCTCAGATACCTTTTCTTTCGGAGCGAAATAAACGCCCCAGCATTCGTCATTGTCAAAGGAACAGGGAAAAAAGCTGATGTACGGGTGGTCTTTCGAGTATTCCGAAATTTTTTCATACGCTTTTTTCGGAAGATGACCGAATCTCGGTTTAACGTACCGGCAAGCGTTGATTTCACCGAGGTCGACGTCAAGTTCCTTGAAGTGATTGTAGTTTGCAATAGCGTTGTTGCACAACTCTATCTGTTCTGTCAAGGCGTTTTTTTCTTCGGCATAACTTTTTAACTTTTGTGAAAGTTCGCCGAAAAACGTCTCGTCTTTATCTGCGTCTCCTTCGTCATCGTATTTTCCGCGGACACGAAGATGAATGCCGGCGTTAGCCGCAAGTGCTTCGAGTTCAGCCATTCTTTGGGACGCGATGTTTTCATCGTCAAAGGGTATAAGCCCCATGCCGGCAGAATAAAAACTCTCTGCCGATTCCGGCTGAAAGACTCCCGCGGAACATATCTCGTCAAGGGTTTTGTCCAGCATTTCGAGATTGCCGCTGATCCTGGCAACGTTCATTTTTTCTATTGCCATCTGAAATATATCCTTCCTTTCCGTACCTACGGAAATTTTGCAAGTAAAACTTTGCAGATCAATCCGTCATGTAACAAGTAATTTCAACATGCGCTCTTGACTTACACCGGCGCTTAACGCTTCAGTAAGGACAATGAGGTTTGATGCTTCGTTCGTTATTAGATACGAATAGCAAAGCGCACTGACTGCGGCTTTGTCGCTTATTGTAAAGAGCCGCTTACATTCATTGTAAATGTATTGTTTTGTAAATAAAGCAGACTCGCTGCCACGTAAAAGTGTCGCGGCCTGTTTATAGCAAGTTTTTTCGAGTTGAGCCGTAAATTCAGTTACGTCTTTCGCTTTTTTCATTTTGTCAAGCTGTATGTCGGAAATACGCGTGAGATTTGAGGTATAAACATGAATCAAAAGCTTATCCGCACAGTCCGGGTAGAACTTTTTTATGCGGTAAAGATTGTTGATGGTAATCATATCCGAAAACATCGCGAGAATACGCTCAATTTCCTCGTATTCTTTTTTCTCAAGCTTCTTTTTAAAGCCTTTGGCACTATGCTCAAATAAATATCCGTAAATTACATTTTCCGCAATCAAACTTCCGGCACCGCTCTTTAAAATATTGTCCAAAAGCTTGCCGTAATCAGTGCCGTGGAGCACCTCAAGCAGTTCTTCCTGCGACCTTGCATGTTCAAGTGCGTATATGTCAAAACCGGTAGATGTAAAGAAGCCCTCCGGCATATAAACAAAGTAACTGTCAAGCGTGTATTCTCCGGACTGTCTCAGCCGGCGCACTATACATTCACACTCGTGTCTTGCCAAAAAATAATCGCTCACGTAATTGTCACAGAGATTTGCGTATCTTACCAGTTTTTCAAGCCTTAGAAAAAACATTCGCCTTATAATTGCTTCCACATGCTGCCTTGTGAGGTGCCCGGAACCTCCCAGCCCTTCAAAAGCGGCGGAGTACTGGGTTTTGTTCTTTAAATGAGAAACAAACTCTTCAAGACTTGACAGCGAACTCAAGCGAACGTAGTCGTCGGGTGTCATATGGGAAGCGTAGCAAGCCTTGGCTTTTGCATACAAAGCCTTAGAAGATAACGCACTGATGTTAGCCATGCATTCTTCCTCCTTTTGTGTTTGCGATCCAAAGCATAACGATTGTCATATTTCAGTAACGCTGCGTATTATCATGCTTACCCACTCGTTTTTTTTCTTTTCTGTAAGCTGTTCTATATTTTTTTCTGTTTCTCTTAACCGGGTTTCATACGTTTCAGCTGTCAACTCCAACAGCTTTTCGTGCTCTTTTGCGGAAGCTTGAATTTTTTGCTTAGCATCTTTATCGTATTTTTCTTCAAGACGAGCCTTAGCCTCTTCAAGCATTTGTTTTGAGCGTGCGTCAAACTTTGATGAATCAGAGATACGCTCTCTGGCACGTTTGTCGGCGTTAATAATTTCAAGCAGATTATCGTTTATCAAAATCAGTCAACCTTTCCAAGCGGAAAAAGCCCGCAAAGATTTAAAAATAGGCTTTATGCAGAACACATAAAAGCCTCTTTGCCTTACACTATATATAATATATGTAACTCATATTTTCGAGATATTTTACCACACGAGGTAATGAATTTCAAGTATTTTTTCAAATTTAACAATTCATAGCTATTTTTGAAAAAATATTTCTTATATTGTACTATTGTGTCTTAAAAAAGGATAAAACGTAAAAAAGCCTTTTTCCCCAGGCAAATAGCTTGACTTGGAAAAAAGGCTTTTATAGGATGAGTTATAGGCTAAAGCGTACAGACATACGCTTTTACGCACATTGTTTAGGCTTTTTTGACTCGGATAACAGCAACGCTCATATCATCCGGACGTGTGTTAATACTTTGGGATTTTTCCAAGATTTTGCCGGCGAGAACAGACGGGTCGTTTAGCTTGTCTATTTTAACAATTTCACTAAGCCAGGTGCTGTCTTCACCGTTTTGCACAACACCATCCGACAGCATTATAATAACGTCGTCCGGTTCTATGTCAAACCTTGTGCTTTCTGCGGAAAAAGAGGAGAGTATACCTACGGGAGGAGTTGCAGAAAAAATTTTAAAGAGCTTTGAATCTCTCAGAATGTAAGTGGGAGCCGCTCCCGCTTTTATAAACATGCATCTTCCCGTCAATAAATCAGCTTCAAATAAATCAACCGTCGAAAAGCATTCGCCGCTCTGGGAAAGAAGTACGTTGTTTAGCAGTTCAAAGGCAACTTCTTTTTTGACGCCGGCTCCGAGCAGTTTTTCCATGAAAACGGTAGAAATCCGAGAAGCAGTCGCGGCGCCTATTCCACTTCCCATACCATCGCATAAAAGCGCATGAAAAGTATTGTTTTCGTGGTGCAGAAAAGAAACCGTGTCTCCGCTGATATCCTCGTTTTTCTTGGATGCGCAGGCTTGTGAATATTCAACCGATATTACAGGAATTCGCTTAAAACGTAAGACAGTTTCGCTTTTTTCGGATATGTCAAAATCCGGCTGACTTATTTTTACTCCGCAAGAGGCAAAAATATATTTTTTAAACTCTTCCGCACCAAAAGGAAACTTGTCGATGCTTATGCCGCTTATGTGCGTGCGCTTTTCTCTGTCAGAGAATACGCACACGTTTGAAAACGGAATGTCAGCCTTCGAGAGAGCGCTTGAAACGGCTTTTTCAAATTGAATGTCTCGTTCAGTGTCCTCGTTGCTGCGTTTTTCCGAGTCAAGAATTAGCCGCGCCATACCGGAGTATTGAGCGCACAGAAGTGCGGTACGGTTGTCTTTAGAGCAGTCAACACAAAGTCCGGAATAACTGCTGTTAAGTTCGTCGCAAAGATTTTGCAAACGTATGCATTTGTCGCTCATATGCTCCCCGAAATCTTCCGGAACCACCGACCTTGCACACAGTACCGAATATAAATTCTGTTTGAGTTGTTTGACGTCCGTTTTTCTCTTTGCATAGCACATCTCATTTAGTGCACATTTGCCGCACGTTGAGGAAAAAGCCTTGTCCACCGCAAGTTCCACATCCTCAATCAGCGGATATTTTTGCTTTTCCGCTAACTTTGAAAACATTTCCGAAAGGGAAAAAAACGCCTCCGCAAGTTCTTTTTGCTGTTTGCGTACCTGCTTCTTTGCGACCGCGCTTGACTTTGTACGAGCTCCTTTGCTTAACCTCAAGGCTTCCGGCAAAAATCCGCAGGCAGGGAAGAACAGGACGCAGCTGCACGCCACCGACGGTACGAGCGTCACTGTGTGCCCTAAATCTGCACTGTACGCTCCGCATATCAGAAAAGCGCAGGCAAACGATATGAGCGAGGCAAAAATACTTTTTGAAAACATTAGTGCGGCAATTATTCCGCTCAATCCGAGTGATGCGGAAACAATGGGACTTGCGCAGGCAATTCCGCAAATAAATCCAACAATGCCGGCGTGAAGGAATCCGTTTGCCACAGCGTAGGTAAGAGTGATAAGACAAGCCGCGACGAGCTGAAGATCAAATCCCAAAACATTTACTCCGGAAAGAGAGCAGACAAGCGCTCCCATAAGAGCATAGGAACAAATGCTTTTTGTGCTTATACGCGCCGCGGAGATCGCCGCCTTGTTGAACAGTATGCTGAAGAAATAGGTGAACGCACAGGAAATGCAGGCAAGACAGAGAAATGCTATGTAAGAATATACGGCATGCTCTGCGGACGTGCTTATACGTATTATACCTATTGCCGTGCTTGCGGCAGCGCTTTCGAGTATACGTACGTTTAATTGTTCCCCGTATTTTGACTCGGTAAACGCTTTTCTTGCGGCAAAAAGCATAAAATATACTATGAATGAGGAAAGAGCGCTGTCTCCGTAAGTAATACAGGATAACGCACAGCCGATATATGTAAAAAAAACACTTCTGCTGTCTGACATAGAGCAAAGCAGAGAAATACCAAAAGGGCGTATACCCTGTGGAAGCGCAGCCATTCCGAGCAAAAAGCCGAGAATGGATTTTGCAAGAGCAAAAGTATAATCACGAACTTCCGAAAGATCAAGACCTTTGACGGCGGCGGTTTTCTTTACGGCGTTTGCAATTACACTTGCCGAGTTAAACGAAAAAATCCTTGCCTTTGAAAAGAGCTGAGCTGTTTTTGACATGAAACTTACGTTACGGGTTTTATTTGGCTTCCTTTTACTTTGTTTTGCCTGTTGCATTTTTTGTTCCTTCCTTTTTCATTTCCGTATTAATTTCTGTTTTTCATCATTTTATCACCGCGGTTTTGAAAAAAAGGTCGAAATACCGTGTCGTAAATCAATATTTATTTTAAAATACGATTTTTGCGTGAGACTTAAAAAAAGAAAAAAACAGTTGCATTTTTGTTACATACGTGGTATAATACAACTCGTAGTTTTTTCACTTTTGGTGAAAGTATTTAATCATTTGGAGGATATTATGGCACAAGTGACTGGTAAACAAAAAAGACAGCAAACATCATTTTGGGTAATGCTTATAGCAATAATCGTAGTAGCTGCGGCTATTGGCTGCGTTCTTTATGAAGAGCTTACATCAAAGTCGGCTTTTCTTGAAAATCAGGATTTTGCAGCTGCTTTGTCCGAGAATCTTGGAAAAGCACCGGCTTTTATAAAAGAAGAGGATTTGGCGGCAATTGAATTTATATCTGCTAACTATGATGCAAATTCCGGAGTTTGCACGGTAATCACTGGTAAAGACGGACTCGCAGAGATTTATCTCGAGTATCTCGATAAAGCCGACGCAGGAGAAGATGTTTCTGAATATAACTTTGACGATCTTATAAACTACTCATATTTTGAAACCGACGAAAAGCCGCTTATGGATGACGTAAAGTATTTTACCGGAGCAAAAATCGCTGAGTTTTATGGTGTAAAGTTTACTGATTCATCTGTATTTTCCGGACTTACCTCTCTTGTTGAGGCGTCTGTTGATACCTGCGGTCTCACAGAGGTTGCCGGCTTTGCCGGACTCAACGCAGAAAATGTTCGTCAGATAAGCTTGAATAATAACAGCATTGAAGACTGGTCTCCGTTAGACTATATTCAGGATAAGGTTATAGTAAGCGCAAGCTATTATATAGAGCCCGCAGAAGACGGCACTATTGATATAAACAATATGTCTTATGTAGAGCAGACACTTGCCGAGTACTATGAAGAGCTTGCCGCAGAAGCTGAGGGAGAGGGAGAAACATCGTCTGATGAATCTTCAACCGATGAAACAACTGAAGAAACAACCGATGAAACAGCATCAACAGGAGATGACTCTGCCGACACTCAAACGGATGATTCCGTAAACGACGCCGGGGAAGAAACTGTTGAAACAGGTGCAGATGCAGCCGACGGAACAGAGTCGGAAAATAATGCTGCCGACGAAGGCGCAGAAACTACTTCTGACGACGCTGATAATGCGGCAGATGATACAGCTTCCGCTGAAAACTGATTTAAAACCTTAAATATAATGCGGACGGCTTATGCCGTCCGCATTTGTATAATATAATCATGTATTTGATGCAAACTTGAGATACTCCAAATTAGGTCACTATGCTTAGCCCGTCTTGTACCTGCCTTTTGTATCCGGTTTATGCTATCGATACTATCTATCGACGCTATCGACGCACTCTATACACCGCTTGAGCCGAATCCGCCGCAGCCTCGGACAGTGTCGTCAAGCTCGTCCGTTTCGATAAAATGCGCAGTCCCGTACGGGAGAAAAACAATCTGAGCAACCCTTTCACCGTTTGATATTGTCGCATCTGTCCCTGAGGAGTTGTGCAGAGGTATCATCAGCTCCCCGCGGTAGTCGCTGTCGATTACTCCTACATTGTTCGCCGGGGCAAGACCTTTTTTTGTGGCAAGTCCGCTGCGTGCGAATACAAAACCACCATACCCCTCACATATTTCAAAAGCGAGTCCGGTGTGTATCAGTACGGTTTCTCCGGGTTTTATGACGACAGGTTCTTTTGCAAGGGCGTATAAGTCCGCACCGGCGGAAAACATTGTTCCGTATGTCGGTATTACGGCGTCTTTGTCAAGTTTTTTGATTTTTATTTCGATTTGTGTCATTTATTTATCTCTCCATTCTTATTAAAAACAGTATATAATATTTTTACCTTAAGGTCAATACTCAGTTTTTTACGCAGCATATAGATTTTGTAACATTAACAGTATGTATCTACTATGTATCAGAAAGAAGGATATGCGTGATAGGAGTTATAGCTAATACAGTAACAGTACTTGTCGGAAGTATCTGCGGACTGCTTTTTGCACGCTTTATAAATGAAAAGTATACCTCTGCGATTATGACGGCAATCGGACTTTGTACGATTTATATCGGTATTGATGGTTCTCTTAACGGAGAAAATACTTTGGTGCTTATATTGTCGCTTGTAATCGGAACTGCGCTTGGTACAGCTCTAAACATTGATGGCGGCATAAACAAACTTGGCAGATACATAGAAAAAAGATTTTCGAAAAACAGTAAAAACAATGAAAAAATGAATATTGCCCAGGCGTTTATGACTGCAAGTCTGTTGTTTTGCGTCGGCTCAATGACAATAGTGGGTTCGCTTGATGCCGGAATCAGAGGAGATAATACCTTGCTTTTTACAAAATCCGTTCTTGACTTGATTTCATCGTTCATACTTGCTTCTTCTCTCGGTATCGGGGTTGTTTTTGCCTCCGTATTCGTATTTGTTTTTCAAGGAGCGCTGGTAGTGCTTGCCGGTCTAATAGCCCCGATGCTTTCAGAACCTGCGCAAGCTGAACTGCTCTGCGTCGGCTCGGTTATGATTATCGCGTTAGGTTTGAATTTGATAGGACTCACAAAGATAAAGGTTGCAAATATGCTTCCGGCTTTAATTTTTGCTCCGGTTCTGCTTGCCCCGATAAATTACCTTATGAGTTTGATAGGATAGCGGATACAAAAAAGGATTAAGGTGTAAAACTGATTAAGAGCAGCTGTATAAGTTAGGCAGTTTGAGACAACGAAAGGATTTGAAGTATGTTGGGCGTTTACGGAATAAAGGTGTGCGAAAAAATTACGGTACTCTTTATCGCAATGATTTTCGGGTATATCGCCGGAAAAAGCAAAATACTTGACGGCAGATCGACAAAGGCTTTGTCAGGGCTGCTTGCATACATAACAAATCCGTGCCTTATTGTCGCATCACTTCAGGCAGCACCTGAAAGCTCGGTAATCGTGCTGGCAGGTAAAGTGTTCATAATGTCCATGATTATACATGCCGCCATGATTTTTGTAAGCAGACTTGCTTTTATACATGTAAAGGACGCCAAACAGCGCTCGGTTTATTCCTTCGCTCTTATGTACATGAACTGCGGATATATGGGGTATCCTATAATGCAGGCGATTTTTCCCGACTATGGACTGCTTTACGGCGTAGTGTATACAATACCGTTCAACCTTTTTACCTGGACGCATGGTGTAGCTCTGATGAACACCGGGGAAAAACAAAAAACAGACTACAAAAAGATTTTTTTAAATCCCGGAATTCTAAGTACTGTCCTTGGAGCCCTTCTTTTTGTTTCGGGAGTCAGGTTTCCGCTTGTTATAACCGAAGGAATTGATATGGTCGGCGGAATGACATTTCCTCTTTCTATGATAATCATAGGAAGTTTGATGTCAGAGATTAAATTTGCGGATATGTTCAAAAACGTGAAAATACTCTTGTTTTCTTTTATTAAACTTGTACTCGTTCCGCTTGCAATGTTAGGTATATGTTTGCTTGCAGGAAGCAGCTTTGATTTTACGCTGTCGATTGTTTGCGTGACAATGTGTGCATCTCCCGCAGCCGCAAATACCGCCGTGCTTGCGGAAGTATATGATTCCGATTCTACGCTTGCGGCGAAGCTTGTCGGGGTATCAACGCTGTTTTGTCTTATAACTATGCCGGCACTTCTCATTCTTGCTGAAAATTTGCTCAAATAATCAAAACTGTATTGACTTAACCTTGTCAAACTGTTACAATTAAAACGGTTTTAATAACTACTCTCATATAAAGGAATAAAGGAGAAACATTATGAGCATTTTTGAAAAATATTATCTGGACCCTAATATTGTTTCAGTCAATGAACAGCCTGCCCGTTCATATTTTATCCCGTATGCAGACGCAGTCAGCGCGTCAAAGCTTGACCGCAATCGCTCGCCTTACTTTAAGACGCTTTGCGGCGAATGGAACTTCAGATATTATGAAAACGTAAACGAACTTGACGAGGATTTCACAACGGACGAGTATTTTGAAGATGAATTCGAGTCCACAGAAACTATCACCGTCCCGCGTAACTGGCAGACCGTACTGTCGAAAGGTTACGACGTACCTCAGTATACTAACACAAATTATCCTTTCCCGGTCGATCCGCCTCATATTCCGGATAAAAATCCGTGCGCCGTTTATACAAGGGATTTCTATCTTTCAGACGGATTTGCAGAAAAGAGTGTGTATCTCAATTTTGAGGGCGTTGACTCATGCCACTATGTCTGGATTAACGGTAAATTTGTTGGATATTCAACAGTCAGCCACTGCACAAGCGAATTTGATGTTTCAGGCGCCGTAAAGGCAGGCAGAAACATTATTGCCGTTCTGGTTGTTAAATGGAATGCACAAAGCTATCTCGAGGATCAGGATATGTTCAGGTTTTCGGGTATATTCAGGGAAGTATATCTTTTGGCAAGAGATAAAAATCATATACGTGATATATATGTAAAGCAGAGTGTGTCGGATGACCTTGGTAAAGCAGAACTTTGCCTTGAACTTGATTTTGTGGGAAAGGCAAAAGCTGAGTATACGCTGCTTGCTCCCAATAACGATATAATAGCAGAGGGCGAGTATGTAAAAGATAAAACAGTCATTGAAATACAAAACCCTGTGCTTTGGAACGACGAGTCGCCTAAGCTCTATAAGCTTCTTTTTTACTGCGGCGGCGAGGTTATTTACCAGAATATTGCCGTAAAGCAGGTAAAAATCGTTGGAAAAATATTCTATATAAACGGTAAAAAAGTAAAGATCAGAGGCGTTAACCGCCATGATTCACATCCGGTTCTCGGGCACACCGCACCGTATGACCATTTTGTAAGAGATCTTAAAATCTTTAAGCAGAATAACATAAATTCAATAAGGACTTCCCATTATCCGAATGATCCTCGTATGATGGAGCTTTGCGATATCTACGGATTCTATATGATAGATGAAGCTGACCTTGAAACCCACGGTATGTGCGTTGTAAACAATTGGTCGGGACTCTCATCGGATTCACTTTGGGAAAAGGCGTACGTAAACAGAGCAAAGAAGCTGTTTGAACGTGATAAAAACAGAGGCTGCGTCATTATGTGGTCGCTTGGCAACGAATCCGGCTGCGGCAGAAACCAGCACGCCATGCGTGAATACATTCTTTCGCGTATGCCGGAAGCCTACATTCACTATGAGAGTGAACGGTGCGTGGCCGGTCACGCTGATCTTGTGGATGTCCGAAGCGAAATGTATACCGACCCTGCCGGTTGTCTTGGTTACATCACAAGCAAGGACGAAGACAAAAAGAAACCGTTCTACCTCTGCGAATACCTCCACGCGATGGGTAACGGCCCCGGAGGAATACGTGAGTATATTGAGCTTATACGTTCGCATGACGAGTTTATGGGCGGAAATGTATGGGAATTTTGCGACCACTCGGTAGAGATAACAGGTCCCGACGGTAAAAAGCGCTATACTTACGGCGGTGACTTCGGTGAATATCCTCACGACGGCAATTTCTGCGTGGATGGTCTTGTTTACCCAGACAGAACTCTCAGCAACGGTATGCGTGCGATTAAAAACGCATATATGCCGGTCGAAGTAAATCTTCTCGACAGCGATAATATAGAAATTTCTGTTAAAAGCTGGCGTTTCTTTGAGAGCCTTTCCGATGTTGACCTTGCGTGGAATGTTGAGTGCAACGGAGAGATAATCTGTTCCGGCAGAATACCCGGCGTTTCGGTAAAACCAGGCCGTACGGCAAAATATAAGCTGTGCGATATGTCGGACTTTGACAAGGACGGCGAGTATTTCCTCAATGTACGCTTCATTTACAATACCGATACTGCTTGCTATCAGGCAGGTTTCGAGATGGGCTCGTGTCAGTTTGAACTCGGCAGTGTAACCTTTGATGAGCCTGATGAAACTGTATCACTTCCCTCAAAGGTTGAATATACAGAAGACGGCGGTTTTATTGAAATTGTATGCGCTGAGCTTTGCGTAATATTTGACAAGAATTCCGGTAAAATTGTCCGTATTGTCCATGACGGTAAGGAAATGATTGACCGTCCGGTAAACTTTAATCTCTGGCGTGCTCCGACGGACAACGACCGTCCTATGGCTAACGGAACATGGCTGCCTTGGGGACTTGACCACATAGAGCAAAAGGTGTATGACTGCGGCATGTATAAGGCTGACGATGAGTATGTCACTTTGTTTGCGGATGTTGCATTAAGCGTTCCCGCAAAGGCGCCGGTTATGAAAATAAAGCAGTATATCACTGTTTCCTCTGACGGAGAAATAAGCTTCGAGTTTGAGGTTGAAAAGGACGGAAATTACGATGAGCTTCCTCGCTTCGGTCTTGAGATAGTAATGCCGGAAGATAACGAAAGAGTGGAGTATTTCGGCTGCGGACCTTATGAAGCGTACAGCGATCATAAATATCAGTCAAAGGTAGGATATTTCCGTACCACCGCAACCGACAACTTTGAACATTATATCAGACCTCAGGAAAATTCTTCCCACTGTGATACAAGGTATGCCTTTGTCGGAAACCTCACAGGTCACGGACTCCAGATAATGAAAATGTATGACAGCGAAGAGTTTTCGTTTAACGCTCAGCATTTCAGCGCTTTGGATATTGCTAAAGCCGCGCATGATTACGAGCTTGTACCGCACAAGGAGACATACGTATATGCCGACATGAGAATGACCGGCATAGGTTCAAATTCCTGCGGACCGCGTACTTTTGAAAAATACCGCTTTACCGAAAAGAATTTCCGCTGCGGTATTATAATAAAGCCGGGACACATTCAGTAATTCATATTTTACTAACGGCGGGCAGTCTGTTGTCTGAGACTGTCTGCCGTGAAGCTTTTATAAAGCTTGACAATTTTCCAATATATGAAAGCGCCGCAAATTTAAGCGGTGCCGAAAGGGTGTAAATCACTATGAGATTTGATCAAATATTTGAGGGATCAAAATTTATTTCTCCTGCTGACCATTCAGTCGAGTCACCGTATATCCGTACAGTATTTGACGTTTCCGAATGTTCAAGCGCTAATATTGTTATCTGCGGTCTTGGCTTCTTTGAACTGTATATAAACGGAAAAAAAGTCAGCGATGACTTGCTTGTTCCGGCAAATTCACTTTACCAATACCGTGAAAACAAAGGTCTTTCGTACGATATCCATGACAAGTTTTCATATCGTACATACGCCGTAAGCTATGACATAAAGGAATATCTTGTAAACGGCAGGAACTCGCTTGTCGTACATCTCGGGAACGGGTGGTATGGCAGAACGGGAAACCATGACGAGCATGCCGACTATTTCGGTACTGTTAAGCTGTGCTATAAGATAGATTTAACCGATAAAGACGGTGAACGCAAAATTCTTTCCGATACTTCAAACAAGTGGAAATCAAGCTATATACTTGAAAACAGCATTTACCTCGGTGAAAAGCACGATATGCGTCTGTACGACGAGAGCCTTTTTAAAGCCGATTACGATGATTCCGCCTGGGAATACACTATCGAAGCGGAAGCTCCGGAGTGCGAATACGACATTCAGAATTTTCCGCCGGATCGTATCGTTGAAAGACGCATTCCGACGCCGGTTAGAGATTTTGGCAGTTATACCGTTTATGACTGCGGCGTGAATATGACAGGCTTTGTTGTTCTTGAATGTAAAAACGCCGGGGAAACGGTGGAAATAAACCATGCCGAGGAGCTTGATGAGAACGGACAGCTTTACCTTGTGACATGCGCCGGGGACAGAAAACCTCAAAGGGATATTTATATTTCAGACGGAAAGCACCTCATGCATCCGCATTTTTGCTGGCACGGCTTCAGGTATTTTACTCTAACAAACAACGCGAAACCTGTTGAGGCTTGCGTT
Source organism: Clostridiales bacterium (assembly GCA_003343885.1). Classification (GTDB taxonomy): domain Bacteria; phylum Bacillota; class Clostridia; order Oscillospirales; family CAG-382; genus UMGS882. The sequence continues at coordinate 84,765 of QAKH01000048.1, read as the reverse complement.
GTACACGCTGACCTTGCCAAAACTTGTCATTTTGAAAGCGATAACGAAACACTCAACTGGCTGTATGAAACTTATTTGCGAACCCAGCTTGAGAATATGCACTGCGGAGTGCCGTCTGACTGCCCGACAAGAGAGCGCCTCGGATATACCGGCGACGGTCAGCTCTGCGCAGATGCCGCTATGATTATGCTTGACGGCAGAACATTTTATAAGAAATGGATGCAGGATATTGTAGACAGTCAGTGTGTGATAACGGGGCATGTCAACCATACCGCACCTTTCCAGGGCGGAGGCGGAGGACTTGGCGGCTGGGGCTGCGCCATGATACATGTGCCGTATGCGTATTACCGTATTTATGACGACGACAGCCTTATACGTGAGCATTTTCCGCGTATGCTTGCCTTTATGCGCTATCTTGATTCACGCAGCTCTGCAGGCTTTATCGTAAGCGAGGAAAAAGGCGGCTGGAACCTCGGTGACTGGGGATTTTCCAAACAGGACGAATTTATAATTCCTCAGAATTATGTCAACACCTTCTATTACATCAGAAGCCTTGAAGAGATGTGCGAGATGGCAAGTCTTGTGGGAATGGATGACTTGATTCCGTCATACAGAGAAAAAATAGAGATAAGCAAACGAGCTATGAGAGCAGCTTATTTATCAAGTCAAACCGGCGATTTCTTCGGAGACTATCAGGGTGCCAACTGCTTTGCCGTTGAGCTTGGTATCGGCGATGAGCGAACATATAAGAATATGTATGAAAAGTATAACAGAACAAGAGAGTATGACACAGGAATATTCGCGACAGATATCCTTACCGGACTTTTCTTTAAAAACGGTAACGCTCAGCTTGCGTATGACCTGCTTACTTCGGAAAAGCCGTTGTCTTTTGGTAACATGAAAAAATTGGGAGCAACAACGCTTTGGGAATATATGTGGGGAGATATTGCTAAAACAATGTCGCATAACCATCCTATGTTCGGTGCTGTTACACGTTACCTGTTCCACGGTATTCTCGGAATAACCCAAAGAGAGGGAAGCTGCGGATTTAAGAATATAGTTATTGATCCGGCAGTAGTAAGAGGCATGAACAGTTACAGCGGATACCTCGAAACTGTTTCGGGACGCATAGGAGTTACTGTAAAGTGCGGAGAAACCAATACATATTATAAATTCGAGATTCCCGAGGGCGTAAATGCCAGGTTCAGATTTGAGTGCAATTATATTCCTCTTAAACCCGGCGTTAACGAATTTGACATGCAGCTTATTCAGTAATGATACTGATGCATATATAAAATTAAACCGGAGCGGTTCGCTTTGAACTGCTCCGGTATTTTATTGCTTTGCAAAAGTTTTTATAAACTATGGGATTAGTTATAATGCTCTGAGTACGTCGATAAACTCTTTCGGATAATTTCAAGAGCTTTTTCGTGACCTTGTACCTCATCCACAGCGGTACTTTTGCCTTCGAGCTGCTTGTAAACTGAAAAGAAATGACGCATTTCCTCAAAAATGTGCGCAGGGAGATCTGCTATATCAAAGTAAGTGTTATATGTCGGATCTTCGTAAGGGATAGCAATTATTTTTTCATCATTTTTGCCGTTGTCAAGCATAGTGATTACGCCTATCGGATAGCATCTTACAAGCACTAACGGATCGATTGACTCGTTGCTTAAAACAAGCACGTCAAGAGGATCTCCGTCATCGGCAAGGGTACGGGGAATAAAGCCGTAGTTTGCCGGATAGTGCGTTGAAGTGTACAGAATTCTGTCAAGTATTATAAAACCTGTTTCCTTGTCAAGTTCGTACTTCTTTTTGCTGCCCTTTTCAATTTCAATTACTGAAATGAAGTCTTCAGGCTTAATACGCTCCGGCGAGATATCATGCCAAATATTCATACATTCACCGCTTTAATAGTTTATAGTAATAATTTTTTATAGTAACAACTTAGCTCAATCAGTCAGTCGTTTTGCTTGTCATCTTTCTTTTCGGTAGCCTTGTTGAGAATTGCGACAACCGCTATTATTATACCGATTACTACAAAAATACTGAACATTCCGGCGCCCATGTAGACAAGATTGTCAACAAAAGCCATCGGGTCAAATTTGATAAACATATTATATTCCTCCAAATATTACATAAAGAAGTTGAGAATCAAACCGCCCGCAATAACAGACGCAATCTGTCCGGAAACATTGACTCCGATTGAATGCATGAGCAAGAAGTTGCCCTTATCCTCGGCAAGTCCCATTTTATGAACAACTCTTCCGGACATAGGGAAAGCGGAAATACCGGCAGCACCAATCATAGGATTTATCTTCTTTTTAAGGAATAAGTTTAAGAACTTGGCAACCAGAACTCCTCCGGCTGTATCAAAGATGAACGCGAACAAACCAAGCGCAAGAATAAGAAGAGTTTCCGGTTTCAGGAATTTGTCAGCCTGCATCTGACAAGCAATAGTAATTCCCAGGAAAATGGTAACAAGATTTGCGAGCACCTTTTGAGCCGTTTCTGAAAGGGAATCAAGGACTCCGCACTCACGAATTAAGTTACCGAACATCAAAAAGCCGATAAGTGAAACGGAAGACGGAGCGACAAGACCGGCAATTATTGTAATAATAATCGGGAAGAGAATTTTTGTGAGTCTTGAAACTTCGTGATTTGCGTAGGGCATGCGTATAAGTCTTTCTTTTTTTGTGGTAAGAAGCTTTATAACGGGAGGCTGTATTATAGGCACAAGCGCCATGTAAGAATATGCCGCAACCATTATAGCACCGGTAAATTTAGAATTGAGCGTCTGCGCAACAACTATCGCTGTCGGACCGTCAGCCGCACCGATAATACCGATAGACGCAGCGTCTTTGATATCGAAAAATATTGAGGCAAGACAGAAAGTGAAGAAAATTCCGAACTGAGCCGCCGCACCGAATATCATAAGCTTCGGATTTGCCAAAAGGGGAGTAAAGTCAATCATTGCTCCGATACCGATAAAAAGTATAAGCGGGAAAAGTTCGTTTGCAATACCTGCGTTAAAGAGCGTCGTAAGAGGTCCTTCCGTTCCGATTGCTCCTGAAAAAGGAATGTTTACAAGTATTGTTCCGAAACCAAGCGGAAGAAGCAGCGTCGGTTCCATGTCTTTTTTTATGGCGAGGAAGATAAGAATTCCTCCGATTATCCACATAACAACGTAACGCCAGTCAACAAGCGCTTGCAGCCCACTATAAAGAAAGCTGATTTTGTCTAAAAAACCCATTTTTTCTTCTCCTCTACATTTTTTGTAAAAAAAATAAGGCCCTTACCGTATAACCCATGTTACACAATAAAAGTCTCGCATTTCATGCAGGCGCGGGCTTAGGCTTTCATAGAAATGTCCAAACCGTACTGACGCTCCTGCAACGGTTTCCCGCTGCTACTCCCTTTTATTACGGGAAGCATTATTTTCCTGTATATGATAGCATAATAAAGGCTTCCTGTCAATAGTAAAGGTCTTATTTTTTGTTTGCGTGAAGTGCAGTCAAAAATGCATTGGTTGTTTTGCTTATATGTTTATTTTTTTGGCAGATTTATCTGACAAATTTTCACAAAACGCAGATTTTGCAGTCGGCAGGCTGCTTGCCGGATTATATTTATTTTATTAAATGATGTTATTTTTGCCCCTTCGCACCTTTTTTCTTCAAATATACAGCAAGAATTATCCCAATGCAAGCGACAATAATTCCGACTGCCATAAATACGCTTCCGAAAACGTCAACTGGATTAAAAAAGTTCATCTCCGACTCAGGGAAAGATGGGGCGTTAATAAAGTCTGAGGATTCAGGGAAAGTGGGGGCGTTAAAAAAGTCCGAGGAAAACCCTGACAGCATTTTGCCGGAAATGTATTTTACCAATGCGCCCATTCCTGCCCAAATGACTCCGATTACCGCAATGTAAACACCGGCAAGCCAGCCATAGCGGCGTATAAGGCGTTTTATAAATCCGGTTGACACTTTTGCAGATAAATAAGTATCGTCCCGCCCGGGTACGGATTCACCTATTCTGATGTCTGAATTGTTTTCGTTAATATACGGCTCTTCGCTTTCCGATAACAGCCAGTCGACAGTAACACCGAAAATTTCCGCAAGAACTTTAAGTTTTGATATTTCCGGCTCACTTTCTCCGGTTTCCCACTTGCTGACAGCCTGCCTCGAAACGCCAACCTTTTCGGCAAGCATTTCCTGCGACAACCCGGATTTTTTGCGGCACCATATTATTTTTTCGCTGAATTTCATGTCTTATAAACCCCTTTACTTTATTTTGGTACTAAAAGTATAACCTAAACGCGGTTGCGGAGCAACCAATTTTACTTTGAAATACCGCAACTAATGGTTGCAAAAGCCTTAAATTCGGTATTTTCCCGGTATAAAAGTTCAGCACGGCAATATTTCACCGTGCTGAATATACCAAGAAAAATAATATTATGTTAGTTTAGCATTTTAATTTATAAAGTCATAATTTTTCTGCAAGAGGAAAAAAATTATAGTTTTTCCACTCTTTCAAGCCAGTCTGCGGCACTCGCGTCGCTCGGCATTCTCCAGTCACCTCTTGGCGAGAGACAAACACTTCCGATTTTTACGCCGTCAGGCAGACAGCTGCGCTTGAACTGCTGGGTGAAAAATCTTTTATAGAAATTTTTAAGCCATTTTTTTATTGTCTGCCCGTCAAAGTCGCCGGCAAAAGCACGGGACGCAAGAAAATAAATTTTTTCAGGTGAAAAGCCGTAACGCAGAACATAGTAAAGGAAAAAGTCGTGCAGCGCATAGGGACCGACAGACTCTTCGGTCTTCTGTGCGATTTTTCCGTTTTCATCAGGAGGCAGAAGCTCGGGGCTTATCGGAGTGTCTGCAACGTCGAGAAGAATTTCTGAACAGCCTTTGAAAATATCAGCCTCGGCAAGGCTTTCAATCATCCAGCGAATAAGCGTTTTGGGAATACCGGCATTTACTCCGTACATACTCATATGGTCGGCGTTGTACGTGCACCATCCGAGCGCAAGCTCGCTGAGATCGCCTGTTCCGCACACTATCGCATTGTTGGCATTTGCAACGTCCATCAGAACCTGCGTGCGCTCTCTTGCCTGTACGTTTTCATACGTGATATCCTTAACCGAGCTGTCGTGTCCGATGTCGGCAAAATGGGCAAGGCAAGCCTCTTTTATATTTATTTCCTTAAATGTGACGCCAAGCGTTTTCATTAGCGAAACAGAATTGTTGTATGTTCTGCTCGTTGTGCCAAAGCACGGCATTGTAATACCGATGACATTCGTAACAGGTCTGCGAAGTTTTTTCATTGCCTGAACGCACACGAGCAGAGCAAGCGTAGAATCAAGACCGCCGGAAACTCCTACAACAACATTTTGCGCCGCTACGGACATCCTTTTTACAAGACCTGCAACCTGCATTTCAAAAATTGAAAGACAGCGTTCGGTTCTCTTAGCCTTGTCTCCCGGTACGAACGGCAGTTTTTTAACCGGATATAAAAGTCCGGCGAAATCGTCGGTACGCGGATGGGTTACCGGCGCATATACTTTTTTTTGCAACACGGACTGTACTTTTTCGTCTTGTGCCGCACTGTCCTTGAAACTTTTGTACTTCAGCCTGTCAGCTCTTATTTTGCCGAGATCGACATCGCAGTTCATTATGTAGTCGTCATCTATGACGTTCTCGTTTTCGCAAATAACGCTTCCGTTTTCGCATACAACCGAGTGACCTGAGAATATGAGATCGGTTGTCGATTCACTGCTGCCCGCGGAAACGTAAGCATAAGCGCAAAGACAGCTTGCCGACTGCTGTTTTACCATGTTTCTTCTGTATTCACGCTTGCCGATTGTTTCGTTGCTTGCGGACAGATTAAATATTATCTCCGCTCCTGCAAGTGCCAAATGAGTTCCGGGAGTAATAGGCGTCCATAAATCCTCACAGATCTCGACTCCGAATTTTTCGCCGTTTCTTCCCTGTAAAACAAGCTTGTTTGAAACCGGAACAGGGTAGGAGGCGGAAAGTCCGATATCTGAGGAATTTATTTCGGAAATTCTCAAATCAGAGGCGGAAGAAAACCATCGTTTTTCATAAAACTCGTTGTAAACCGGCAGGAAAGTTTTGGGAACAACCGCGCAAAGTCTGCCTCCGGAAAATACCGCCGCACAGTTATAGAGCTGAGAATCAATTTTTATAGGAGCCCCTGCAATGACAACAGCGTCGATTTTTTCGGTGACCTGTGCGATTTTTTCAAGCGCTTCTTTTACTTCATTTTGCAAAGAAGATTGAAAGAATAAATCGGCGCACGTGTATGAGGTAAGACATAATTCAGGAAAGACGATGTAATCTGCACCGGCAGTATACGCTTTTTCAATCTTTGAAAGAATATCTTCGAGGTTCTTTTTTACTGAACCGACGCAAAGCCGAGGTACAGCCAAGGAAATTCTTACGTAATCAAACATTATTTTCACTCCTGTCGGAAATTTCATCTGATTTTGTTTTGTTATTTTCTATGTCGTGACCGGTATCCGCAAAATTATTTTTCTTGTTAGCCGTCGCAACCGCACGATTTATTGTAAAACCTTTTGCGGAAAAATTGTTCTCATACTCCGTATGAATGTTTTCACTTTCATACTCGGAATTGTGCAGATCGTATGTAACGTCGGAAATTTCAAGACCGGCAAGCGCAAACTGCTCGAGCGAAAAATCGAAAAGCTGTCTGTTGTCGGTTTTGAAAAATATTTTACCGCCGTCCACGAGAATATTTTTGTATTTTTCGAGAAAAGTTATGTATGTAAGTCTTCTCTTCGCATGTTTTTTCTTTGGCCAGGGATCGGAAAAATTCAAATAGATACCGTTCACTTCGTTTTCCTCAAAAAAATCAGTAATGTTTTCTGCGTCATCGCAAACAAACAGTACATTTGAAAGAGCTGCAGCATGTACTTTTTCCATTGCCATAACAATAACGTCTTTTACTTTTTCAAATGCCACAAAGAACAACTCAGGGTGTCTTTTTGCGTTCTCAAAAACAAAAGTGCCTTTTCCGCACCCGATTTCAATATAGATGTCACGTCCGCCGGAAAGTTTTTTCCAAGCGCCTTTTTGTGAAGCAGGATCTGCTATAAATATGTCGGCGCAGGCGTCAAGCCTTTTGGCAGCGTTTTTCTTTTTTCTCATTCGCATATTCTGTACCTCGTGAAGTGTAATCAGAAGTAATCAACTTTTTACAAAAGTCAATTAACTCAATTTTATGTATAAAATTTTTAAATAAGCAAATACTATCGGCGAAATGAGTTGCTTCGTACCGTATGAACTAAAAAACGCATTTGCCGCAGTACGGAAAACTTGTTTTGATTGAAGTCAATTAAGGAGATGAAATAAATGCTTGACAGAATAGCTCTTATTCTGACCATTATCGGAGCGCTCAACTGGGGAAGTATAGGACTTTTTCAGTTTGACCTCGTTGCCTGGCTTTTCGGAGGACAAGACAACATCGTGAGCCGTGTTATATATGCCCTTGTAGGTCTTGCCGGACTTTGGTGCATATCCCTGCTGTTCCGTGAAAGAAATATTATTACCGACGGAGAAGAAAAGCTTTAAGCTTATAAATAAAGTAAACGCAAATATAAAATACTAAAAGTAATTTTAAAATTTAAAAGATTTTATATTATTTGAAGAGGGAGAGTGCTCACTGCGCATGAGCGCTCTCTTTTTTGAACTTCCGCTTATCTTTTCATCTAGCAAATTAATGGCCGCTGTTGTATCTTCGTCCTGTTTTTTTGTTCTTATCCTGATACATTTTTCCTGTATTAACTTTTGAAGGTGAAAGAGAAGTCCTTCCGGATACACCGTTTTTCACTGTCTTTCCGGTTTTGCCTTTATTTGATATACCGGAAGATTTTTCGCTTTTTCGTCCGTAAGTTTGGCACTTATCTTGTACGTGCTTACCTTTGGTTCGCTCATTTTGTTGTTTCCCGGTATTACGGCGTTGTTGCTTTTCGGAGTACCGCATTTGCGGCGGCAGTAAAATTTTTGCGTCGTCACGCCCTGAAAGCCGTATCGCCTTTTCAACAAGCCCGGCATTTTCCGGTCTTGACGCCTGTAACAGCGCACGCTGCATGCGTTTTTGCCCATAGTCGCGCGTTACCTCTACCGACTGCATTGTAAAAGGATCAAGCCCGGTGTAATACATGCAGGTAGCGGCAGTCCCGGGAGTGGGATAAAAATCCTGAACCTGTTCCGGTCGTATGCCGTGCTTTTTCAGGTACAAAGCAAGATCAATGGCATCGTCCAAAGTGCTTCCCGGATGTGAGGACATAAGATAAGGAACGATATATTGTTCAAGTCCCGCTCTGCGGCAGGCGGCAAAATACTTGTCGCAAAACTTTTCATATACGGCAATTTTCGGTTTTCCCATATATGAAAGCACGTTGTCGGAAACATGTTCCGGGGCGGTTTTCAACTGACCGCTTACGTGTTTTCGCACCAATACATCAATAAATGTGCTGTCCTTGTCATATACAGCGTAATCAAACCTTACGCCGCTGCGGACAAACACCTTTTTTACTCCCGGCAAAGCCGCAACCTTTTCAAGAAGCTCCACGTATTCGCTGTGGTCGCAGATAAGGTTTTTGCAGGGCTCCGGAGCAAGGCAGCGCCTTTCCTTGCAAACGCCGCGTGCTCCGTCACGCACCGCCTTGCATGGACCGTACCTGAAGTTTGCGGTAGGACCGCCGATATCGTGTATATATCCCTTGAAGCCTTTGAGCGTTGTAAGCAGTCTTGCTTCTTCCACAACCGACTCAATGCTCCTTGAAACAACGTTTCTTCCCTGGTGGAACGCTATCGCACAAAACGCACAGCTTCCGAAACAGCCCCGGTTGTGCGTTATGGAAAACTCAACTTCTTTAAGCGCGGCAATTCCGCCAAGTGCGTCATAGCTTGGATGCCAGGTTCTTGTGTAGGGCAGTGAGTAAACCCAGTCCATTTCCTCACGTGTAAGCAAATGGGAAGGCGGATTTTGTACTAATTTTTTGTTGTCATAGTATTCTACCACCGCTTTGCCGTCACAAGGACTTTGATTGGAGTACTGTATTCGAAAAGCTTTCGCATAGGCCTTCTTGTCATTTTTAAGCTCGTCGTATTTAAAAGTGTCTACAAACGGAAATTCCGGTTTGTAATCAAGTTCAGCAGTAAAAACTGTACCTCTGATACCACGTATTTTTTTTACCGGAACACCTTTTTCAAGCATCTGCGCAATTTGCACTACCGAGTGCTCACCCATGCCGTAGCTTAATATATCCGCACCGGAATCAATAAGAACACTTCTTCGCACACGGTCGTCCCAGTAGTCGTAATGCGCAAAACGCCTGAGTGACGCCTCAACGCCTCCGATAATTATCGGAATATCGCCGTACGCTTCACGTATACGGTTGCAGTACACAATTACTGCCCTGTCCGGCCTTAAACCGGCTTTCATGCCGGGGGAGTAGTAGTCCTCACTGCGGCGCTTTTTGGCCGCTGTATAGTGTGCAACCATCGAATCCATGTTGCCGGAGCTTACTAAAAAACCGAGCCTCGGCTTGCCGAATACGCATACGCCTTTTCCGCTTCCGTCTTTGTACATGTTTTTGTAGTCCGGCTGAGCGATGATGCCGACCGTGAATCCGGCGTGCTCAAGGACTCTTGCGATTATTGCAGTGCCAAAGGAAGGATGGTCCACATATGCGTCCCCCGTTACATACACGAAATCGACCGTAGTTCCGTAAGGAAGCTCGTCCGGAGACATTGGAAGCGGCTTATTTCCAAGCCTTGGTAAGTATTTCACTTCTTAACCTCCGTAAAAAACAAAAACAGTCAGCTGTAAACAGTATAAAATATCGGTCTAAAAAATCAAACTAAAAAAACAGTATAATATTTACAGCGCAAACAGGTGTTAATAAACAATTGAACTGATATCGTTAATCATTTCATCGATTTGAGCTTCAAAGCTTGAATCCTCTTTCATGCGTTCCTTTATTCTATTAACAGACGCAACAACGGTAGAGTGGTCACGGTTGAAAAATTTACCGATGTTAGCGTGCGACATTTCCGTTAACTCTCGCAGCAAATATATGGCTACCTGACGAGCAGTCACAATGTCATCGGTTTTTCTCTTTCCGAGGATATCTTCAGGCTGAATGTTGTATTTTTGGGAAACGTATGTAAGTACCCTCTCCGGAGTTATTATGTTTGCTTTTGCAGTAAGTATGTCATTGACGGCAGCTTTTGCGTATTCCATGCAAATGTCGGTTCTGTTGACAAAGGCGAGCGCACGCATTTTTTTCAGCGCTCCCTCAATCTGACGGATGTTGTCTTTTATGTTTTCACCGAGATACATGAGAACATCGTTTGGAACATCCATTTTCAAATTCTGAGCCTTTCTCTTGAAAATGGCAACTCTGAGTTCCATGTCCGGAGGCTGAATGTCAACAATAATACCATGCTCAAATCTGGAACGCAGACGTTCCTCAAGCGTTTTGATGTCTTTTGGCAGCCGGTCGGACGTAACGATTATTTGTTTTCCCGACTCAAAAAGTGCTTCATAAGTATGGAAAAATTCCTCCTGAATCGTTTCTTTTCCAGCTATAAACTGGATGTCATCTATGAGAAGTACGCTTGCATTACGGTATTTCTCCCTAAAAAGAATAGGAGTTTTGTTCGCAAGGGAAGCGATAAGCTCATTAGTGAAATCTTCGCCTTTTGTGTATATTATGGTGTAATCAGGGTGAAGCTCCGAAATCTTTTTGGTTATCGCATAAAGCAAATGCGTTTTTCCAAGTCCCGGGGAACCGTAAAGGTACAGCGGGTTTGCAACCATTGCCGGTTGATTGGCAACAGATAATGCCATATTATATGCCAAATCGTTCGAATGTCCAACTACAAAGCTGTCAAATGTATATTCCGGTGAATATTCCGGAAGAAGAGAAGGGGATATGATAAGGCTTGAAGGACACTCTGAGGACTCAGAAACGGATTCTTCGTCAAGTTTTTTTTCTATCTGTTTGAGCCGTTCGCTTTTTTCCATGCAGGAAAGACGCTTGTACTGTTCTTCAAACGATTCATTTTCACAGGAAACGATTACTATTTCTACTTCAAAACCAAGAATATTTTTCAGTTCTTCTTTTATAATGTCGGCATATTTTGACTCAATAATGTTTTTCTTGATGTCATTGTCCGTGCTCAAATATACCGTATCACTTGTGAGTTCCTTCATTTCCATGCTGTCAAACCAAAGGTTGACGGTTATGTCCGAAAGATTGTGATTTGTTTTAAGAGCATCAATTACATGAAGCCAAATATCGCCCAAATTCATTTTTTTGTCTCCTTCGCAAAATACTAGCTTACATTATATTCTACCAAAATCATTGCGTCATGTCAAATTTTTTAATGAGTTTTGAATTTTAATACCATATAAAAGACATATATAAATAATGCACGGAACGGTTAAAAATTTTTTACTGGTTGCCGGTGAAAAGTTATTCACTCCGCCAAGTCATCATACAGATTTATGATTTCACAACCGTTTTTTTGAGCAAAAGCAAGCGTATATCCTGTACCGCTCTTTATTCTGCCGGAAAAATACGCAATACAGTAAAGGCTGCTTTCCACCATAACACGGTTGCGCAAAAGCAGCAGGTTTCGAGCCTCAGACCTGTCGTCAATCTCCCTGTCGCAAACATACCTTACCTCATCGGCTTCAGATAATATAAAATCATATATTCTTTGTTGATTGGTGTTCCACTTTACACTCTGATTTTTATACGGCAAATCAAGTATAAGCCGAATGTCCTGATACATGCGGCGTAAATCTATAATCTGCATAGCTGCAAGCGTATCAAAACCCAGAGCTCCGCCGGCGTGAAAATCAGTAACGCCTTTGGTACATAAATATGTCACAGTAGCTTTAAGCCGCCTTAGTATATCGGGAGTAAGTTTTTTCGGCATGTTTCTGTGACCGGTAAAAAAACAGGTGTGCTCACGCCCATCATAAATTTTGTATTGTTCTATAAACTCGAATAGCTGCGCAGACAGCTCATCATCGTAAAATTCTGACGGAACGCATTTTTCATAATCAAACATTGTTTGTGTTCTCCAAACTTATTTCTCCGGCGTAGTTCGTTCTGAATTTTTCACGTATTTGCGAATATGTCATGCCGTTTCCGAGCATCCACTTTAACTTTACAAAAGCGGCTTCCGTTGTCATATCTCCGGCATCTATCGCGCCGCTTTCCAGCACCCGGCGGCCTACCTCATATATGCGCAAATCGCTTTTCTCGTAAAGGCACTGACTCGTAATGATTACAGGCACTTCGTGCTCGGCAAATTTTCCGAGTTTTGCCGGAAGATCCCTGTGCAGATAATGAAGACCGCCTGCTCCGAACGCCTCAATTACAATACCGTCATATCCCATTTCAAGAAGCATGTCAAATATTTCAGGTGAAAATCCGGGAGTGAGCTTTATCAGAAATACGTTGCCTGAAGCGTTTGGCTTGAAGCGGTATTCAATCGCCGGGGGCAGGGAAGTGTCGTCGGGAAGCAGTCTTGCGTTTGCACAAATGTCTGCGACATATGGATGATTTACGCTTTCAAAGGCGTTAAATCCAACTGTACGTACCTTAACTGCTCTGCAGCCGAGGATTATCTTTCCGCCGAAAGCGACAAATACACCGCCCTTGCCGCTTGACGCCATAGCAAATGCGTGCCGAAGATTTTCGAAAGCGTCTGTTAACGGATCGTTTATCGGAAGCTGGGAACCCGTAAGAACGACGGGAACCGGTATGCCACGAAGCATAAAGGACAGCGCACACGCCGTGTATGACAAGGTGTCTGTTCCGTGGGTTATTACAATACCGTCATAGCTTTTATACTTTTCGTTAATTTTGGAAGCGATGTAGCTCCATTCCTCCGGCTGAATGTTGGAACTGTCAAGACTCAAAATATCTTCTGACGATATTTCAAAACAGTCGCTTATTCCGGGTACCTTCATAATGATCTGGTCTACACTTAAAGCCGGCTTAAGTCCGTCACTTCCGCCGGAGGAAATCGTGCCGCCGGTACCTAAGAGCAGTATTTTTTTCACGGCTTAATCTTCTCCTTTTACGTTTTCGTATAATATCTTTTACGTATAACTTACCATATTTTGTTCGTAATATATGTTTCTAATATGTCGTTCTTTTTGTGAAAATATCCTCATATCTAAAAATATACCGATAATAGAAATACCGGTATACTTTTTTATTTCTTTTTGTATCAGAGTATGGGAGTTATCTTGTGAACAAAAGTCTGAGTCTCGCCGCTCGGCAATACACGTATTCCTTCTTTATGTTCAATCGTTCTGTCAGAGTCAACTCTGTCCGGAATTCCGTTCCACGGCTCAAGGCACAGGTACGGAGCGCCTTTTTTTGTCCATATTACAAAATAGTCAAAGTCGGCGAACTCAACACGCACGCCTTTTCTGTCAAGGCGGTTGACAAGCTTTACTCCCCTTGATTTGATACCTGAAAAGTTCAGGCAGTCGTTATCCATGTGACTGTATTTCATGTGAAGCACATTCCCGTCGGTTTCAACCTTTTCGGTCTTGTGCTCAAGAAGATTACCGTCAAGCACAGTGCGGTAAAGCTGTTCGTTTTCGTCAAAAATTACGTCGTAGTCCTCAATACCTGTCGGGCATGCGTAAGCTTCGTGAGCTCCGGGTGAATAGTACATTGTGTTGTTTCCGGTATTTTTTGTTGAGAAAGAAACGGTAAGCGTTGTTCCGTCTACTGCAAAGGAAACACGGAATTCAAAGGAAAAAGGATATATCTTGTACGTTTGCTCGTTGGATTTTAACAGAAAAGTAACTGAGCTTTCGGAAATTGATTCGCACTCGAATTCATAGATCATGGTAAAACCGTGTTTTTCAAGCGGATATTCAACGCCGTTGTAAATATAAGAGTCGTTTCTCAAACCGCCGCAGATGGGGAACATAATCGGAGCGCTTTTCGGCCAGAACGCAGGATCTGCGCTCCACATGTACTCTTTTCCGTTCTTGTCTTTAAGACTCCTTAACTGTGCCCCGACATTTGAGATTTCAGCTTTCATTCCGTTACAAGAGATGGTGTATCTTTTTTCACTCATGATATTATAAGTTCCTTTCCTCATAGTAAAATAAGTTTTTATGTATAAGTATTTTGCTGATATAAAACATTGACCGCTATTGATCGCTGACTTAAAGCAAGCAACTATAAAGCAAGCTGATGATTAGTTGTTGTATCTTGCGAAAATCAGATATTTTCCGCCTACATTGTGAGCAAAATAGGTGATGTCCGTGATGTCGCGGTAATCTTCGCTTCCGTATTTTTTAAGTATATGTGTAAATGATATGCGCACTGATACGGTGTTTTCATCGTAGCGGAAAAACTCGCTTACTTTTTCGTCCTCAAAAGCGTAGCCGTTGTGATCCCATACAAACATGTTTTCCGCAGTGCGAATACTGTTGTATAAATCAGTGCCGCTTTCAAAATACACAAGCACGGACGCCTTTGAAGCGTCGTTCTGCATGCATTTTGCGTATTGCTTGGCCGCCGCAAGAAGCGTCGAAACGATTTCTTCCTCCGGTTCGTCGTATATTATATCTTCGCAAAGTATTCCGTCCTCTTGGGTAAGAGCGGGATTTGCTCCGTTTCTGTCAACAATCTTGACTTCCGGCTCGGCAGTGAGTCCTTTTATCGAGTATGTTACCCATTCCGGGGCTTTGACGTCTTCCGGAAGGTATTCGGCGCTTATGTGAGGTGTGCGTTCGGTTACATATTTTTCCGAAACCTCTGTGCCGTTAAGATAAAGCTTGCTTGTGTCCAAAATACGGTATTCCTTTTCATAGCTTGCAGGCAGGTGAAGCAATAGGGATGAAGGGTACCAGTCTTTTTTTTCATTTTGAGCAAGAGTGAATGTTGCTATCTTGTAGTCGCCGGATTTTACTATGTATTTTTTTGAATTGTCGTCAGTACCTGAGGAAATGCTCGTGTATGTCAGCTCTTTTCCGGTTAACTGCGACTCAATAAAGCTTTTCAGATCGTCCACAGTTTCAAACTCAACAGGCTGAATACCGGAGAGTTCAATAATACTGTCAACGTCAAGCTTTAAAAAGTTATCTTCATAAAAATTCTTTGAAACGGTTTCAGGAATACCTTCGTTGTAATCCGCAAGCCATGAGTTAAGACAGAATGCAAAAATTATTAATAGGATCGCAAAAACCGCTAAAAGAGAGAAATATACCTTATAAAATAATGATTTTTTAGTCTTCATGTGTATCTCCCGAGGCGTTTTATTCGTTTTCAAGTGCCGCAACACAAATGTATGTCGGCATTCTTCTTGGTGTTGTGAATGCCTTGTATCTGTTTACCAGTCCCATTTTTTGATATTCATCAAGAGTTTCGGGATCGATTCCGTACTTTGTGTAGTAATCTTCGTAATACATAAGACTCGACGAGCCTCCGTCAAGCATACCGGCAGTTACAGCGCCGTATTTCACCATGACGTCTATAACATCGTTTCTTGTTGCGCCTAAACTGCTGGCACTTCTGCCGTCGGTAACAAGCAGAATGACCGTTCCGTCAGCACGCTGTCCAATCGCAGTCCTCTGAGCAGTACCGGTGTTGTTGTCGGCGTAGTGCATCGTGATATTTCCGTCCTCGTTTGTAATCAGAACATTGCCGTTCTGAAAACTTACGCCGTCACGAATACCGAGTTCTTGCGCAGTGGTCTTGTCCATGGGCTCAGTTACGACAAGATTGTTATCTTTGTCAAAGCCTATAAAAGTGCGGCGAAGAGAGTCATTCCACACACATTCGCCCTTTGAATAGGTGATACCCATAGGATTGTTTCCTGTACCCTGTCCGCCCGGATCGGCAAATTCTCCGGCATTTATAACGGCAACAGCGTTTTCCTTTTCAGCCATGTCAAAAATTTTCATTCCCATTTGACCGCTTTTGAAATCGCTCGAAGTGCCGACAAATACACGGGAAGGATCTTTTACTAATAAAACGTAGCCTGTGAAAGTCGAACCGTTGACGGTTTCCATTAACATGCCGTCAATAGCTCCCTCCCACTCGTCTTTTACGTCTTCTCCTTCTTGGCTGTTGAGAGCAGCATATTCTTCAAGCGACATAACGTCCGTATTTACAACAAAACTGTTTGCAACAATTTCGTCAACCTTGCTTTGAGGCATAAACAGTCCGGGCAGCCACTTTGTCGCACTTGCCTGCATTGCAGAAAGTACAAGCCTGTCGCGCAAAGGCTCGCAAGGACCGTTGACAAGCACATATGCTGCGGTAAATACCGTAATAATAAAGCATATTATAATAGTGAATACGCTGAGTAAAACTCGGCGTATGATTTTTCCGGCGCCTAACGAGCCGTTACTTTTTCCGGGAATATTTTTTCTCTTTTCCTTTCGTTCGGCCTTGCTTACGAATCCGCTGTTTTCGCCGGGCAGTGCGCTGATTATAAACATTTTGATTTTAATCCTTTCGGTAACTGTAAAGACAGAATTATTTTATATTTACTTAACTTGATTATTTCCTTGATTATTTCTTGTTTGGCTTTGACTTTTTCTTAAAAATCCATTTTTGCTGTATTTTAAAATTAGCAATGAACAAAATCAGATCAACAATAACTTTAATAAAAGTTATAACACCGGAACCCTGCTCAAGCCTTAATAAATAAGCAATTCCTTTTACGCCGAATGCCGATAAGAGCATTACGGGGATAGCAAGCGCATAGTACTTGACTGCACATCGAAGAACAGGAGCTCCGCTGTGAAACACAACTTTTTTGTTTAATACAAAATTAACTGCGGAAGAGAAAATTCTTGCGATAATAGTGCAAACTATTACTCCGAGTTTAAGACCTGATGACAGAAGAGTAAAAAGTAATATGTCCGTCACAAACGCCGCAAGCGAGCTGAACAAGTATTTGAAAATGATTTTGCATATCCGCATGGTGTCGTGAAACGGACGGAAATGCGAGCCCTTGTTTTCGTCGAGATATACCGTTTCAATCGGAACTTCCGAATATTCGGCGTTCATTGATTTTAACTCTAAAAGGACATTTGTTTCATATTCAAAGCGATCTCCGTCAACCAAGGACATCGGCTCAAACAGGGAAGATGGGATAGCACGAAGTCCGGTCTGCGTGTCGCTTATTTTTACGCCGCATACCAGTGCCAGCGCAAAAGAGCTCGTGCGGTTTCCAATCCTGCTTTTTTTAGGAACGTCTTCAAGAGAAAAATCACGTACGCCAAGTACGTATTTTCCGCTTTTTAACATCTCAAGACAAACGTGCTTTACATCGGCGGCGAGATGCTGTCCGTCACCGTCGCAGGTTACAGCTCCAAGAGAGTTCGGGCGATTTTCTAAAATGTATTTTAATGCGGTTTTCAAAGCCGCGCCTTTTCCACGGTTTACTTCGTGGGTAATAAGAGTAATTCCGTCGCCCTTCGGAAAAAAGACCTTGTTTTTTTCGGCACTGCCGTCATCTATGAGTATAATGTCGCAAAAACCGACCTTTTGCAATCCCTCAACTACTCCGGCAAGCCTTTTGTCCGGATCAAGAGAGGGGATTATGACGCTTACGTTTTGTAAACTTTCCAAATTTTGTGTTTCAATACCAGTCATTGTATCATATCATCTCTTTATTTTTCATCATTTTCTGCCGGAACGCCTGTGTTTGTTTATTCCTAAGCGCCGGCGGCTTTTATTATTTGTTTTTATGAGTATAAGCGCCGTCAAAACAACAATTACAATAATTATCACAGCTGATACAGCAATAATCACGTATTTTTTACGCTGTTCGGCTTCTATTTGAGCCTGTTCAATTTTTTCCTGCTGTTCCTTCAGGGCAAGTTCTTTTTTTGCGTTTTCTTCCTCTTCAAGGCGCTTTTGCTCTTCTTCCTTTTGCTTCTCAAGCTGTTCCAAGCGCTGTTTTTCAAGCTCTTTCTGAATACGTACATCATAAGTCTCAACATTTTCAAACATGTCATTCCTGCCGGTGTCGGCTCCGACCGACGAAAAATATAATCCGTATTTTGCCGGATTGTATGACTTAATCTGTGAGGAAAGAGTTACGTTGCCGCTTTTTCCGTAAATCCAGTCATAAAACCATGTCCAGTGCTGGGACTTGTGAAAACGGAAGGCGTCCTGTGACACCTGAAAAGCGGTTTTTCCGCCGAACTCATCAAGCGGAGTATCTATATCGAGAGTAAGTGTACCTTGTTCATATAAATGTATATATATTTTTTCCGGAACATATTCTCCGGATTCTGCGCTTTCACATGCCTCAACAAAGGTCGCGGTATTAAGCATGTGTGCTCCGTGACCGTATTCTCCGTCAAAATCGTGAAGAACAACCACAAGCGGCTTGTATTTGTCAAGCAGACCTCTTTGGAAAGCCACGATATCTTCATGTGAAATTCCCTTTGACGCAAGATATCCTTCTGCGCCGGAAATACTTTCTGAATAGCCGTCTGGAAACGGACTGATATCCGGGTAATACTTTAACCCGCAGTGCCAAAGCCCGTCTAACAGCTCGTGCGTACGGTTATATGTGTCATAGTGATTTACGAAATACGCAACTCTTACACGAAGCCCCATGTGTCCGGCGTAATACGGTATGAGACCTGCGAAAAAAAGCTGGTCGTCGTCGGAGTGCGTTGCGCAGAGAAGAAGGTCTGTTTCAGGCTCGCCGACCTCCCACTTTTGTACATAATCAGGCGTTTTGCCTTCCGAAAATACAAAAATATCGCAAATGTCCGCACTTACATATGAAAGCGTTGCGGACAAAGTCCCGTCAAGCGGGATATATTCGTGAAGAAAAGCGTTTTCGGCTATTGCGTAAACTCCGTTAAGGCTTCCGGGTGTTTGTGGAGCCTTGTTGTATTTTATATAAATGCCGCCCATTGGAATTTCCGAAGTAATTGCAATCTCGGCGTTTTCACCGGCACTGTGAGTTGCAATATTGTCATCAGTTATTGCCGAAACGCTGAACTTCTCAGAGGTAATTGCAACATTCTTCGTGATATCCGTTGCGGTAACAGTACCCTCGGCTTTTGCGTACATGAACGATGTACAGCACACCAAAATCGCAGTTAAAGCGGCAAATTTTAACCTTTTCGGCATCACTCGGAATCTCCTTTCAGAAATTCCGGCAGGAACTGTTCATCAATGGTGTCAGTAGCGTATGCTATAAGCCTGTCGTATGTCAGAGTGTTCCTGTAGAATGTGCGCACGCCGTGAACAGCGGCAAGCTCAGGAGTATAATCTTCCATAAGATAAATAGTGTTGTTGTAGAAATTAGACGGAAAATGGAAAACCGTCGGAGTAAAAAGAACATTGTCAATGTACGGATCTGCGTCGGCAATCTGTACAATATCAAAGGATATTATTCCGCCCACCATATTGTAGTCATATGCCTGCTCCGCCATGAAATTGCCCAGAGAGTACACACAAAGCGTGCGGTTTCCGTCTTTGCCCTCAATCCATTCAACCGGCTGAAGAACATGCGGATGATGTCCTATTATGGCGTCAACACCGCAGTCGGCAAACAGTTTAGCAACTCGTTTTTGCTCGGAATTCGGCGTAAAAGCGCCTTCATATCCCCAGTGAACCGAAACAAGCACAACGTCAGCATTCTGTTTTGCGTTTGCGGTCTGACGTATAATGTCCTCATCGTCGATGTAGGGAATTACAACGTCGGACGAGGCTGATTTTGTAAGTCCGTTTGTGCCGTACGTGTAGGAGAGAAAGGCAATTTTTATGCCGTTTGATTCAAGTATCCGCAGGTTGTCGTAGTCTTCTTCATTCTCATATCCGCCTATCATGAGAACTCCGTCCATGTTTTTCCAAAACTCTATCGTTTTTTCAAGTCCGGCAGAGCCCTTGTCAAGCATATGATTGTTTGCAATGTTAACTACATCGTATCCTAACTCCTGCAAATCATACCCTAACTCCTGAGGAGAGTTGAACATCGGGTAATAGCTTATCTCATATCCTTCGCCGCACATTACGTTTTCCTGATTGATAAACGCTATGTCAGCGCTTTCTATAATGTCGGCTACATTCTCGTACATCGGCTTGAAGTTGTACTGCCGTCCGCCCGGCAGAGCCTTTGAGCGAGCGTCTTTTATGTTTCCGGCGTAAATGATATTGTCGCCGCATCCGATAAAGCTTACATTCTTTATAACGTCTGAAAAATCCGGCGATTCAATGGGCACTATATCGGCAGAAGTTACATCAGCAATCTGCAGTGCAGACACATACGGAACGTTTGCATTGCATGATGAAAGACAAAATATTAAAGAAATGACTACCGTTAACAGCAGCACAGTTTTTGTTTTATTCAAAGTGAAAACCTCCAGTTTGGTGAAGCGATAAACAAAGTAATCACCGCATTGCTCAGACTTAAAAACATTCAAATACATATTATCATGCTGTCAATAAAAAGTCAATAGCTCACAAAATAACAAGTATTTTTTTATTTTTCGTCAAAAAACTTATTGACTTTTTTAATTTTAGAACCACTATGCAAGAGTTGTGAGCTGTGCGGTTTTGAGTAATAAAAAAACAGGGAAAACTCCATAAAGAAATTTTCCCTGAAATTTCAGAAATATAATTGACAGATCATTGTTTTATCGCTGACAGATTACTGTCAGATTATCGTTATTAAGGCATGGTTAAAAGTCAAGCGAATATATCAGACATGTGGTACAGCCCGGGCTCCTTTGTACACAAAAATTTTGCCGCTGTTAAAGCGCCGCTTGCGAAAATTTCTCTTGATTGCGCACTGTGAGAAAGAGTGACAACTTCGTTCGTTCCGGCAAAAATCACATCGTGTTCGCCGACAATTGTGCCGCCGCGGACTGCATGTATGCCAAGTTCATTTTTGTCACGCTTTTTTCTTTGTGTGGAGCGGTCATATATATACTCGCTGTCTGGACGCACGGATTTTATGGCGTCGGCAATCATAAGAGCTGTTCCGCTCGGTGCATCAAGCTTTTGATTGTGATGCTTTTCAATTATTTCAATATCAAAATTTTCAAGCGCTTTAGCCGCTCTTTTTGAAAGCTCAATAAGCAGATTTACCCCAAGAGACATGTTTGCGCTTGAAAAAATCGCAACCTTTTCAGAGGCGCTTTCGATAAGAGCTAACTCTTCTTTCGTATGTCCGGTTGTTGCAAAAACAACCGGAGTTGAGGTTTTTACGGCAAAGTCACATAACATACCAGCGCATGAGTGATGCGAGAAGTCTATGATAACATCCGCCTTGTTTTCTATTGCGAACGGATCACTTACTGTCGGAAATCTGTGGGGGATACCGAGATTAATGTCGATTCCGGCGATAATTTCAGCGTTCTCGTCGGCTTCGCAAAGTTCTTCAACCGCTTTTCCCATACGTCCGTTGATTCCGCTCATTATAACTTTTAACATATTCAGAGTCCTTTCGTTTTAACTTCCTGAAATCACATATACGCCATTAATTTTAATAATTCTAATAATATAGGAAAAAGACTGTGTTCCAATCCGATTAAGGCGTAAGAGTGAGTGCGAAAATATTAAATTCAGAAATTCAGTCCGACAGCCTTCATATCTTTAATCAGACGTGACTTGTTGGAGTCCTCCATCTCGCAAAGCGGAAGTCTTATTTCTTTCGAGCAGAAGCCGAGCAAGTTCATAGCAGTTTTTACCGGAATGGGATTGACTTCGCAGAACAGACTGTTTATAAGAGGAATGTAATTAATCTGTGAGTCTGAAGCGGATTTTATGTCGCCGTTAAGAAAATCTGCGCAAATCTTGTGGGTTTCAGCGGGAAGAATATTTGAGAGAACGGAAATAACGCCCTTTCCTCCCAAGGACATGATGGGAATAATCTGGTCGTCATTTCCCGAGTAAACATCAAGCGAGTCGCCGCACAGATACCTTGTTTCAGCTACCGCGCTCAGATTTCCGGAGGCCTCTTTTGTTGCGGCAATATTCTCGTGCTTGCAAAGCTCGGCATACGTTTCAGGCTTTATATTTACACCGGTTCTCGACGGAACATTGTAAAGAATAATGGGCTTGTTCACAGCGTCGGCAACAGCGAAAAAGTGCTTGATAAGACCACGTTGGGTTGTCTTGTTATAATACGGAGTAACCTGCAAAAGAGCGTCCACGCCAACTTCGCAGGCAAACTTTGAAAGATCAATGGCGTAGTCTGTGTCATTGCTTCCGGTTCCTGCAATAACAGGCACACGTCCGGCAACTTTTTCAACACAGAATTTTATAAGATCACGGTGCTCGGCGTCGGTAAGAGTGGATGACTCACCTGTTGTTCCGCATACAACAAGAGCATCGATTTTGTGAGCGATCTGGAACTCAACAACTTCGGAAAACTTTTCATAATCAATACCGCCGTTTTTCATCGGAGTGATGAGGGCAGTGGCGGCATCCGTAAATACGGTTCTTTTCATTTTGGAATTTATCTCCTTTGGTAAAGTAATTTTATGCAAACAAAAAAGCCGATTATACAACCGGCTACCAAATGTAAAAATCCAACGGAAAAGTATTAAATTTACCAAACACGTCAGAAATACTACATCGATAGCTCAACACCGAAAAAACGGTGACAGTCGCAAGGCTGTTAACCTTACGCCCAGCTGCTGCCGACAACACAGCGCTTCGGCGATCTTTCCTTTCACACTGCCCAACCGCTTAGTCATACGAGACGGCAAATGCTACTGATAAAGAACGCACCTCTATCTAAATTATATTGTTTCAGACACAATTTTGTCTGCATGAGTATAGTAGCACATTTTTTCCAAAAAGTCAATAGGTTTTTTAAATTGGACTAAATGCATAAAATAATTTAAAAAAATATATGAAATCTTCATAAAAAAGCGAAAAAACCTTATTGACATTTTCAACAAAAAAATGTAAAATGATATAGAAATACTGCATATTGGATAGAAAGTATGTGATTTTTGCACAATTTTTGATTCAGTTTTAAAATTATTGGATTATCGGAGAGAATATATGCTTTGGATTAAAAATATTATCTACACTTCAAACGCCGGAATTGAACCGGTGTCGGGAATTCTGTTGATGAACGGAATAGTCGGATACGAAGTGTGCGACAGTACGGAGTTCAGCGAGTTTCTTGAGAATAAGGAGGTTTATTTCGACTATATAGAGGACGACCTTCTAAAACTTAAAGAGTGCGAAACTACCGTGACTTTTTATGTTCCCGAAAACTCGCAGGGAATAGAAACGATTATCGCTGTAAAGAATGAACTCAAGAGGCTGAAATCAGAAGACACAGAGAATGTTTTCGGCAGGCTGGAAATTGATTCAGACACCAAGCTTGAGGAACAGGATTGGGAAAACAACTGGAAAAAATATTTTAAACCATTCCCTGTCGGCGAAAAACTTATAATAAAGCCCTCTTGGGAAACACTTGAGAAAGACGACGGAAGAATTGTCATACAAATAGATCCGTCGTCCTCTTTCGGAACAGGCTCACATGCCACAACAAGGCTCTGTCTTGAAAAAATCGAGCAGACTTTATCGGGTGGAAAGCTTGACGGCGCAAAGGTGCTTGATATGGGCTGCGGCAGCGGAATACTCGGAATTGCCGCGCTGAAGCTTGGCGCAGGACACGTTACCGCAGTGGACATTGACCATAACAGTGCGCGTATTGCGGCGGAGAATTACGGTTTTAACGAAATCGACAGAGAAAAATACGAAGTAATTGCGGGAAATGTTCTTGAAGACGAGGCATTGTACCGGAAAATTACAGATGAAAAGTATGATATGGTAGTCGCAAATATTGTTGCCGATGTTATAATGGCAATGGCTCCGCTTTTTAAAAAGGTTCTTGAGCAAAGCGGTGTCCTTATAGTATCCGGAATTATTGCCGAGCGCTCGCAAGAGGTGATAGGCGCACTTGAGAAAAGTGGATTCCGGGTAATGGAGCTCACGGAAAAAGAAGAATGGGCGGTGGTTACGCTGTGCCACGCTTCTTTATAGAAAAAGGCGTTTTATCCGGGAATATTGTATCGGTCTGCGGCGAAGATGCAAGGCACATTTCCTTCTCTTTAAGAGCGAAACCCGGAGAGGAGTACGTATTGTGTGACGACGAAGGATATGAATATCAGTGCGTCATTGAAAGTATAGACTCGGAACGAGTTAATTTTAGAGTTATGGGTAAAATAAAGAGTGACAGGGAACCGGACGTGAGTGTCACGCTGTATCAGGCACTTACTAAAAGCGATAAGTTTGACAGTATTATTCAGAAGGCTGTCGAGCTTGGCGTGAGAAAAATCGTACCGGTGTTAACAAGCCGATGCGTGTCACGGCCGGACGGCAAGGCTCTTTTAAAGAAAAACGAGCGTTGGCAGAAAATTGCTAAAACCGCGGCAATGCAGAGTATGCGGGGTATCGTACCGTATGTTTCGGATACCGTTGATTACGAAACGGCGATAAGCGAAATTGCCGGCGCCGACTGCGGTTTTGTCTGCTATGAAACCGAACCGCACCGAGCTCTGTCAGAAATTTTGAAAGAAGCCTCTTTGGACAGGAGAGCTGAAAGTTATGCTTTCCTTGTCGGACCGGAAGGCGGTATAAGTGAAAAAGAAGCGGATTATGCAAAGTCAAACGGCGTAGCTCTTGCTTCTTTGGGAAAGCGTATTCTAAGAACAGAAACTGCCCCTGTCTGTGTTATTTCCTCGGTAATGTTTTTTACAGGTAACTTGGATTAGTCAAAAAATAAAATAACGGAGTGTATAAAATGTCATCAAAGCTTTCACAAGGCAAGAAAACAAATACAAACAGCATAAAAAAGAGTGACGTTGATTTCTACAAGATGTCATCGATGTTTTTCATACTGTGTGCAATGGTTTTACTGATTATGAGGGTTAGTACCACGCTTGCTCAAAGACACGCTTCCGGTTTGAACATGGCGTACGAGCTGTACAAGTTGTTCAGACATCCGGTGTATATAGCGGTTGTGTCGCTTTTGTTGGTCGCTTCGGCAGTGTGGGTGGTAGTAAGCAGAGTTAAGAAAACAGATGAGAGCTTAAGGGTGCTTTCGAGTGTAAATGCGTTGGCGCTGATGCTTTATGTAGCTTACTTTTCAGCATATTTCGGCGTTAAGATAGTAAATAACGCATCCGACTGCATGTTTATTCTTGCCGTAACGGTGGTACTTGCGCTGCTATACTATGTATCAAAAATATATCATCAGGATTTTTTGCTGTTCAGCCTGGAAAACGCGTTGCTTGCGGGGCTGCTTTACAAATACTGGCATGTTTATACTGCCAGAGGAATTGCCGGAAAAGTGTTGTTGGTGATTGCGTTTGCAGCAGTGGGAATTGTAGCTTCTTGGTATATAAAGAAAAATTGCACAAAGCATCCCTCTCAGCGAATTAAACAGCGTTCTTTACTATTTTTCCCGTATTATATTTCGCTTGCATTTTGGACTGTCTTCATGTTCATAAAGATATCGGATGTTACAGGCGAAGCTCCGCTCAGCATTAACTCGACTACAATGCTTACGGTGATGCTTGCACAGTATATAGTGTTTGCAATAGTATATACGATAAAACTTATAAGAGAATGATAGAGGAGGGGTGAACATGTCAGCAAGAGTATTTCAAAATGTTATAAACCAATTGAAGGAAAGCGTAAACAGAGCCATATATGTGATGGACGATATAGGCATGGTAATAGCCTGTACTGAGCTTGTTCACATCGGAGAGAACAAGGAGGAGGTTCTTGGATATTTTGATGAAGATTCCACGACCGTAACTCTCGATGGATACACTTATTGTCCGATTGGTTCGTATACACGCCCGGAAAATGTAATCGCTGTAGAGGGCACGGATAAGGATGCCGCAGATATCTGCAATGTGCTCTCGGTTTCCTTTACCAGCATAAAAAGTCTTTACGGAGAAAAGTATGATAAGATAAGTTTCATAAAGAATATCATACTTGATAATATACTTCCAAGTGATATATATATTAAAGCAAAAGAACTTCACTTTGAGGTAGACGCTCCGAAAGCAGTATTCTTTATCCGCTTCACGGAAAAAGGCGAAGTTATACCTTATGATATTCTCCAGAATATGTTCCCGGATAAAAACAAGGACTATGTAATCAGTATAGGTGAAAACGATATAGTACTTGTCCGAGAGGTTAAGTATAACGTAGAGTCAAAGGAACTTGAGAAATTGGCTCATACCATAGCGGATACTATAAGCTCTGAATTCTTCTTAAGAGTTACGATAGGAATAGGAACTGTTGCCGAAACACTTAAAGACCTCGCAGCTTCATTCCGTGAATCTCAGGTTGCTATAGAGGTCGGAAAAGTCTTTGATACTAAGAAAAATATAATCAACTATGAAAATCTTGGTATAGGCAGACTTATTTATCAGCTTCCTACAACTCTTTGTGAAATGTTTTTGCAGGAAGTATTCAAAAAAGGTTCTCTTGAAAGCCTCGACAGAGAAACTCTTATGACAATACAGGCTTTCTTTGAGAATAACTTAAACGTCTCTGAAACGTCAAGAAAACTTTTCGTACATAGAAATACGCTTGTTTACAGACTTGAAAAGATCCGTAAGCTGACCGGACTTGATTTGCGTGAATTTGAACATGCCATTACTTTTAAAGTTGCGCTTATGGTAAAGAAATACCTGACTTCAAAACCGGTTAAATATTGATACGGAGCACAAAAATGATTGAATTCAAAAATGTCAGCAAAACATATGACGGAAAAAATTACATATTAAAAGACGTAAATCTGAAAATAGAAGACGGGGAGTTCGTTTTCATAGTCGGACATTCCGGAGCGGGAAAAACAACGCTCACCAAACTGCTTCTCAGGGAGGAGAAAATTTCAGACGGACGTCTGCTTATCAATAATTTCAGACTTGATAAAATGAGAGAAGGTAAGGTTCCGTATCTTCGCCGCACAATGGGCGTTGTGTTTCAGGATTTCCGCCTGTTTCCCAAAAAGACAGTGTATGAAAACGTCGCGTTCGCAATGCAGGTCGTCGGAGCACCAAATCGTTTGATAAAAGCAAACGTACCGATATTTGTCGAAGCCGTAGGGCTAAAAGACCGTATAAATGCTTTCCCGGCGCAATTGTCCGGCGGTGAAAAGCAAAGAGTCGCACTTGCAAGAGCGCTTGCCAACAATCCGAGAATACTTATAGCAGATGAGCCTACGGGAAATATCGACCCGGAAATGAGCCTTGATATTATGAGGCTGCTTATAGCGCTTAATAAAGAGCTTGGAAAAACGGTAATTGTGGTAACTCACGAAAAAGACCTTGTCGATCGCTTTAAGAAAAGAGTTATCACTTTAAAGGACGGAATTGTTGAAAGCGACAGAATAGGCGGTATGTTTGATGAATAGGTTCAATTTTATTGCGGAAGGCTTCAAGGGATTTGTCCGTAACGGTGTAAGAAGTGCGGCGTCAGTCCTTATTCTTGGTTCCTCACTTTTGCTGATAGGAATTTTTACTACGCTGATTGTAACGATAAATCAAAGTATAAGCAATATTGATGATTTTAATGAGATTGTGGTTTATATGAATTTAACGGCGGACGCTGAAACCGTTTCCGCGGCTTCAGAAGCCATAAACGCTCTGAAAAATGTCAAAAGCGTAGAATTTATTTCAAAGGCTGAGGCGCTCAAGTCAGAGAAAGAAAAATTTGACGAGGAGTTTGCTTACATATTTGATTCGTACGATGAAACGACTAATCCTTTGCCTGACACATTCAAGATAGAATACGAAAGTATAGACAGCATAGACGCGCTTGTTTATAACCTTGAACGTATAGAGGGTGTCGATAAGGTAAAAAATCGCTACGACATAGCAAAAAATATAGAAAACTTTAAAAATGCTATTTCTTTGGGCGGAACATGGCTTATGATATTGCTCGTAGCAGTTTCGGTATTTGTTATATCAAATACCATAAAGCTGACTTATCACGCAAGAGAAATGGAAATAACAGTCATGCGGTATATAGGCGCGACAAAGTGGTACATAACAATGCCGTTTGTTTTTGAGGGCGCAATTATCGGAGCAGTTTCCGGAGTATTAGGATACGCTGTCCAGTATTATTTGTACCGTGTTCCTTTGACCGAGTTGTCAGAAAGATTCGACGGATTTGTGAAAATACCGTCGTTCGGCGAGTTGAACATATACTATTTGCTTATATTCTTTGCAGCCGGAATACTTCTCGGTGTCATCGGCAGTGCGTTTGCAATAAGGAAATATATGAAAGTCTAAAGCAGTTAAAAAAACAGGACGGAGGTAATAGTTTTGACGGCATTGAAAATAAAGAAGGCTTTTTGTGTGCTGTTATGTTTTGCGGCATTGACGGTAGCTATGTTATTTGTTATGTGTCCCGAGCAGGTGTCAGCTAAGACAAATGCGCAGATACAGAGCGAGATCGACGCGCTGAACGCAAAGCTTGATAATATAAATGACGAACAGAGCAGTCTTAAGTCTATGATAAGTACTGCGACGGCAGATGCTAATAACCTTTCAGCTGAAATAACAAACCTGAACTATGAGATAGATCTTATAGATGAACAGGTTTTTGTCATAGAATCCCTTATCGAACAGTTTAATACGCTGACTGCCCAGCAGGAAGTACAGATGGTTAACCTCGAGGCGGATATAGACAAACAGCAGAAAATGCTCGACGATATGATAAGAATGTCTTATGAGTACGGCGGCGTCGGAAACTCCGTTGAATTTATTTTCAGTGCAGAGGATTTCAGTGATCTTATATCCCGTGTGGATCTCCTGTCGTATCATCTTTCATACAATAACAATATCTTGGATAACTACAATACAGCTCTTGAGGACCTTGAAAAGACTAAAACAGAATATGAAGCGGCTAAGCTTAATATGGATGAATATAAGTCTCAGCAGGAAACTCTGCGGGTTCAGCTCGAAGAAAAGCAGGCTGAAGCAGAAATAAAGCGTGCGCAGGTTTATGAGAGTAAAGAGGCGTATGAAAAGGAACTTGCCGAAAAACAGGCTTATATTGATCAGCTGAACGCTGAAATTAAAGCGCTTGCGGCAATGTTTGCCAAGGAAGATACAACTACATACTCAGGAATATTTGCGTTGCCTCTTCCGAGAAATGTCTATATAATTACCTCATATTACGGATACAGAAAAGATCCTTTCACGGGAGCGACCGCTTATCACAACGGATATGACCTCGCTTGCGCGAAGGGTACGGAGATATACGCGGCCGACGACGGTACGGTAGTAATTGCCGGCTGGAACGGCGGATACGGAAACTGCGTGACTATAAATCACGGCGGCGGAGTTATGACACTGTATGGGCATTGTAATTCTTTAAATGTTGTACCTGGTCAACAGGTAAAGCGTGGCGATGTAATTGCCTATGTCGGAACATCAGGGCGCTCAACGGGTAACCACTTGCATTTTACAGTTTATAAAAACGGAAATCTTACGGATCCTGCGGATTACGTTACTTTTTAATGTTTTAATAAACTTTAATAACACAAAAGAGCATGGGGCGGCTTGAATGCCGCTCCTGTTTTTAACAAATAATATAATAAATTTGGTTTTCCGACACCGGTTGACAAAAGAAAAGGAGGAATTAAATTGAACGGTAAGAACAGGAAAATACTCTGGCAGATTGTACCTATGATTGTGATACTGTTCACTGCAGCAATACTTGTTACCTGGCAGATAACTTATAATTATACGAAAAATGAAATGAACGAGAAATATTCTCAAATGCTTTCGCAGGTAACGGCGGAAAATGATATAAGCCGGGTAATGTATAATGTAGACAGTATACTTCGCAGTAAATATATAGGAGAAATTGACAGCCGGAAGCTGGCTGACAGTACTATTCAGGGCTATGTGTACGGACTTGGCGATAAGTACGCATACTATATGAACGCAGAAGAATTTGCTGAATACATGCTTGAAACGAGTGACGGTGTAAAGACCGGTATAGGTGTCACGGTTGTGTATGATAATTCAGCCGGCGGTATGTATGTAACAAGCGTGTATAAGGATACGCCCGCGTCAAAAGGCGGAATAGTGCCGGGAGAAGTAATAACACGTGTAAACGGCAAGCTTGTTACGGAAATCGGATATAACCTTGCGGTAGAAGAAATAGGAAACGGAGAAGAAGGAAGCTCAGTAGAGCTGACAGTCATGTCGGAATCCGGAACAGAGCGGGCGGTCACTCTGAAAAGAGAAATAATAAAGCTTGAAACTGTTACATGGCGTATGCTCAATTCTGATACCGGACTTATAACCATAAGTGAGTTTACTCTGAATACACCTGAAGAGTTTAAAAACGCAATCCAGGATCTCACCGTAAACGGAGCTCAGCGCTTTATCTTTGATGTTAGAAACAATCCGGGCGGTAATCTTGAGGGAATCAGCGAAACACTTGATTTTCTCCTGCCTGAGGGAAATATCATAATAATAAATGAAAAGAGCGGCACTCAAAGAACTATCGTTTCAGATACCGCAGAATTCAGCGCTCCGATGGCAGTCCTTGTAAATGGCAACACCGCAAGCGCCGCAGAGCTGTTTACCGCGGCATTAAGAGACTACGATAAAGCGGAGATAGTAGGGGAGACAACGTACGGAAAAGGCTCAATGCAGGAAATAGTAAATCTTCCCGGCGGCGGAGCTGCAAGCGTCTCTGTCAGCACGTACCTTCCGCCGTGCGGCGTAAGTTACGACGGAGAGGGAATTGATCCTGATTATCCCGTATCATTGCCTGAGGAAACTTTACAAAACTATCATAAAATGACCGACGAGCAGGATTTGCAGCTTCAGAAGGCAATAGAAATTGTTGCAGCAATGGAAGTCAATACCTACCAGTAATAGTTGGTTTGCGGTAAATGGGTAAATGTAATAATATGTGAAAAAAGGCTCCGGACGGAGAGCGCTTGTCAGCGCAACCTGTCCGGAGCCGTATTTTTTGATGTCTTATGGAATTTTGTTTTTATTGCTTATTTTCTTCACTGCTATCTCCGATATCTTTTTGTGTTGGCACCGGAATGCTTTTACGCTTTGATTTTTTTATTATTACCTTAACTAAGATAAGAACTGCAATTGCCAATATGATAAGTGCTATAATTGTCGGTAGATTGTACGAAAGAACAACTACCATGTTCTCAAAAGCGTCGGAAAAATCTTCAAAACCGCCCGAAACTGCCTGTGATATGCGCTCGCCAAAGGTTTTAGGCATAGTGTTTACTGTTACCGGCTTGAGAACTTCTTCTATTTCCAGAGTGACTGTTGAATAGCTTACAAGAGAGTCGTACTTCCTGAGAGTTCCGGACATGCTTTCGATTTCGTATCTGACGTCAGCAAGCTCTTTTTCAAGCATAAGCACGGTGTTGAGAGAGTCTGCGTCCTTAAGTATCTCCAAAAGCCGTTCCTCGCGTATTTTAGCGTTTTCAAGGCGAGCTTCCGTGTCAAAATATTTTTCCGTTACATCTTCATTATTCTCGGACGAGTGAACAACTGTGCCTATTGTGCCGGCTTCGTCACGGAACTTTTTGTAGTTCTCTACCGGCACTCTCACGGTAAACGAACCGTTTCGGCTTACCGTTTCGGCACTGCCGTAAACATCAGATTTTTCATAGTAAGCTCCGTATTTTTCGCAAAGCATGTCAAGCGCACTAAGGGTTTTATCAAACTCGGTTGTCTGAATTCCGAAGAAAGACGAGTAAATTATTTTTCTTTGGGTAACAGCATCAGAAATTTCAGCTCCGGTGTTTTCCTCGGATGATTCCTCCTCATCAGTATAAGCATTTGAGAATGAGTCGGTGTCTGATGAGTAGTTGAATCCTATTTCGTCTGAATATTTAGAATATGTGCTTCCTGATGTATCTGAGGGCGGGTAGAATTGCAGCTCTATTTCTTGAGAGGCACTGTCTGCGGATTCGTTGGGGTAAGATTTTGCTGAGCAGCTTACGGCAACCAACAGACATAGCAATAACACAAGTGCTGCTGCAAAAAGTTTTTTCATATCATGTCTTTGGTTGCTTGATAATCTGTAAGATGCTGAAGATTTCACGAGTATCAATCCTTTCCGTTTTATTTAATTGCCTTGTGTATAAAAATAATTTTTTAACAAGTTAATCAGGCGTAACGGTTATGCCTAAAGCTTCATACGTAGATGTTTTATACCAGAGCACGCAGTCAATCTCTGCTTTGTTGCCTGCGGAAATGTTGTCGGGACTTTGTATTTCTGTCTCATCTGTCAGTGTAAAAACTATTGTTTCACCGTCAGCCGTTTTAACTTCCAAATACTGTGTCCCATCATCTTCATATATTTTCTCAACTATCCCTGAATATGTTTTTCTGATAAAACCTCCGTTAACCCCATCGTGCGCATTGTTATTGCACCCAATAAATGTAAGTAATACCAGCAATATAACCAGTGTAAATGCGTATCTTCTCATCACACATTACCTCGTTTTAAAGTAACTTTTTACCGCACAAAAACATTTTCGCTTATATGACGTAACTATTAAACTTTTTGTTCCTTTTTTATTCCTTTATTTTACAAAATTATTTCCAAACATTTGTTCTTGACAAATTCGAACAGATGTGCTAAAATTTCTATGCAACAAAAAACATTTGTTCTAAATGAGGAGAAAAAGTCATGTATTCAAAGGAAGCAGAGAGTTATGTAATGGGAAAGGGAGTCAATGAGGGCAGGATAGTACTTCATTCTGATTTGAATAATTTTTTTGCCTCTGTCGAGTGCTTAAAGCATAGGGAATTAAGCGCATATCCTGTGGCGGTTTGCGGAAGCAGTGAACAGCGTCACGGAATTGTACTTGCCAAAAACAATATAGCTAAGAAATACGGGGTAAAAACAGGACAGGCAATCTGGCAGGCAAAACAGCTATGTCCGGGAATGATAGTGCTTGAGCCGCATCATGAGGAATATTTGTATTATTCGGAGAAAGTACGTAAAATATATCAGAAATACAGCGACAGGATAGAACCGTTCGGCATGGATGAGGCGTGGATTGAACTTACGGGCATACAGGGCGTGAAAAGCTTGTCGGACGGCGTTAAAACCGCAAATTCTATTCGCAGGGAAATTTATGAGAGCACAGGCCTTACCGTATCCGTGGGCGTTAGTGATAATAAAACTTTTGCGAAGCTTGCTTCCGATTACAGGAAACCTGACGCAGTCACGGTTTTCGGACCGCAGCAGTATTCGGATAAAATTTGTCCGCTTCCGATAGGAGAGCTGATGTACGCCGGCAGAAGCACTCAAAAGCGGCTGAAAAGTTTTTGTATCGAAACCATAGGTGATGCGGCAAATACTGAGATAAGTCTTTTTAAATCCATTCTTGGGAAAAACGGCGTAAGCCTGTATATGAACGCATGCGGGCACGATACTTCCGCCGTTCAGAAAACAACGGACAAACCGCTTATAAAAAGCCTGGGAAATTCGCAAACACCGCCAAGAGATATAGTGAGTAAACAGGACAGAAAAATAATGATATATTCGCTTTGCGATAAGGTTGCGGCAAGATTAAGAAAAGCAGGACTGATGGCAACCGTTGTCCAACTTCAGGTTAAGGACACAAACTTTAAGGTTTCGGAGGCACAGCGAACAATTTTTCCTACGGATAATGCAGGAACTTTGGCATCGGAGGCGCTTGAGCTGTTTAAAGATAATTTTTCCGAAAGTATAGCGCTTAGAGCTTTAGGTGTACGTACCTGCGGACTTGTTGCAAGAGAACAGAACTATCAGCACTCGCTCTTTGAAAAAAGCCAAAAAGAAACAGAAAAAATGTACAGCCTTGATGAAGCAATAGACGATATTCACTTAAGATTCGGAAACAGTGCGATAACTCGTGCCGTATTATATTCAGACAAAACTCTTTACAGACCGTCACTGTCCTCTGAGCACAGTATACAGCCGTTTTTGTCACACTACTCGTAATTGATTGTCGGAAAAATATACTATATGCAAAGTTTTATACTATTTGTCATTGAAAAAAACGGCAAGTGTGGTTATAATTGACGATAATAGGTGACGTTTCAGTAAAAGCGAAACGAATGAGCGTATATTTGTTCTGTGGGAGGTTTGCAATGTGAAACTTTTTGATACAGTAGATTTCAAAAACAAAATAACAACGTACGAAGAATTTAAAATGTCTTTTTCGGGAGCGGACGTAGTCGATCGTTTTAAGGATAAAATACGAGAAAATGCCGACCGTGCGGCAAAAGAAACGATACCGATCCTTCCGGCGCTGTATTACCGTGATTTTGTGCTCAACGGAAACCGTACACGTTATGAGGGTCCGTATTTTGAACGCAGAATTAACTTTATGCACCTTATGCTCGGGGAATTTACATTCGGTTCGGGAGAATATATCGATGCGCTTATAGATATCATATGGGCAATATGCGAAGAAACAACGTGGAAGGTGCCGGCGCATAACAATCACAGCGGTACGACTAAGGCTATGCCTCAGGACCGTCAGCTGCCGTTTGAATACGAGGACGACGTATTCTTCGTGGATTTATTTTCAGCTCAAACCGGCGCTATGATAGCGCTTGCGCTGTATCTTTTTGAGGAAAAGCTTGAAAGCGCATGTCCGGACACTGTTGTAAGACGAATGAAGTACGAGCTCAACCGACAGATTCTTCACCCGTTTGAGCGCAACTATAAAGAATACTGGTGGAGCGGTATGTCAGGGAACTATGTGAATAACTGGAATCCCTGGATAGCGTCAAACGTGCTTGCGGTTGTAGCTTTTACCGAAACGGACGCACACAAACGTGAAAGCTTTACCGAAGCATTGTGCCATGTTATAGACAATTATATAAAGCAGATACCGTCAGACGGCAGCTGTGACGAGGGTGCCGGATACTGGGGAGTAAGCCTCGGCGCCGTAATGAATTTTATAGAGATGCTTTCCGAAATAAGCGGCGGCAAAATAACCGTTACGGATAACGAAATTTTGCGTAAGGCATGTGAATATATAGTAAAGATGCACATAACTTCCGATAACGAGTTCGTAACCTTTAATGACTGCGCACGGTATAACAGACCTGACTACGCTATGATATACCGTTGCGGCAAGCTGATGAACAGCAGAAAGCTGTGCGATTTTGCGGCACATTATGCGCCAAAATATTTCTCAATAAAATCCAATCCATCTTTGCCGTACAGTTTATTGAAATATTTTGTCACTGACATGACTGACAACGGATTTGTTCATGATGATTTTTACTATATGGATAAAATACAAATAATGACCGCACGAAACGTATTTCATGGAAATAACTTGTTTGTATGCGCAAAGGCCGGAGCAAATAATGAAGGACACGGACATCTTGACGTGGGCGTGTTCGTGCTTTACATAAACGATCACCCAGTATTTCTCGATCCCGGTGTTCCGTCCTATACCAAGGACACGTTTAATGAAAATCGTTTTAAGGCCTGGGCTATGCGTTCGCCGTATCACTCTACACCGGATGTAGACGGAATTGAACAGGCTCCCGGAGCAAAATTCAAAGCAGAGTCTGTCGTGTGTTCGGAAAAAGTGCTGGAACTCGAAATGAAAGATACTTTAAGCGACAGCTCCGGAATAAATTCGCTTCACCGTACGGTAAATGCAAAAGATGGATTTTGTGTCACTGACAGTTTTGATTTTGAAAAAGAGAGAACATATCGTTTTAATCTGTTTTCGGCGGTAAAACCGGAAATTACTGGAAACGGCGAGCTTACTTTCCGTCTGTCCGATTCGGAAATTTATTCGTTCGAGTTTTCATCCGGTTATAAGGTAGAATACGAATACGTTGAAGAATCTGAGAACAGCCGCCTTGTGTCAGCATGGAATACGGATACGTTTATACGTACCATGTTTTCAATTAAGGCAAAGAGCGGCAGCTTTACACTTAAACTTAAGTGAAATGCACCGGAAAGGGGAGAAAAGCATGAAGTTCTCACAAGAACTTGCTTCATGGATTAAATTTTCTCAAGGGTATCTGCATAAGGTTTCAGATTCCCCGTATCTTATAAGCTACGGCAACGGATACAACGGCTGGGGAAATCAAACCAATCAGAAAGCCTTTGCGGCGTTTGCAATAGCAGCACTTGATGAAGATATACGTTTTGAGGACTATGGTCTTACGAGAAGTAAAGTAAAAGAACAGGCACTTGCCATGCTGCGATTCAACCTTGAGAGCCATATCGAGGGCAATATTACGTGCGCTGACGGAGAAAAGTGGGGACATACTTGGATAAGTGTTCTCGGAACCGAAAGAATGATGCATGCTGTGGAGGCGCTTTGGAACGAGCTGACTCCGGATGACCACCGGCTGCTGCGCCGTGTTCTTTTGTCAGAGGCGGACTGGCTGCTTGAAAATTATGAGATAATAGCCGGACTTCCGGGGGATAAAAACAAGCCGGAAAGCAACATATGGAACGGTGCGGCATTGTTAAGATGTACTCTGTATTACCCGGACTGCCCCAATTTTGACAGGTATATAGAAAAGGGAATAAAATTTCTTGTAAACGGTATATCAGTGCCAAGTGATGAGCAAAGCGAAGATGTTGTCGACGGATATAAGGTAAAAGATTTGTTTGTCGGCGCTAATATGTACGAAAATTATGCCTGTGATCATCATAACTATATGAATGTCGGATATATGGTTATATGCCTCAGCAACATTGCCATGCTGTATTTCTCGTATAAGTCGGCAGGCGTTAAGCCTCCGCAGGCTCTCATGCGCCATGCGTATGAGTTGTGGCAGCTTATACGAACGCTTACATTCGATGACGGTCGTCTTATACGTATAGGCGGTGACAGCAGGGCAAGATATTGTTACTGTCAGGACTACGCACTCCCGATGTGGATGTTTGTATCTGACGCTTTCGGTGAAGATTGCAGCGGACTTATGCGTGGATGGATGGAAATCCTGCATAAAGAAATCAAGTGTAACGGAGACGGTTCGTTTCTTTCCGAGAGGGCAGGGTACCTTGAGGAACATTCTTTGATATATTATACACGCCTTGAAAGCGATCGTGCCGTTGTCCTTTCAATGCTGCAGTACTGGTCGGGAAAATTCGGAATTGACCTTTCCGGAAAATCAGCTTGTACGCAGATTGCCTCCTGGCAGGCAGAGTGTCACGGAGCCGGATTTGTAAAAAATAAAAAGCGGCTTGCCTCTTTTATTTGGCGTTCAAGCGAACCGCCGCAGGGAATGTGCGCCAATTTAGAGCACTCAGACCTTGCCGAGTGGCGGTTCAATCTATCCGGTGAAATACTTGGAGGAGGAGCGCTTAATCCACAAAAAATCCTCTCGCATAATTCAGAGTTTTTTGACGGTGGTTTTGTGACAAGCGGAATTGTCAGGTGCACGTCCGAAAAGTTTATAACAGAGCAGCAGAATATCGATCACCTTGCCGACAAGTATATCGCTTTTGCCGCACTGCCGGACGACTGTACGATTTTGTGTATACAATACGCTGTAACGCTTAATTATTCTCTTATTAAATCGGTAAAATCCGTACTTTGGAATGTTCCGAACGATATATTTAATTCAGACAAGAGAGCGTATTATTTTAACGGTGCGTCACGTGTCATGTCCAGAAATACAAATTGTTCTGAAACCGTAGAGCTTGGCAACTATTTAAATGTTGACAACGCACTCGGCATAGCTTCTCCGGATAAGCTGTATATGTACCGTCCTGAATCCAGGCAGGTGGAAATACGAAGATATGCGCACTACGATTTTTCAAATCTCCATAACGGTACTTTGTATTGCGATGAAGTAATCGGAGCACATAACCTTAGGCCGAAATGGCGTGAAAAAGGAGATATACTGATTGATACGTCGTTTGCAATGAATGTAGGCAATGCGCTTGAAACATCGGCTATGGCGCAAAGTATAAGAAAAATTGAAAGACTCCCGGAAAATGTCAGGGGAATCTCTGTTGACGGAGCTGACGGTAAGCGCTATACGCTTGTGTTTAATTTTTCGGAAAGTAGTTTTTCATATGCTGATCAAAACATCGCTCCTGTAACCGCAAAACTTATCAGAGAATGAAATTAAGTTTTTAATAAATAAAAAGCGTTTAGACATAAAACTCTAAACGTTTTTTATTTGCCGAATTTAACCGAAAGAAGGATTTTTACAGGTCAGCGTCAGAATTGAAAAGACGAGTATTAATACGTATCTGTAACTGTATCTGTTAATTAATATAATAAAATAAATTTCATGTTTTTATATTGTTATATAAACTATTATATGATATAATCAGCAGCGTGCAAATTAAATTACGCAGTATCACAAACAGAAAGAAGAGAATGTATGAAAGAAAAAACGTTGAAAATATGCGCGGTCGTATTGGTTCTGTCAATAATGACGGTCTCGGCATTTGCATATACAATGGAACCGGACGGTTTTTCAATAACTCCAAACGAAGAAACAAGATTGTTTTGGGAGGAATTTAAGTACCCGTTGAATGAAAAAGGGATTGTAGAACATTCGGCAGATAACTGGAATTTCTGTGCTGAATTTCATGACGGGCTTTTACTTGTCCACGACAGTTATTCAACTCCGGATGACTATTTAGGTTACTATGATAATTTTGTAGACAAAAACGGAGTAATCCATGATCTTAATCAAGGCAGATACAATATGATGTATTCGTTTTCAGGCGGATATTCTGCCGTAACTCCTTCAAACGACCATCCTTCCGGTTTGACAAGCGGTATAGGATACGTTGATACAAACGGCAACGAGGTAATACCCATTAACGAGGAATATGAGCTTTTTTATGTTGGAGGACAGAATTCGGGGACAGGTATATATACCGGCAGATTTGAAAACGGTAAGGCTCTTGTCATAAGAGAACCTTACAGAGACCCATCTTTATCACGCGAAGATCCATATACCTGCACCTATGATATGTACTTCCCTGAAAAATGGTATGGTTTTGAGTATGCTTACATTGATACCACGGGTAAACTTATAACAGACTGGAAATTGGTTCAGGATTGGAACACTGTCGTACATATGCCGTTATACGATCAGGACGGAGTTTGGATAGGGCATCGTGCCGATGAGTCTTTGTGGGGAAATACGTCGGACGATACTTTCCTGCCTGATGAAACTGAGGATACACAGTTTATACCCGAATATCATGCGCCTGCATTGCCGGAGTATAACAAAGAGGCAGAAAGCCTATTTGCTTCCACAGCAAAAATTACTGGTTTTAATTTGTCAGAGGCGGACATAGGAACGGTCACCTTGGAAATTACAAATCCTGCACCTGTGACTGACGCAGGAGTAATTGCAGTTGCATTAGCAAATACGAGTTATTCATACTATTCCGGCAATACATCAGGTGTGTTCTTCGTTCCATATGAGTTAGCGCCAGGAGAAACACATAACTATTATATTTCGATTCGTGAAATTATAAATAGTTCTATGTTCACTTCAGATATGAATTCACAGGCATGCGCAGAAGAATTGTCAAAATATGTGGCTTCTACAATATTTACGTTTGAAAGCGACGAGGATCTAAAATCTTTCTATAATACAATACCGTACGAACAGCATTGGTATCCTTCAAGTCTTGTAAACGATTTTCAGCCTCTGTGCGATTCTGATCCCGGACGTCAGTGGTTGTTGGATTTTGCGGGAATTTCAAGATACGAAGCCGATTTGACTTACAGATACTATTACTATCCCGACGGAAGTGAATTGCCTGTAAACAGTGCGGATCATTCTTTGTGTGAAAAATAAAAAATAAATATGAAAGGGTAATATAGTTATGAAAATATATCGTACACTTTTGTTAACAGTAGCTGCCGGTACAATGTTGTTTCAGACAAGTGCTATGGCATGGACAGCTCACAAACAGGATTTAACACAAGTCGAGGTAGTTATTGACGAAAATGTTGAACTCGCAGATAATGTTCCAAGCGATTGGGCAAAGAGTGAAATAGATTTGGCGCTTGATGCAGGTTTAGTTCCGAATTTAACAGGCAATCCGAAATATCAGGACACGATAACCCGAGAGCAGTTTGCAGAACTTGTATCTAATATGTTGGAAAAAGTCTTAAATACTCAGATTGACTCCGCTCCGACTGATACTTTTACTGACACAACAAACATTTCAGTGCTTAAAGCTTATAAGTGCGGCGTTGTAAACGGCGTCGGTGACAATTTGTTTGCTCCGACTGAGATAACTAATCGTGAGCAAATTGCGGCTATGGTATTTCGTGCGACAGAAGTTATAAAGGAGAATACCGGAAAAGATTTAACACCGGTTATCGGCAGCATTGAA
Organism: Clostridiales bacterium; assembly: GCA_003343885.1. Classification (GTDB taxonomy): domain Bacteria; phylum Bacillota; class Clostridia; order Oscillospirales; family CAG-382; genus UMGS882. The sequence goes on along the minus strand of QAKH01000048.1, from coordinate 44,339 downwards.
AAATTTGCTGATAAATCAGATATTTCCGATTGGGCTGTCCAAAGTATCGGAGAACTTGCAGAAAACGGAATTATGAACGGCACATCAGATGTTACTGCTTCTCCTAAAGAGGCTTGTACTGTTGAACAAAGCATTCTCCTTATTTACCGAGTATATAAGAGCGCAGTGTAACAGATACATATTATAGCGATATAAAGGTAAATATCCGTCAACAATGTAAGTTGACGGATATTTTGGTTGTATGCACCAAATAATTAAAAAAATGAAAATGTCATTTTTTCTAAGATTGAATAAAAACACTTAACACATGAATCAACCGCAAAATGAAACTAAAATTGTTACTTTTATATTGTATTTTAATATAAATAATTGCAAAAAATAAGAGTTGTAAAAATAAATTTTTGGGGGAAGATATTATGTCAGAAATGTTTTGTTTTCAATGTCAGCAGACGGCAGGAAATAAAGGATGTGTACGTACAGGCGTATGCGGCAAGCAGCCGACCACAGCAAATCTGCAGGACGAACTTATTTATGAACTTATACGCCTTGCAGAGGCAGCTAAAGAAAATAGGAGCAAGCTTGCGGACAGGCTTATTCCGGACGGGCTCTTTACAACACTCACAAATGTGAATTTTGATGACCGAGCCATAAAAGAGTTGACTCAACGCGTGGTTAATGAACGAAGAAGGCTCGGAGGTGACGATAATTCAAAAGTTGTTAAGTTGTTTGAAGGTGAAACGGATATAGTATCTCTGCGTTCAACATTGCTTTTCGGAATGAAAGGCATGGCAGCATATGTGCATCACGCTATGCAGCTGGGTTACTTTGATGATGAGGTTACGTCTTGGTTTTACAAGGGTTTATGTGAGCTGAATCGTTCTCATACGGTTGAGGAATGGCTTGGACTTATAATGGAGTTCGGCAGAGTAAATTACAAATGCATGGAGCTTTTGGATAAGGCGAATACAGAAACTTTTGGCAATCCTGTTCCTACAAGGGTAAATGTGGATATAAAAAAAGGACCTTTTATAGTAGTATCAGGCCATGACTTAAAGGATTTGCATCAGCTTCTTGAACAAACGCAGGGCAAAGGTATCAATATATATACGCATGGTGAAATGCTGCCGGCACACGCATATCCCGAATTAAAGAAATACACCCATTTAGCAGGGAATTTTGGCACGGCCTGGCAAAGTCAGCAAAAAGAATTTGAAAGTATTCCTGCGCCTGTTTTATTTACGACTAACTGTCTTATGCCTCCGAGGAAAAGTTATGCGGACAGAGTTTATACAACATCTGTTGTGGGCTTTGACGGACTTACTCATATTGATGAAGATGAACAAGGTAAAAAAGATTTTACACCTTTGATTGAGCAGTCGCTCTCACTTGGAGGATATGAGCAAGATAAGAGCATGAGCGGAATTAACGGCGGACACATGCTGACAACAGGTTTTGCACATGAAACAGTGCTTTCAAATGCCGGAAAAATCATAGAACTGATAAAAAGCGGCAAGATTAAGCATATTTTTTTGGTTGGCGGATGTGACGGTGCCCATACCGGACGTAACTATTATACTGAATTTGTAAAACAGACACCGATGGATTCTCTTGTGCTTACACTTGCCTGCGGAAAATACAGATTTAATGACCTTGATCTCGGTGAGATAGACGGGTTGCCGAGAATTCTTGATATGGGACAGTGTAATGATGCCTACAGCGCAATAAAAGTGGCAATAGCATTAGCGGAAGCATTCGGCTGCGACATCAACGAATTGCCTTTAACGCTTGTGCTGTCGTGGTATGAGCAAAAGGCAGTGTGTATTCTTTTAACTTTATTGGCTTTAGGTGTTAAAAATATGTATTTAGGTCCCACAATGCCCGCATTTCTTTCGGAAACTGTGGTAAAAGTACTTGTCGACGCTTATGGACTTCAGCCTACGACTGCCCCGGAACAGGATTTGGATACGATTCTCTGTAAAGGATAATAGATGAAAAAATGTCAAGGACCTTATTTGTAAGGCTCTTGACGCCTTTTTTGTATGATAAAGAAAATTAAGATAGAGTTTAAATTGAAGCACTCAGAATAACTTAAAAAATCCCGAAAGCTGTTCACAACTTTCGGGATTCTTGTAATAAACATTCGATTAAATGAAACACACTAAACCGAATAAAGCTTATTAAACTTAATTAAAGAGCTGCCTTGGCCTGCTCAACAAGCTTTGCAAAAGCTTCCTTGTCAGCGATAGCTATTTCAGAAAGCATCTTTCTGTTGAGAGTAATTCCGGCTTTCTTAAGTCCGTTCATAAACTGAGAATAGTTTATGCCGTTAACCTTTGCCTGAGCGGAAATTCTGGTAATCCAAAGTCTTCTGAAATCTCTCTTCTTGAGCTTTCTTCCGGTGAAAGCGTAGTTACCGCTCTTCATAACGGCCTGTTTAGCCATCTTGAAGTGCTTGCTCTTGGAACCCCAATATCCTTTTGCTGCCTTTAATACCTTATTGCGTCTCTTTCTTGTCATGAGAGCGCCCTTAACTCTTGCCATTTATGTCACAATCCTTTCGTTTCTTTGTTGTATTTCCTTAAGCTGTTGTTCTTAAGCGTAAGGAATCATCTTTTTGATGGTCGAAGCGAAGGATTCGCTCAGAATAGCTCCGCCGCGAAGTTGTCTCTTTCTCTTAGGAGTCTTCAGACCAAGATTATGGCGTCTGTTAGACTGATTGTACTTAACTTTACCGCCCTTTGTTACCTTAAAACGTTTCGCGGTAGCCTTGTGTGTCTTTTGCTTTGCCAATGTAAACATCCCTTTCGATTTTGATTTTAAGTTTGTAAAGGTACATCCGTACCGGTGCGGCAGATCAGTTTTTGCCGCTGTCTTCTGCCTGTTCGGCGGATGGCGCCGACGCCGGAGAAGCCTTCTTTTTAGAAGCCGTATTCTGAGGCGTATTCTGTTTGGAATTGATGAACATGATCATCTGTCTTCCGTCCAGTACCGGAGTTTTCTCGATAACGCCGATGTCTGTACAAGCCTCGCCGAACTTAGCAATAATATCGTGGCCGATGGCAGTATGACTCATCTCGCGTCCCTTGAATTTTACGCAAACCTTAACTTTGTTTCCGTCGTTAAGAAAACGTCTTGCATGCTTAAGTTTAGTCTCGAAATCGTGTGTGTCAATTCGGCAGGAAAGCTGAATTTCCTTGATGTCAATAGTCTGCTGTTTCTTCTTAGCTTCCTTTTCCTTTTTTTCACGCTCGAAACGGAACTTTCCGTAGTCCATGACTCTGCATACAGGCGGTTCTGAATTGGGAGAAATTTCAACCAAATCAAGGTCCTTGCCGTAAGCAACGTGCAGCGCGTCCTTCAGAGGAAGGATTCCAAGCTGAGTGCCGTCACTGTCAATGACTCTCACTTCTTTGGCTCTGATTTGATCATTGATCATAACCTCTTTTGTGCTTATAGATAACACCTCCAAAAAATATGCCGCTGTGGCAAATAAAAAGCGAAGGACAAATCCTCCGCAAAGCAACACACAACCGAACATGGACGGAAACCGCCCAGTACCGATATTAACCTCCCGTTGTGAACGGTGGGTGAGATTGCTCTGCTTCTTTGTCTTACGTATTCTACCATATCTTAAAGCTTTTGTCAAGTGCTTTTTCATTTTTATTTCAAATAAAAATCTGTGATTTGCGCTACTTACAAAGCAGCTAAAAGCTTTTTGGCTAAAAAATCAAATGTGAATATTATGTTGACATTATAATACCGAAAGTATATAATTACAACAAGAATATGTGTTGAATTTTATACTTTTTTATTAATAGATGCTGATAAAACATCAATTATATGAATTAATGTTTTATCTTATATGCAATGCGCTTGAACAATGAAGAGTTTAATGTACTTATAAAAGGAGAAGATATAGTGCAATTATTAAAAGGGATCATTAGATTAAAATATAATACGATTACAGTTTTTTTAAAAAAAATAAAAATCATTTTTACTTTTATGATTTTCGTTTTACTGTCATTTTCATCTTGCATTGATAAAGAAATAAGAAATAACGATGAATTGTCTAATATACCGTATACCGAACAGGATATACAATCAAATAGTGAAACAAGCCAATACCGGCCTTACTGTGACGGGAACGAAAAAGTAGAAATTGACAGCGGTTTGCAATATGTTATATTTGAAAAAAAGTACGAAATTTTTGATGAGAGAATCAATACGGATATTAAAATAACATATCCTCAGTTGAAAAGCAAAAACTCAGAAAATAGCTACACTTTCGTCAATACGCTTATAGAGCGGACAGCACTTGAGGTTTTAGAAAGCCTTCAAAGTCACGATGTTTATGTTTCATTAAATTATAATATTTCTTTGGCAACAGAAAAAGTATTAAGTGTACAATTTTGCGGTGACGCCTATATTCATGGAACAGCACATCCGTTTCAGGTATGGTTGGCTGCTAATTTGAGCTTAGAGGATGGTAGAAGACTACAGATTTGCGATTTATATGACAACTCTTTGCAAAACTACATAAACGATGAGAATTTTAAATTTGCTTACGGAGTCATTGAACCTGCGGCTGAGAATGTTAAGAGTTTGATGATTGACTTTGCCGGTAATGATTGCCATATGAGTGATTTTTACCTCACACCTACAAAATTAGGCATTGTGTTTGAACTGAATTTTGCGTCCGGAGGATATGTACAATATGAGGCAGAATACGCTCGGCTTACTTCATATAAAAAAGAGAATGAAATACATAATGACTTGAATTGAAATTAAATTTGATAGATTAAATATGTACATGCCTTAGTCAGTTTATATATGATAATATCGTTTTATGTATTTTATTGGGTTTGACGAATAACACAGTCCAAGCCCGAACATTTATAGAAATTAGTAAATTATAACTCTATATTTTATATATAGCCGTACATGCTTATCTTGCCATGTTAAAGTTTGGTGACGGCTATATAAGATGTCTTGAGGAGAAATTAAAACATGAGTATCAAACGCCCCAAATATCGCAACTCCTATAGTTGGAGAGGAAGAATTATTTATATAATTGTTTATATTTTAATGATTATTATTTTGAGTATTAAATTAGAATGGCGGCTGCCATCAGTAAAATTATCGGAAGAAGTTGAGGTAAATTCTTTTTCAGCATTGACAGATCTGGCGGATGAATATGTTGATAAGCATACAATCGGCACATATAAACTTAGCTATTTAAGTCTTGAATATGATAAAGCGTTAAATAAATGTGTAGATGTGCATTTTGAATATTGTCTTGCTTTTCCGAAACATTCATGTCGAATATCTTTTAATCCTGTGACCGGGGAAATGGTCGGAAAATGGAGTAATCAACAAGTTAATAAAGATAAGTTGAATATACCAGCTTGGGATTTACAATTAGAGGATATGATAAAAGGTCCGGACTTGGAATGGTCAAGTTTTACGATAACTGCTGCTGGTCGCTACACAGATTATAAAGGTAATTATGATTATATTATTGTCAAATATTATAATGGTGAAGAAGAGGTGATGTCAGACAGCTTTAAAGCCGACGATCTGCCAGTCTGGTTGAAGTAGCCTATGCCCAAAAATTCCGTTTTCTAAAATTTAAAAAGTGTAAGGAAATATAAATGAATATGTTTAAAAAGATGTATTTTTTATGTTTTGGAATAATTTGTGTTGTTGTTAGCTTTGAATTATCCGGATGCGCAAAAAATGACAGTATACTTTTTGAAACAGATGACTTTCAAATTTCATGGCTAATCGAGCCCGGAAAATACGATGATGTACATATACTTTCAGAAGATTATATTGCACTGCGTGACAATGGTGACGGAATGTATGCAGTTGCTGACAACACTGGCAAAATACTAACCGAATTTGACTTTGTTAATCTTTTATCTGAAAACAATGGACGTATTATTGCAGTAACAGACGAGAATAAGTTTGAGTATATCTCGCCGGATGGTGAAAAAATAAATGACCATGCTTATGATGACGCTCTTCCGTTCAGAGAAGAATACGCAGCTGTAAAAAGCGGAGGAAAATGGGGATTTATCGATCTGTCCGGAAAAGAAGCTATACCTTTCATTTTTGACAATGTTGCTTTTGGTTTTTGTGAAGGTTTGGCGGCAGTGGAGTATAACGGATATTGGCAATTTATCAGAAAAGACGGAGCAATTGCCTTTGAAGGATGCTTTGAAAGCGCAAAACCTTTTTCACAAGGACTTGCTGCAGTAAAACAAAATGGCAAATGGGGTTATATAAATACTTCCGGTGAAACGGAAATTGAATGTACGTATATAGAAGCAAACAATTTCAGTGAAGGACTTGCGGCAGTTTGTACAGCTCAGGAAAACATGAGTGCCGGACAACCTGATACATGGCAGTATATTACGAAAGACGGTTCAGTTATGTTTACAGTGCCATATGTAGATATATCGGAGGGACGGATAAAGCTTTTAGGTGAGTTCAAGAACGGATATGCTTTAATCACATCGACATTGTATTATTTAATTGACAGACAAGGTAATTCGGTAATTGGGGATAATTCAGCTTTTCTTACTCTTTTCAGCGAAAATGATAACCGTTTTGGAATTATTCCTGCATATGAACAAAACGGAAGCGGAGAAAAGATGTACGGATACGTGGATATCACAGGAAAAACTATTTTGCCGTTTGAATATAGGTACGTTTCTGCTATTCGCGGAAACATGGCGGTAGTACAGAAATTTGCAGCTGACGGCAATGTGAATGAATCCAAGAAAGCTGGAGTCGTTATTTTTAAACTTAATTAAGTTGAAGTTTTAGTTGTATCGTCGGCTTTGGTTATTCGTAAAAATATAAGTTTAAATGTTTTTTGGTTTCAACATAAAGGTATCGAATATGCGAAAAAATGTTTTTATAATTTTGATATATCAGTTTTTAACAGGAATTATAGGGTGTTCTTTAAACAGCGATGTTACCCGAAACATTGAAAACCCTTTCTTTCCATATTCAGAGGATGTTACGGAGCTTGAATTTGAAGGTACAGTTTTGTTTGATTATGAACTTGTAGAATTAAATAACGTTTTTTATGTTGCTGTAGTGTCCGTGTCACATAGCGGTAACGGAGATTTACAGTTTTTTCAGGTGTCAAAATTCGGAGTGGATGAAATGGCGTTTTCTCTGCCTAATATAGTTGACGTATACCATGAGGAGAGTGAAGAAACTGCTGTCGAGTATGGATTGTCTTCCGGGTATGGATGTGGGGTAAAAGGCTCTCTGGTTTATCCGCAAAATAAACTCAATGCCGAGTATATTGATACGAACGGTGACGGAAAAACGGAAATAGTTTTGACAGGAATACAGCAATTGATTATAAGTGAAGATGGTTCAGCAGACTACGTCGCAAAAACATTTGTAGTTGAGAGAGTTTACAGATATGACGAAAAAACAGATAGTCTTGCTGAAATTTCTAACGAACTCCAAGAAATTGTTCCTCTTAAAAAATAGTCATTATAACAGATCTTGTCGCATGCTCTTTGTTCCGGAAAGACATTTATTAAAGACTTTTAGTAATTTAAGAAAGATACAACTGTAATACAAAAACGCCACAGGGACCGTCACACTATGACAGTCCCTGTATTTTCAGATTGATTATATTGTTTGTTAATCTTTATTATTCTTCAAGCTGCTTTCCTAAAAATACGGCAGCAGTCTGAATAAGCTTAATTTCAACATCAGACGGAGCTTGGTCCTGATCTTCCATAAGAATGGTCGCCACAGCACCTATCACGTCACCTTCAGCTATAATAGGCATTGCGCATGAAAGAGAAATTTTCTCGTTTCCGTCAACAATTGAGTAATGACGTTCTCCCGGCTTGTAGCAGTAGATCTGTCTGCTTTCCATAATGCTTTCAATGTCAGGAGATATCTTTTTGTCAGCACAGTCTTTTTTTGCAAGACCGGAATATGCAACTACCATATCCCTGTCGCATATTATTATCGGGTTGGAACAGGTTTTGTGAAGTGTTTCCGCGTACTGGGAGGCAAAAGCGAGAAGTTCTCCAATCGGTGAGTATTTTTTAAAAATAACTTCACCGTCGCGGTCCGTAAATATCTCCAACGGATCACCTTCTCTTATTCTCATGGTTCTTCTTATCTCTTTTGGAATTACTACTCTGCCGAGATCGTCTGATTATGTCAAGTAGGTACAAAAATTATTTACAAATCCCGGAAAACCCTTGAAAATAGGGCGTTTTCGGCTTCTCACTTTTTGAACCTGCTTAACATAAAGGGTTTACCCATTATGTTATTTTAGGACAACTCAGTGCTTTTTAGTGCTTCAAAGCTACGAAAAGATCATCGAATTTCCAACTGATTTCTATTTTGTCAGGAGCATAAACAACCACTTTTTCAATTGCCTCATACATATTACTGCGAAGCATTTCATCGTTTGTCTTTGCTATGATTATTGCCTTTTTCTCTTCTTCTCGGTTTTGACTATCCTGTGCTATTGCATTTTTGTATTCTTCCTCGGTATCAGAAAGTCGTTTCTTTAAAGCATCTAATTTTGTCATAAGCCTATCTTTCTTCTCCATATACTCTTCGACAGTTAAATCTCCGAAGCGGTACATTTCGTAAAGCTCAAGCTTTTCTCTGTCGAGAGAGGATATTTCTGAGGAAAGTGAATCAAGCAGCCGTTTTATTTCGGTATGCTTGTTTTTATTTTCCGGGACCGATTTTCGAACACTAAGCTTGATGAGCGATAGCTGAGCTTTCAATGCCTCGAAAACTACGTCTTCCATAACACTTTTTCTGAATCTGACTTTTTCACATTCGCTTTTCTCATGGAATCTGTGAGAAATGCATGCAAAAACAGTTCCGTTTGCTTTTTCAAGCTTTCTGCCACAGTATGCACAGACATAAACTCTGTCACTTGTGGGTGGTATTTGCTTTGTGCTCATCTTACGGCGCTGGATCTTTTCGTTGGCTGCTTGAAACTCCTCCATTGTAACAATGGGCTCATGTGCATTCTCACGCACAATCCATTCATCAGGGGAGCATTTTCTTTGAGATTTATCTCGTATAAATCTACTTTCACGGGTATGATTGACCATAGTGCCTGTGTACTTAATATTGGAAATCATCTCGTGGATTCTCATATGTGACCATTGATGACTTTGGGGTTTCTTATACTTTATCCCTTTGTATTGACCGGGGGTTGGAATTCCATCGTCATTAAGTCCTTTTGCCACTTGTGTGGTTGTCTTTCCAGATATAATCTCCGCAAACACTCTGCGTACAACTTTAGCGGCTTCTTCGTCAATGACCATTTGGTGCTTATCACTTTCGGAAGGCGTATAGCCATACAGAACACAGCTCAGATAATGTGCATCTTTTTGCTTGAGTCCCATTGCACTCTTGACTTTCTTTGATAGGTCTTTGCTGTAGTAGTCATAGATAAGGTTTCTGAAAGCAATATCCATTCCGCTTGTTTTACCCGAATAATCATTACTGTCGTAATAATCATTTATGGATATTATCCTGATTCCAAGGAACGGGAAAATATGCTCCAGGTAATCGCCGACTTCGATATAGTTTCTGCCGAAACGGGAAAGGTCCTTGACTATAATGCATTCAACTTCACCCTTTTTGACAAGCTCTATCATTTTAGTAAAGCCTTGTCTATCGAAGTTCGTCCCGGTACAACCGTCATCAATGAATTCTAAAACTCTGTAAGTTGCGAACTCTTTGTTCTCAGAGATGTATTTCTGAATAAGTCTTCGCTGTGATAGTATACTGTTGCTTTCGTCCTTTGCGGAGTTGGTTCTCTTGTCTACATCCTCAAGGGATATACGCATATACATTGCAAGTGTTTTAACCATTATGCCACCTCCGCTGAAAGTCTGTTGCAAAGATGCATAAGTGCTTCAATCTCGTCAAAGTATTTTAAAGTAACTTCAATCTGATTTTCTGCATTAATGCAGATTTTTTCGATAAACGCCTCAACAATTTCCGCTGACATTTCGGTTATATTACTGTACTTCTTGACAAGATGTTTCCAGTTGCTTTCCGCTTTGGATTGCTTGCGAGCTTCAGACAGTAACATATCAACTTCTGAAAGTTCCTGTTTGAGTTTTTCTATATCTGACTTCAGGATGTCACGGTTGTCTGCATACTCAGTTTCGGTTAGAAAGCCTTCTTTTAAGTCAGCATACATAGTACTCAGAATCGCTTCTTTTTTAGCTATCATCTCACGAATAGACTTCAACTTGCTATTGTTGTCAGCGAAAACTGCCTTTTGCTTTTTCACTGCTAATAGCCGTTTTAGTGTTTCATCCATATCAACAAATAGTTCAATATGCTTGTTGATGAGTTCTATCACTGCCAAATCCATATTTGCCTTTTTGATTTTTACGTCAGAACAGCCTGTTTTTCCGTGCTCCGCATATGTGGGACACTTAAATGTGAAATACACCTTATCCTTTTTACTGTTAAAGGAACGTTGGAGTTTCATAACTCTCCCACAGACAGCACAAACAAACTTTTTGCCGTATAGGTTTTCAGTTTTCGGAAGGTGCGAATACTTTCCGCTGTTTGCCCGTGTTCTTTCTGCTGCTTCTGCGTTAACCAGCTGTACTCTTTCAAATAGATCATAATCAATGATTGGCTCGTGTGTATTCTCGGCTACGATATATTCATCTTCGCAAGTTCTATGAAAAGTTTTCCCTTCATATAAGCACTGACTCGATTTTCTCTGTACAAGACTACCAATATAAACGACATTCGACAGTATTTCCGTTATCATATGTTTGTTCCAAAGAATCCTGCCGGGTTTATCGTTATTATTGGTAATTATACCGCATTGCCTTTTATACTCGCTCGGAGATAAAACACCTTCATCATTAAGAGTTCTGTTTATACTCATAAAGCTTCTACCGTCTGCTCTCATCGCAAATATTCTCTTGACAACATCGCTAACTTCATAATCTATGACAAGGTGATTTTTGTTTTTAGGATCTTTGAGATAGCCATACGGAGCATAGTTGCCTATATAGTCACCTCGCAGCATTTTTGTACGAAGTGCAGATGTCACCTTTCTTGATATATCCTTGGCATAATAATCGTTTACGATATTTTTGAGAGATACCGAAAGAGCAGAACCTGAAAGACTGGTTTCTGTATCGTAATCATCATTGACCGATATGAACCTCAGTCCAAAGAACGGACAGATTTTTTCAATAAAATCTCCTGTTTCTATATAGTTTCTTCCGAGTCTTGATAAATCCTTTACGATTACACAGTTTACAAGTCCTTTTTTTACATCGTTCATCATACGGTCGTACTCCGGACGTGCAAAATTAGTGCCTGTGTATCCGTTATCGATATAAATATCAACCTTTTCAAGATACGGTCTTTCGGAAACATACTTTTCAAGAATCGCAATTTGATTACTTATGGAGTCCGAATCTTTGCCGTTATCTTCAACAGAAAGTCTTACATACAGAGCAGCGTTCCAAATGCGAATTACTTCGGTTTTGGTTACATATATATTATTGCTACCTTTGCGGGATACTCGTGCCAATTATACCGCCTCCTTCTTCTGATGTTCTATAAACTCGGAAGCTGCGGCAAATTGGTCCTTATGACGCATTATAACTTCTATTTCGTTATTCGCACCAACATAGATTCTATCAATGAGATTGACTACTATTGTTCTGTTAAGGCTCTCTATACCTTTATATTTTGTAAACTGAGACAGCCATCCTTGCTTATCGGTAAGTCCCTCAGAAACACTGTTCAGGTCGCTTTCCAAAGACATAATCGTTTCCTGTATTGTTGCAATTTTTTCGTCATACTCTTTCTTAAAGGTATGATATTCGTCTTCGGTGATGATTTCTTCCCGAAGATCTTCATAAAGACTTGCTTTCAATCGCTTCACTTTTTGAATTGCTTCATTTTGTGTGGCGATTTTCCTTTTCAGTTTTTCAATCTCTCGCTTTTCCCACGCCAAATTCTCAATGGCTTTCAAAGCTCTTTCCATTTCAAGAAGTATATCAAGCTGAGATTTAACAAAAGCAAATACTGCCTCATACAGCACTTCTTCCTTAATGTTGTGAGGGAAGCAATCGGTTGTACCTTTCTTATGCCCGTTGCAGATGAGATAAGCATATTCTTTGTTTCCGCTTTTAGAAACCTTGCGAACCATAGTGCTTTTGCAGTCGGCACAAAAGACCTTGCCTGAAAAGATGTGTACCTTATCTTTTCCTTTCGGGCTTCTGGTATCATCAAGCAATATTCTTTGAACCAACTCAAACTGTGACCGTGAGATTATTGCTTCGTGTGCATTCTCGGTTCTCGACCACTCATTTTCAGACTTTTTTACAGTCTTTTTCACCTTATAATTAGGTGTTGTAGTCTTGCCTTGCAAAAGAGTACCGGTATAGATTTCATTGGATAATACTCTATACACTGCAACTGCACTCCAAAGTGCCTTTTTGTGCTTTTGAAAAGCGTATTTTTCCTTTGAACCGTTTGCTTTCTTATACTCGATGGGAGAAAGAATACCACCGGCGTTTAAGCTATCTGCAATACGTTCAGCACTCATTCCTTCAGTTTTCATCCGAAAGATGTCCTTAACAACAACGGCGGCGGTTTCGTCTATTACAAGTTGGTTCTTGTTCTCAGAAGAACGTCTGTAGCCATACACAACACGGCTGCCGACAAATTCTCCGTTTCTTCTCTTAACGTCAAGGTTACTTCTTACTTTCACGGAAATATCCCTGCAATAAGAGTCGTTAATGAGATTCTTAAACGGGAGAATAAAGTCATTCGCCGCTGAATTATCTGCTACATTGTCATAGTTATCGTTTATTGCGATAAATCTTACACCAAGCGACGGAAAAATCTTTTCGATGTACCTACCGCTTTCGATGTACTCTCTTCCGAATCTCGACAGGTCTTTTACAATAATGCAGTTTACAATTCCTTTTTTTACATCAGAAATCATATCCTGAAATCGAGGTCTGTCAAAATTCGTACCCGTGAAGCCGTCATCACAGTATTCGTCATAAACAGTTATTTCCGGATGCTGTTTCAGAAAGTCTTTTATTAAAAGACGTTGGCTCGCAATACTGTTGCTTTCGTTTTTGCCGCCTGAAAGCGACAAGTCGCCATCATCTTTAGAAAGTCTAAGATAAATGGCGGCTCTGTATTCGATATCTTTAATTATTTGCATAATAAACCGCTCCTGTTACTTTATAAGGTTGCCCTCAAACATAACCGGAGTTTCGCTGTATTTTGTCCGTAAATATAATAACACATATTAAAGCAAAAATCCAGTTTGCAAATTGCAAAATTCGGATGTAATTTTTTGAAACTATTCCGAAAATTACATATTTGCTATCATATTTACAAAATTATCACTTATGGTGTTTTCATTTCCGGAAAAAGAAACTTTTACGATCACATCACCGACTTTGAATTTATAAGGGTTTTTGATTTGTTCCACATAAGACTTTATTCGTTCTTCCGTGGGAAGACTTTTATCGATCTTAATATCTCTTATATCAACCAAAGATGAAAGCACATTGTCGGTATTATTTATATTTTCACTCAATTTTTTCACCTCTGCGTTTATTGTTGCCACAATTTTCCTTTATATTCTGAAATGATTTATAACAACGGCAAGTTCCTCATCAAAAATGACGAGGAACTTTTTTCATACGGCTGCACCGTATGAAATATATGGCTTACGCCATAGCCGTTTGTTGAATGACGGGGCTTTGCCCCTTATTTAACGCCCCTTTTTAACAGCCGAAGGCAATCGGCGTACATATTTGTAGATGTTGAAACGGATATGAATAATCTCGGAAACTATCTATCCAACTAGAAAAATGAGCTTGAAAGTGGATCTGTAAAATATAAGATGGGAGTTTATTGTTCTTCAGCTCACTTTGGAACAATAAGTAATTCATTCGATCTCTCTAACACATTCACTTGGATTGCTAATTGGAATGATAGTTATGTATATCCCGATTGGCCTGATGAATATCCAAGCAGTGTTGCAAATTGCGGACAGGTAAAAATTTGGCAGTTTATCGATGATCAATATTCCGCAACAACGAATTATGGTACTGCAAAACTCGATTTAAATCTCAGCACTGCTTCATATGCTGACAAGAAAATGTTTATGTACCATCCGTATTTCTAAAGATTATAACTGTACTTACATTCAGTTAACTGATACACGAGGGTTCGTCTTGAATCCTCGTGTTTTCTACTCCAGCCAACTCCAAGAACTGCCGCCATCATTTGTAACCAAATAAATTATTTTTTCATCAGATGTTTTACTAAGAATAAACGGATAAACTCCATCATCCATATTAAATGCCCTTGTTACAGGTATTAATAAAGAGCTATTTGTCCAGTCACTTGGAGGTCCTATTTTAACAAGTTTCCAGGTTATACCTGCATCTAATGTTACATATATTTCAAACCCAAGATCAGTAGGAACACTTAAACCAACAAATCCAATTTTTTCTGAAACAAAAACTGCTCCTGTTACTACACCTCCGTTAGTAATATCAAAATAGTGATTTTCTATTTTTTCATTATTTTCTAACGAAGTATAAAGGTTAACAATACTAGAATGGAAAACGGGCTTTGACGCGACATATACCCATTTTAAATTTTCATTAACTCCACAATAGAAATCTGCAGCAACTTTATATGTAGGTTGTTCTTGTTCATAATTTTGATTCAAGAAGTTTGAAACTATTTCAGTAGTAACGCTCGTTACATATTCACTATCGGTATTTGTATATATATCTATCTTTTCTCTATCAGAAACACTTAAATATCCTGTATATGGACCACAAGTTTTAAAGTTATTTGCATTAGAGTTATATTCAGATTCATTATGCGATTTTTGATGAAATGTTAAAAATAATGGTACAAGTACTATAATCGTAATAAACAAAGATGCAAATACATAATTTTTATTCTTTTTAAACATAGTGAAAATACTTTCTGAAATTTAAATTGTTATATTTACTTTTATAGGTGATTATTGCTCTTTATATTATTGAAAAGCAAAAAACAACAGCTATACGGTGAATGGCTGTTAGTGCACCTGCCTAACAGCGGGGATATACCCGCCGTCCGGAAAGCCTGTTTCGCGTCATGCGAAGGCTGGGAATGTTTGCGCCGCCAAAACCGCAAAAACCGTACACGCCTAAACCTTATGAACAGATGACCTATCCCGGCCAGCGCGTTCAGATCGATGTTAAAGTAGTTCCCCGCCGCTGCATCGCCGATCCTGAACTGAGCTTGTTCCAGTACACCGCCATTGATGAGTTTACTAGGCTGCGTTTTCCGGCTGCCTACCCCGAACAGTCCGCTTATTCCTCTGCAGATTTCCTGAGTAAGCTGGTAAAGTGGTTTGCTCGCCGGGGAATTCAGGTGGAGTGTGTGCAGACAGATAATGGCTTTGAGTTTACCAACCGTTTTGCCAATGCAAAGCGGGAACTGCCTACTCTGTTTGAAACCGCCGCACAACAGCTCGGCATACGTCATAAGCTCATCCGGCCTTACACGCCTATACACAATGGAAAAGTGGAACGAAGCCATCGCGAGGATCAAAAACGCTTTTATTCCTCCCATTCCTTCTGTTCCTTAGAAGACTTTGAAAACAGCTTGCTGCACACAACCGCCGTTCTAACAACTTCCCCATGAGACCGCTCCATTGGCTATCTCCTTATGAATTCGCTGTTCAATATGTTTGACAAACCTACAATTTGCGGAAAAATACAGCAAAAAAACTAAAGTGAAATAATGTAAAATCTTACTTTTTTTGCTGTTTTTGGCAAACAATTAAAAGCGTTCCGGAAGAAAAGGATATATTACTCTTTTCTAGGCAGAATTCATTGCTGACGCCTAACGGAAAATCGCTTTCAAGAGTTTTTTCTTCCAACTGATATTTTAGACCGGTAACTGTCAAGCCTTTTACATCGCCGTCTAAAGCAAACACAGATATATACCCCGTGTAGTTCTCGTCAAACGACACGGTTTCTTTTTCTTTACCGGTAATATCGGGCGAATTATAGAGAGCAAAGATTATTTCATTTTTTCCGTGCAGATTTATTTTGCAGCCACGCTTCGCAAAGTAGCTTAGCATCTGAATATTAGCTATCGAGTGGGATAAGCGGTTTCCGCCAAGACAAGCGAATATTTCAAAATTTCTTATACCTCTGTCAAATCCGTACTGAACCGCTAAAAAAGTATCAGTATAATCTTTTTCAGGAGGGAAAACAATTGCGTTTTCTCCGGCGTCCGCAATGCTTCCCGAATCAAAATCGCCAAGAACAAGATCAACGGGAATACCTAAAGCCTTTGTTTGATAAATTCCGGCGTCTGCCGCTATTACAAACGCATTGTCCGGAATGGTGATATTTTCTTCATATAAATCGCCTGCACCAAATATATAACAAACTTTTTCCATGGTAACACTCCAAGATGAGATAGACTATGAAATAGACAAAAGCTGCTGAGAACTTGCTGCAGCAGCTTTTTGGTAAAATTATTTTACAGTTACCTTGTGGTAATCTTTTTTACCCTTTTTAATTATGAATTCGCCGCCGATATCCGCTTTACTGTAAGATTTTGCAAAATCGGCAATCTTTTCGTCGTTTACAGAAATACCGCCCTGCTTAATATTTCGTTTGGCGTCACTGTTTGAAGGACAAAGTCCGCAGCGCACGAGAATAGCCGCAAGAGATATGCTTCCGTCAGTAAAATCTTCTTCAATAAGTTCTGTCGTAGGCATGTTTTCGCTTCTGCCGCTTCCGCTGAATATATTTCTTGCCGCTTCCAAAGCCGCATCAGCTTCTTGCTTGCCGTGAACAAGCTCGGTAAGCTCGTATGCAAGTTTTTCCTTTGCTTTGTTAAGCTCACTGCCTTCAAGCTTCTCATATTCGGCAATCTCGTCAAGGCTCATAAACGTCAACATCTTCATGCACTTGATAACGTCCGCGTCATCCACATTTCTCCAGTACTGGAAAAAGTCGTAAGGCGAGGTTTTTTCTGCATCGAGCCAAACTGCGCCGCTTGCCGTTTTTCCCATTTTCTTTCCCTCGGAATTGAGAAGGAGAGTGATGGTCATAGCGTAAGCGTCCTTGCCGAGTTTTTTTCTGATAAGCTCAGTTCCGCCGAGCATGTTGCTCCACTGGTCGTCGCCGCCGAACTGCATGTTGCAGCCGTATTCCTTGTACAAAACGTAGAAGTCGTAGCTCTGCATAATCATGTAGTTGAACTCAAGAAAACTGAGACCTTTTTCCATGCGCTGTTTGTAGCACTCAGCGCGCAGCATGTTGTTTACGGAGAAACAAGCGCCGACCTCTCTTAACAGCTCAACGTAATTTAACTTGAGCAGCCAGTCTGCGTTATTTATCATGAGTGCTTTTCCCTCTGAAAAATCTATAAAACGGCTCATCTGCTTTTTGAAGCAGTCGCAGTTATGGGCAATATCGTCCGGGGTGAGCATTTTTCTCATGTCGGTTCTTCCGGAGGGGTCACCTATCATACCTGTTCCGCCGCCGATAAGCGCAATCGGCTTGTTTCCTGCCATCTGGAGCCTTTTCATAAGGCACAATGCCATAAAATGTCCGACGTGCAGGCTGTCAGCCGTAGGGTCAAAGCCAATATAGAAAACAGCTTTACCGTTATTGATAAGCTCCTTTATTTCTTCTTCATCAGTGAGTTGGGCAAGTAGCCCCCTTGCCTTAAGTTCGTCAAAAAGTGTCATCGTTTTTCTCCTGTATCATGTATATTGTATTTTTTTGCTTCTTCAATAAGTTCAAGTGCCGCGCTTTTAGCTGTTTCAGTAACATCTATTCCCGAAATAATTCTTGCAACCTCGTTCACACGTTCTTCAGAACCGAGCTTCTTAACAGTGGTTACTGTCCCTGTTTCGCCGTCTTGTTTTGAA
This sequence comes from Clostridiales bacterium, assembly GCA_003343885.1. Lineage (GTDB taxonomy): Bacteria > Bacillota > Clostridia > Oscillospirales > CAG-382 > UMGS882. Next base: position 26,347 of record QAKH01000048.1, on the reverse strand, counting down.
ACAAGGTAGTGCGTGTTTGCCAAAGACGCAATCTGAGCTGAATGAGTAACACACATAACCTGGGAGTCGTGTGAGGTTTGTAACAGCTTTATCCCGATTCGTCTTGAGGTTTTACCGGAAATACCCGTGTCAACCTCATCAAATATAACGGTTTCTACTCCGTCCTTTTTAGCGATAACACTCTTTATGGCAAGCATTATTCGGGAAAGTTCACCGCCTGACGCTGTCTTTGACAGCGGGGAATAAGGTTGTCCGGAATTTGTCTTTACAAGGAACTCAACGTCATCGGCTCCGTCCTCGCTGAAATCTTTTGGGACAAAGCTGACAAGAAATCCTGTTTTGCTCATTTCGAGAAATTCAAATTCCTTTTCTATTTCATTTTTCAGTTTCTCGGCAGCTTTTTCTCGGACTTGTGAAAGAGAAACAGCTGATTTTGTTAGCTCGTCCTTGGCGGATGAGAGCTTTTTCAGAAGTTCCGAAGCCCTTTCGTCTGATAGTTCAAGATTATTCAAACGTTCAGCGGCTTTTTCCTTAAAGTCAAGAATGTCCTGAACCGTCGGACCGTATTTGCGCTTGAGTTTATATATATCATACAGTCTTTGCTCAATTCTGTCAAGAGCAGAAGAGGGATTTTCCGCCGAGTCTCCCGCAATATCATGCATATATTCGGCAATGTCATAAATTTCAGAGCGGGCGTTCTCAAGACGTTCTGTGTAATCTTCAATTCCGTCAAGCATTTTAGAGAGATTGTTAAGGCAGGAAATTGCCTTGTCTACACTTTCCGTCGCGCTTATGTTTGACGCAAATAACAGATCATATGCAGTGTTTGCGTTCTGGGCAATTTTTTCTATGTTTGACAGACGTTTTTTCTCAGCCGTAAGAGTATCTTCTTCATCGGGTTTCAGCTTCAGAGAAGCGATTTCGTCAATTTGAAATTTAAGCATTTCAATTGTACGCTCTTTTTCAGCTTCATCAGTATGTATCCCGTCGTACTCTTTTTTCAATTGCTTATATTCTTCAAAAATGCGTCTGTAATTATTAACCTCGTCGGTACAGCCTGCATATGCGTCAAGTATCGAAATGTGTTTATCTTTTTTCAGCAAATCCTGGTTATCGTGCTGACCGTGTATGTTGATGAGAAAGGAAGAAAGTTCCCTCAAAACTGAAGTAGGTACCTGCTTGCCTCCGACTCTGCAAATACTTTTGCCGTCAGATGTTATTTTTCTCGATAAGTATAAATATCCGTCTTCGTCCGGGGCAGCGCCCAGTTTTTCAGCTCTCTGTGCATTATTGCCGCTTAATCCTGAAAATACCGCTTCAACCAGCGCATAGTCACTGCCGTTACGGATTAGTTCTTTGGGCGCTCTTGCTCCGCAGATAATTCCGATAGAATCGATGATGATACTTTTTCCCGCTCCTGTTTCACCGGTAAAAGCAGTAAATCCGCTTTCAAAAGAAATGTCTAACTTTTTTATCAGCGCAACGTTTTCAATGTGTATAGATTCAAGCATTGTTTGCCTCCTTGGGGAAAATCATCGGCTTATGCTTTTTGAAAGTTTCTTGACAAAATCCATAGCGTCGTTTTCGGTTGACATAACTATGAATATTGTGTCGTCTCCTGCAAGAGAACCGATTATGTCGGAAATATCTAAGGAGTCTATGGCGGCGCAGGCGGCCTGTGCCATACCGGGGTATGTTTTGAGTACTACCATGTGACCGGCATAGCTTATGCGAAGCACCATTTCGGAAAGAATACTTTTGAATTTTTCCGTAAAACGTGTGTCTATTTCATTTTTTACGGAGTTTTGAGAATATTTGGACCTGCCTTGCTTTCCGTCTTTGCCGACAGAAGAAATTTTAACTAAGCGCAATTCCTTTATATCTCGTGAAACGGTTGCCTGAGTTGCGACAAATCCCTCTTTGCAGAGTAATTCGGCGAGCTGTTCCTGCGTTTCCACATCGTTATTCTCAATTATCTCAAGTATCTTGTTTTGCCTTTGAGTTTTCATTATAACGCCTCCTTATAAGACAACCGAAAAATCAGCGCTTGTCGCTGGAATTCTGCGCAATAGCAAACTTTTGATTTAACAGGGAATAAAAATCAACGTCTTTTAACCGGATCAGCTTTGTGCAAACCGGGGACTTGGTAATTCTTACGATGTCTCCGTTAAATATAGTTTTTACACCTTTTCCGTCAACGGTACAAAAAGCCTCGTTGATTTTTTCAGCAGTAAACTCTATTTCTATTACAGAAGAATCCGAGAATACAACTGCACCGGAATTTACACACATATACGGACATACCGGAACCGCGCACATACACTCAAGACTCGGATCTATTATCGGACCTCCTGCTGACATACAGTAAGCAGTGGAACCTGTCGGAGTAGAAACAATAATACCGTCCGCGCGGTAAGAGGAAATAAACTTTCCGTCGCACATAAGCTTAAGTCCTGCCATGCGGGAAACAGCGCCGTTTGAAATAACTATATCGTTAAGCGCCGTTGCTGAATATATAACATTGCCGGAGCGTATAATTTCAGCCTTTAGCATCATTCGCTTGTCTATTCGGACGTTTTTCATTTTTTCAATTTCATTTATGTCGGAAAGAGCCGCAACTGTGCGGATTAAATCAAGCTCATGAGTTTCCAGTTCAGCGATGTAACCAACTCTGCCGAGATTAACTCCGAGTATGTATGCGCCGCTGTTAGCGGCTTTTTTAGCTATTTTAAGAATTGTTCCGTCACCGCCGAAGACAATACACAGATTAACCTTTCGGAACAGTAAGTATTCGGGAAGATATTCGATTTTTCTCCCTTTCAGAACTGTTTCTGCAACAGGAGGGGTGTCGCCGTACGGCTTTTTAAAAGTGTCAGACATGAAAATACGGCAGTCGTATTCTTCAAGTATATCTAAAAGCCTTAATGTGCAGGCTAATCCGTGATCTTTGTTCGGATTGACGGTTATGGCAATCTTCAGCATTTTAACCTCCGAATTGATGTTACTTTCAGGTTTGTTCCGTTTTTGAGAAATCCATCAACGGAAAATGTGTGGGAGATGAAACCGTTTTCACATTTCGCAAGGTGCTTTCCGTTTAGGAATATGTCGCAGTATGTATCCAGACGTTCAAATGTAATTGAAGCTCCGGAAGTTACATCTTTGAACTCAAATTGTTTTGAATATAACCAGTTGTACTTCTCATAATCCTTGACAGCTTTTGCGTTGTCTCGCCAAAACACATCACGGTCTATAATATTTTCATTAATCAGTCCCTCGATAACGCAGCCGGGAACTTTGGCTTTGAAATTTATTTCTTTTTGACCGGCTTCGGGAAGGCTTTTTACGTCCCAGTCACCGTTTATATTCACACGATTTATGATATCAATCAACCCTTTCGAAAGACAGGTTTTATGCCCAAACTGTGATATTATCAAATCATGCTATATTTTAACACTTATCGTGCATAAATTCAATAGTTATACAGCATATTTTAACAAACAGTTTTTTTTATTTTCTATTAAATTTAATTTTGTGTGTTTACATTTTCAAATTGTATGGTATAATAATGTCATACAGATGAAAGGAGTTTGTGCAATGTTTGAGTTAAACGCAAAAAATATAAAGGACAAATATGAAAATGTAAAGACAGCAGCGGATAACACTGTCGATAAAATGAAAGACATTAGGCTTTGTACTGCTTTTGATACAGGCTTGGAAATAAAATCTCAAAAAAAGCAAAAAAAGCTTTTTGGCTTCCAAATGAGTGTCAATAAAGAATTCTCTCTTTTCAATCTTGTTTTGATACTAATGGGTGCGGCTTTGTCTCTTATGCTTATATCCTCTGTGGTCAAAGCTATACTCCCAGGTAAGAACAAGTGCTGCGAAGACGACTGCTCCTCTTTTGAGGAATAATCATCTTGGCATTTTAGCTTTTAAGATAGGTCAAAAGCTCTATTAAATCACTTCGCGACTGAAAGCGAATTCCGCCTCCGCTCAGAGCGGCGGCGTCCGACTTGGGCAAGTCTTTCAGAGATATTGTGGGATCCTTGTATACAAGGTTGCCGTCGGAAGTGTATACGCAAAGAGCGTTATTATCATATAAAAGATTGTAGCTGTCCGACTGCGGAATATCTTCCGGAGTTCGGACGGTTATATCATTTTTTTCTGTGCTTACGTATTCCGTCTCATCCTGTTCAACTTCATATTCGACGATTGAATTTACATATACGTATGACAATGCTCCGGCAGCACAAATCGTGACTGCGCCTAAGGCTGCAGCGACAGCTTTAAAAGTAAAGGATTTTTGGGACATAAAAACACCATCCAAACTTTTTATTGTTATAGAAAGTGTTGACATTATTTAGAAAATTATACTTTATGTTGTATTTTTTTCATCATTCGGAGGTAGTATGAATACAAACGATAAAGACAAAAAAGAAGTAGTTGAGCCGGGCGATAAAGGGCAGATTACCGTTAACACGACCGCTAACCTGAAAAAAGCAGGAGTCAAGAAGGTCTTAAAGAAAAGCGGCAAGGCAACGGGATTTGCCGTAAAAAAGGTATTGCAGTGGGTATTGAATGTATTTTTGACGCTTTTACTTATCGGAACAATATCCGGCATAATTATCGGAGCTACATTTTTTAATTATGTAAAGACATACTTGATTGATGAAGATTACGATATAGAGAACCTCAAAACCAGTCTTGACCAAACAACGACAATCTGGTACAAAAATGAAAACGGAGAGTATGTCGAGCTTGAAGACCAGCGTATATACGGAACTGAAAACCGATCCTGGGTTTCGTATTCGGAAATGCCGCAAAACCTTGTTAACGCATTTGTTGCGATAGAGGACGAGCGCTTTTGGAAGCATCATGGCGTGGACTGGAAGAGAACTTTCGGAGCGGTACTTGAGTTTGTAAGCGGAAATGACAGCTACGGCGGCTCAACAATTACTCAACAGCTGATAAAAAATATTTCCGGTGAAGACGATACAACTATACAGCGTAAAGTAACGGAAATTTTCAGAGCGCTGAGCCTGTCCAAAAAAAGAAGCCGTGAAGAAATTCTCGAAATGTACCTAAACACCATAAATCTTTCAAGAAACAACTACGGTGTCCAGGCTGCGGCAAATTACTATTTTGGAAAAGATGTTTCCGAGCTTACGCTTGTGGAATGTGCGGCTCTTGCGGCTATTCCGAAGTCTCCGACAAAGTATGATCCTGTGCGTAATCCTGAGAATAATAAGGAACGCCGTCAGGCTGTGCTTAAAAAAATGTATGAACTCGGCTGGATAACAGAAGAGGAGTACAACAGCACAAAAGACGAGGACCTCGTGATAAATATTACAGTTCTTGACGGAACGGTTATCAAGTCGAACTCGTACTTTAAAGACGCTCTTATTGAGCAGATTATCAGCGATTTGCATGAACAATACGGCTATTCACGCGAGTATGCTTCAAATATCATTTACTCCGGTGGTCTTAGGATTAATGCTACAATAGATCCCGAGATACAAACAATCATGGAGGAGGTTTTCAGCGATCCGGATACTTTCCAGAAAGTTTCAGACGGTATCCAGCCGGAAGCAGCGATGGTTGTTATAGATCCCTATACAGGTGACGTTAAGGGCATAGTAGGGGGACGTGAGAAGACCGGAGACAGAGATTTAAACAGAGCAACTCAAAGCAAGCGCCAGATAGGTTCGTCAATAAAGCCTTTAACGGTGTATGCTCCGGCAATGGACCTCGGACTTATAAATTACTCAACGGTTGTAGATGATACGCCTGTTGAATATAAAGAAAGTATCGGACGATATTGGCCCGTAAACGCTCCGAACAGATACGATGGGTTGATTACCATAAACAGAGCAGTTGAACTGTCAAAAAATACTACCGCTATAAAGGTTCTAAAAGATTTGACGGTTGATTATTCTTATAATTTCGCAAAAAATAAGCTCCACCTTGACAGCCTTGTTGAAAGCGATAAAGATTTGGCTCCGTTAGCGCTCGGCGGTCTCACAAACGGCCTTACTGTTCTTGAAGTCGCAGCTGCCTACTCAATTTTCCCGAATGCAGGCACTTGTTCCGCACCAAGACTTTATACAACAGTACTTCGCAGCGACGGCACAGTGCTGCTTGAACAGAATATTGATCAAGAGTACGCTATATCCGCTGATACTGCGGCAGTTATGACACGTATGCTGCAAAATGTCGTTTCAAACGGTACAGGAGCTGCAATAACTCTTGACAGAAAAGTAAATGTAGCAGGAAAGACCGGTTCCACAAATGATGATAAAGACAGATATTTTGCCGGTTTTACCCCATATTACGTCGGGGCTTGCTGGTTCGGTTATGATACTCCCAAGTACCTTGGTCAGTTCAGCTCGAATCCGGCGATGATTGCGTGGGAAAAAGTAATGGAACGCATACATCAAAAGTATTTTGATGAAGCAGCAAACGGTGGAGAGCCTCTGAAAACGTTTGATTACTCAAGACTTGTCCAACAGGCTTTTTGTCTTGACAGCGGTGTACTGCCTTCCGACGCGTGCAGCCACGACCTGCGAGGATCAAGAATTTCGTATGGCTGGTACACAAAGAGCCAGCTTCCTAAAACAACTTGCGAAACACATGTTATGATGGACTGGGATTCTACAACAGCAATGGTTGCAACAGATGACTGCCCTGATGATGTTATAATGCAGGTTGCGCTTATAAAAGTTGATGATAGAAACTTTGCGCAGAACATTCCTATAACAGATGCGAGATATACCTGCCGATCAATACCGGGAAATCCGGACAATGTTATAAATCCATCTGATCCTTACTATATGACTACAATGCCGCCTAACACTTATCCCGGATACACTGCAGGTGTAGAATTCCCGCAGAATTGCTACTGTACTTTGCATAACGGTGTCCATGTCGAAGATGACGAAAATGAAGGCGAAGATCAAGAAAACCAAGACCAAGAAGGCGAAAACGGAGAGACGACCGGTGAAAATGAAGGAACTGATACCGGTCAGAATCCGGAATCAGGCGGCACGGAGGAATCGGGAAATAATGAAAGCAACTCCGGGGCTGATACTGGCTCGGACGATGATTCCGAAAATGACGGAGAAGATCCGGAAGAATCAGATGAAAGCAATGGTAGTTCCGAAGGTGAGAGCGGTCAAACAGAAAACTCACCGCAGCAAAATACGAACCATGGAACAAATGAAGGAGCCGGAACTTCTGATAATAACGGTACTGATACTGCCGGAAACGGTTCTTCGGCAACCGGTTTGAACGGAGAGCCGAGAATATCTCCGACAATCCGCACTAACACGTTTTCAGGCTTAGGGCGTTAAAGTTGGTGTCCTATCTCTGATTCGTTCAATAAACCTTACCGATTGATTTACAGGAAAGAATATGTTCAAAAAAAGGATTTATGTATTATCAATAACAGCAGGACTTCTGTTTGGAGCATTAAGCGACATTGATGCGCTCGGCGATACGCCGAGCGCATCAGCGGCAGCTGATAATAATATAACCGATGCTCAGTCTTTGCAGACTGAGGAAAATAAGATGTCATTTACCGATGTTTCACAGGATAGTTGGTACTATCCTTATGTGGAATACCTCATCGAGCACAGTGTTGTAAAAGGTATGACGGAAACGCAGTTTGCGCCGGAAGGAACTTTTACTGTCGCAGAAGCCGCAGCGATTATTACCCGGTATCTGGGACTTGAAAAACAGGCGTCAGACAGAAAGTATGCCATGGAGATTTTAAGCGTCCAAGGCAGTGAAAAATGGTATTCCGGCTATTTGCAGGTTATGTATGAAGCGGGAATAATTGATGTGGAAAAATATGGCTGCACAATTCAGGGCAGACATATTTCCATAGATGCCCCGTCATTATTGGAGGCTCCTGTAAAGCGATATGAGTTTGCAGCTTTTGTAACCAGATCTTTTGAGCTTCAAGGAACCGAAATAGGTGAAAGAGAAGACGGCAGCTATATTGGAAGTGAATTTATCTGGAACGGCGGTTATAACGAGAGTATGCTTGAAGAATATATTCCTTTCATCAATGACTACGCTCAAATTCCGTCCGAGTATAATTATTACGTACTTAAAGCTTATTATAACGGATTGTTTATCGGCGATGATAACGGTAACTTTAATCCGTACAATAACCTCACAAGAGCTGAAATGGCAAAAGTAACAGCCGCGATAATGGATTTTTCGTTACGCTTGCATATTGATTTAACCCAGCAGAAACCTTCGTATGACTTGCCTGAGGATAGCTTTGTACAAGTCGGGGAAAGTAAATATCTTAAGAACAGCGTTTCAGATAGCATTCTTTCAAAAGAGTCCAGCGGCGTTAAAACTTTCTATATGAATAATATGCCGTATGTTGCATACACGCAGCAGGAAACCCTTCCTTCCGGTCTTAAGATCGAGATTTATCATTTCACTCGCGATAAAAGCGGCTTTGATATAAACATTGCCTCAGGAATATATTCTGACGGAGCTTATCAAAATATATTTACCTCTGGCGACAGGCTTTTGCTGGTGCTTGTTGACTCTTATACAGGCGAGCCGGTGGACGCACTTGATTATACGCTTGTCGGTGTTGACTATGTTTCTGTCGATGAGTGCAGATATGTTTCTTGAACAAAGTAATTGGAGGCGTATGGTTTTATGAAAAACATAACGGTAAACTTGGATCCGAATAATCCTCAGGTGAAATTAGATACATATGTTTCAGATGTGTCGTTCCCCAAAAGACCTGCAATGCTCGTAATTCCCGGCGGTGGTTATTCGTGTGTGTGTTCTGACAGGGAAGGAGAGCCGATTGCGCTTGCTTTTACCGCAAGAGGCATGAATGCGTTCGTGCTGCACTATACAGTAAAGCCTGCAGATCCGTATAAACCGCTTGCGGATGCGTCATTAGCCATGAAATGGATAAGAGAACACGCAGAAGAACTCTCGGTAATACCGGAGAAGATATATGTTGTCGGTTTTTCTGCCGGCGGTCATCTTGCAGCGACGCTTGGCACAATGTGGAATGATGAGCATCTGAATGAAATGACAGGTATTAAATTTGGCGTAAACAGACCTGCCGGTATGATTTTGTGTTACCCTGTTATCAGCGCATCCGGACATCCCGGAAGTTTTAAAAATCTTTTAGGTGCTGAATTTGAAAATACAGAGCTCCGCCATGCTTTTTCAGCAAATGAGCGCATTTCAGAGCATACATGCCCTGCATTTATTGTTCATACCGCAAGTGACGACGTTGTGCCTGTAAAAAATGCGCTGGAAATGGCAGAAGCTTTGAGTGAGCACGGAATACCTTTTGAACTCCATATTTATCCGAAAGGCCCTCATGGTATGGCTCTTGCAAATTCCGATACTAATATGGGTAAGTCAGAACTTACAGATACGGCATACGCAAGATGGGTAGACGACGTTATGATTTGGATGTCAAGGAATTTGTAATTTGAAATTTTGAACCCAAAATGTAAAAATCCCGCCGAGAAGCGAATTTATTCGCTGTTCTTAACGGGATTTTTTTATTATCTGTTCGTGTGCCTACATATTATTGCTGACACTGACGCTTATGTGCTCCTTAAAATTTCATATTTGCGAATATTTTTTCCATGCGTTCATCCGGAAAACGTTCGTCAATAAACTCAAAAAACTCATTTTGGGCTTCAATACCGTGCGTCCTCTCAGACCAGCGGTAAACAGAAACACAAGTAACAATCGAATTGAAAACGAAGAAGGCTGTTAGTACCCATGTTATGATTATGCCCGATTTGTTAGGTATTTTTAAGATAAGTTCAGCCATGCGCGGATAGAGATTTTTTACCCAGAACACGCCTAAAAATCCCCAAAATATAGAATATAATAAGCATATTCTTCCGTTGAGATTAAATGGCATGTTGCTGTAATCCCATGAGCGTGAGCCGAATACTGCCTCTTGTACGAACGAGCATACATATTCAACTATGCTTCCAACCAGAGCGCCGCCAAAAAAGGAAAGCCATTTTCCTCGATTGCGATAACGGTATAAAGCTGCTGAAAGAGCAACTGCGCCGACTCCGTATAACAGGTTGAACGGTCCGTAAACCAACCCGGAGCGGCTTTCTAAGTAACCGTTTGTAAGCAAACACCACAACAATTCAACAATAACTCCGGCAAAGCTGCCTATGAAGCATATCCAAAGGAGCTTGTAGATATTTAAACCACGAGCAAAATGATTGGAGTTTTTCTCTTTGACGTCTATCACACTGTTGGCAGGAGCATTGGGGATAATTTTTTTTCTGAGGCTCTTTTTATAATCCATCCAGCGAGCGGCAAGCTCATCAGCCATTTCGTCCGAGGTTTGATGGGCTTTTTTCAGGTTTTGGGAAGCACGCTTTAAAGATGATATTTTCGCTAAAACCTGATCGTCTATTTCCTGAGGTTTTTCAGTTTTAATCAGTTTGTCATAGTACTCATTAAGCTCCGAACGAGTATTATCAGCAGTAGAGATGACGTCTAAAGTCATAAGTTCAAGCTGTTCCTGCACTACCGGGATTTTTTCCTTGTTAATTTTCAAGCACTTTATCAGTCTGTTTATACGCATACTTTATGCACTCCTGAATTTATTAGCGGCAAAGTAAATTGCCAAGTAAAGTGTTAAATGCGGAAACCCGCCTATATACTCAAGTACCGTCCACAAAAATGGACGGTACAAGAATATATGTTGGTTATTGATTATTTTACGTTGATTTTCTTTCTGGAAACATAGTGGGTGTGAAGAACTTCATGAACCTTGTGGCTTCCGGGCTTTTCAAAATACTCGTCGTAAAGCGTCTTAACAACCGGATTTTCGTGAGATTTACGAATCGGTAAGTTTTCATCATCCTTGTAAAGCGCAGCCGCTCTGAGAGCCTTGAGGTCTACAAAGTTGCGAACGGACGCAGGCTGAACCGGCTGTCCGCCACCGTTTACACAGCCGCCGGGGCATCCCATAATTTCGATGAACGTGTAATCCTTTTCACCGCTCTTTACCATGTCAAGAACTTTTCTTGCGTTAACAAGTCCTGAAGCAACGGCTACCTTTACTTTGAGTCCGGCAACATCGTATTCAGCTTCCTTTATGCCGTCTGTACCACGGACAGCAGTAAATTCAATGTTTGCAGCAGGCTTTCCAGTAAGCGTTTCAACAGCAGTTCTGAGAGCAGCTTCCATAACGCCGCCTGTTGCACCGAAAATAGTTCCGGCTCCGGAACCTATTCCGAGAGGAGCGTCAAACTCTTCGTCAGGCAGTGCCGTAAAGTTTATGCCTGCGCGTTTTATCATTCTTGCAAGCTCACGAGTGGTAAGAGAAACGTCTGTGTCCGGATATCCGGAAGCGTCCTGACCGTCACGGCCGATTTCGAATTTTTTCGCTGTGCAGGGCATGATGCTGACAACAAATATATCTTTAGGATCAATGCCCATCTTTTCAGCGTACCAGGTCTTGGCTACAGCACCAAACATCTGCTGCGGAGACTTGCACGATGAAACATTTTCAAGCATATCGGGATAATAATGTTCACAGAACTTAACCCAACCCGGTGAGCAGGAGGTTATCAAGGGCAGCTTACCGCCATTGCCAACTCTCTCAAGCAATTCAGTAGCTTCCTCCATAATTGTAAGGTCGGCAGTAACGTTTGTGTCATATACGCCGGCAAATCCGAGACGTTTAAGAGCTGCAACCATTTTTCCGGTAACCAGAGAGCCTATCGGCATGCCAAAGCATTCGCCGAGAGTTGCACGTATGGACGGTGCAGTGTGAACAATAACATGCTTAGACTTGTCAGCAAGAGCGTCCCATACTTTCTGAGTATCGTCAACCTCAGTCAGCGCACCGGTCGGACATACAGTAATACACTGACCGCATGCAACGCAGGCTACTTCGTCAAGTTTAAGTTCAAAAGCGCAGCCGATATGAGATTTAAAGCCTCTTTCGTTAGGACCGATAACGGCAACTGCCTGGTTCTTGTCACAAACCGCAACGCAGCGTCTGCACAGAACGCACTTGTTGTTGTCACGGATAAGATGAGGCATCGAAGTGTCTTTTTCGTAACGAATCGTAGCACCTTCATACTTGTGCTCGTCTTCTACGCCGTAATCAGCGCAAAGCTTCTGAAATTCACATTCACCGTTTTTAACGCAGGAAAGGCATTTTTTGTCATGGTTTGAGAGAAGAAGCTCAAGCGTGAGTTTTCTTGACTTGAGAACAGCAGGACTGTGAGTCATGATTTCAGTACCATCTCTGTCGAGAGGATATACACAGGAAGCTACAAGACTTCTCGCACCCTTGACTTCAACAACACATATACGGCAAGCACCGATTTCATTGATATCTTTCAGATAGCAAAGCGTCGGAATTTCAATTCCTACACTCTTACAGGCTTCAAGAATGGTTGCACCCTTGCGGACGCTGTATTCTTTGCCGTCAATAATAACATTTATCATATCCATTTGCGGTATTCCTCCTTATTTCTTGACAATGGCGCCAAAGTTGCAGTTTGTCACACAGACGCCGCACTTGATACATTTTTCAGTATCAATTACATGAGGCTGTCTTACATCGCCGCTTATTGCGCCAACCGGACAGTTTCTCTTACATTTTGTGCATCCCTTACACTTGTCCGGGTCAATACTGAAGGAGAGCAGATCCTTACATACTCCGGCGGGACATCTCTTTTCAACAATATGAGCAATATATTCGTCACGGAAGTAACGAAGAGTAGAAAGTACCGGGTTTGGAGCTGTCTGTCCGAGACCGCAAAGAGAATTCTGCTTTATGTGGTAGCAGAGTTCTTCAAGCTTATCTAAGTCGGACAACTCAGCTTTTCCGCTGGTAATTTTTTCAAGAATTTCGTAAAGACGTTTTGTACCAACGCGGCAAGGCGTACATTTACCGCAGGATTCGTCAACCGTGAACTGGAGGAAGAACTTGGCGATGTCTACCATACAGTTATCTTCGTCCATAACGATAAGTCCGCCGGATCCCATCATTGAACCGATTGCAATAAGGTTGTCGTAGTCAATCGGAGTATCAATCAGGGAAGCAGGAATACATCCGCCGGAAGGACCGCCTGTCTGAGCAGCTTTAAATTTCTTTCCGTTCGGAATACCGCCGCCGATTTCTTCAATGATTTCACGAAGAGTTGTTCCCATGGGGATTTCAACGAGACCGGTGTGCTTGATTTTTCCGCCGAGAGCAAATACTTTTGTTCCTTTGCTCTTTTCGGTTCCCATTGAAGCAAACCATTCCGGACCATTCAGGATAATCTGAGGAATGTTTGCGTATGTTTCAACGTTGTTGAGAATAGTGGGCTTGCCGAAAAGTCCTTTTTCAGCAGGGAAAGGAGGACGGGGACGAGGTTCGCCTCTGTGACCTTCGATCGAGGTCATAAGCGCAGTTTCCTCACCGCAGACGAAAGCGCCGGCGCCGAGTCTGAGTTCAAGATCAAAGTCAAATCCGGAACCAAAAATGTCCTTTCCGAGGAGTCCGTACTCTCTTGCCTGCTTGATTGCAACATCAAGACGATGAACTGCAATCGGATATTCAGCTCTTACATATATGTAGCCTTGAGAAGCTCCGATAGCATAACCGGCAATTGCCATAGCTTCGATGATTGCGTGGGGATCGCCTTCAAGAACAGAGCGGTCCATGAATGCACCCGGGTCGCCTTCGTCTGCGTTACAGCAAACATATTTCTGTCCGCCTTTTACAAGGTCCTTTGCAAGAAGCCACTTACGGCCGGTGGGGAATCCGCCGCCGCCTCTTCCGCGAAGACCGGAGTCGAGAACGCACTTAATTACGTCATCCGGAGTCATTTCGGTAAGTACCTTGCCGAGAGCCTGATATCCGTCGGTAGCAATGTATTCTTCGATATTTTCGGGATCTATTACACCGCAGTTTCTTAAAGCAATTCTCTTTTGCTTCTTGTAGAAACGTGTTTCGCTGAGAGCAACAGGTTCATCGTCCTGCTTTTGCTCGGCAGTGTCATTGTACACAAGGCGCTCAACGATACGGCCTTTAAGTAAATGCTCTTCAACTATTTCCGGAACATCTTCAGCCTTTACGCAGCTGTAAAATGTTCCTTCGGGGTAAACAATCATTACCGGACCTAAGGCACAAAGACCGAAACATCCGGTGGAAACTATCTTGATTTCATCGGTAAGCCCATTTTTTTCAAGTTCCTCAATAAGCTTCGCTTTTACAGCGGCACTGCCTGAGGATGTACAACCGGTACCGGCGCAAATCAGCACATGTGAACGTATCATTATTTTTTCCTCCGTATAAGTTTATGCGTTTTCTTTCATTGTAAATTCGGCGACAGGCTTGCCGTTCTTGATATGTTCTTCAACAACACGCTTAGCCTTTTCCGGCGTCATTTTGACGTAGGTAACTTTTTCTTTACCACTTTGATAAACCTCTACAACAGGTTCAAACTGGCATATTCCAATACAACCGGTCTGAGTAACGGTTGCCGTGTCTGTAAGTCCCTGTGCGCTGATTTCTTCAACAAGAGTGTTGAGAACAGGTCTTGCTCCGGCTGCAATGCCGCAGGTAGCCATTCCGACAACTATTCTTATGTCGCCGGAGCCTTCGCGCATTGAAACCTTATCTTTCATTCTGTTTCTGATTTCAGCAAGTTCTGCCAATGATTTCATGATGCATTTCCTTCCTTGATTGAGTTGTATTTTAATTTTTGTATTGCTCTGATAAATAATCACGAATCCAGACAAGTACGTCGGGATTGTTTAACGGCACACCGTCAAGCACCTGTTTAAATTGACGAGTGTCAGCGCTTACTTCGCGTCCGTCCGGAAGAATGTGTGTGAAAACGATATCAAAACCGTCGCAGTCCTGAAAGATGGTGCAGAGAGTTGATATGATATCGCCAAGCGGAGTAAAATCAAGATGATTTTTATAAAATAAGGCTGTTGTTTCTGTGCCGTGATTTACCGGATCGTCTGAAACAGACGTGGATTTTATCTCAAGATATCCGCCTGTTTGTTCGGCTGCAAGGCGGAACAGCGGAATGCCAAGTCCAACTTTTCGGGTCTTGCGAGTGGTACAAAACGGATCTGTTACACTTTTGAGAAGCTCCTTTGACATGCCGCAGCCGTCATCCTTGACAGATATAAGCATCTCTTGGTCTGTTTCCCGTATAGTAATGTAAATCAGTTTTGAACCGGCGGTTATCGAGTTTTGTGTTATATCAAGTATATTCAGAGATAGTTCTTTCAAATAAGTCACTTCCCTCCGGATATAAGAATATCTAAAATACGCTGCTTTAGTCCGTCGCTTTGCTTACTGCCGGTATCCGCTTGCAAGTCAAGACAGTGCAGTCGCTCGTTTATATCCCAAAGATAGTGGGCGTCAGACGAACAGACGTGAAAACAGTCGGAAAGAATCGGATACTTTAGCGCAAGCGCTTCGCTTTCTGACAAATCGGAAAATTCTGCGCAAGAAAAACTTGGCGTTGCAGGAAAAGTTCCGAGTATTCCAATTATCCCGTTTGCCTGCTTGTCAACGTGCGCCGGATAAACAATTCCTCCGCAATCTTCCGCAAGGCGTACAGCAGAATAAAGGTCAAGCTGAGTCGCATTTATAAGAAGAAAATCCTCGTTTCCGATAACTTCATCGTTCGCGTCAAGAATCAGTTGTTCTCCGAAAATTTCCGGTTTGTTTTTTATCATAATTCTTTCACGGGATACGAGTTCGGAAAAGTCCATAGCCTTTTCAAGAGTCCCGAACAAACACACCAAGTGTATTTCTTCCGAGGTTGTCAGTTCCATGCCGGGAATTCCGATAATTCCGTTTTTTTCACACGCCTCAATGAAAGCAGGACAGTTGGCGCATGTGTTGTGGTCGGTAAGAGCAATAATGTCAAGCCCTTTAAGCGCAGCCATTCCTGCAATATTGTTAGGAGTCATGTCCGCATCTCCGCATGGAGAAAGACACGAATGAATGTGCAAATCGTAATAGTACTTGCCCATTTTGCGCTTACTTCCCGCCGAGAACGCCTGAAAGAGCGGCGCAGGCATGGTAATTGTCCATTGCGCAGCGGATAACATTTATTTCTTTATCTTTAGCGGTCGAAATAAATTCCTCATCAAGCTCCGCATTTTCACAGATGACAACGCAGCAAAAATCTATGAGTGAAGCTACTGCCAAAACATTTTTGTTTGTCATAATGGTTACCCATACGTCGTCAGGATTTGCGTGCCCCATTACCCAGCTCAGAAGATCGGAGCAGTAAGCTCCGCCGGCTTTCTTTTCGGGAAAGGGGAGAGAAATTATTTCAGCGCCGAGAAGTGTTGCTATTTCATTTGCTGTCAAGTGCGTCACCGGTACTTTCTTTTTCTGAAATTGAATGGAGAAGTTCCCTCATTTTTACAATGCAGCTGTCATACGAGATGTCGCCGTTTACTACGTCCTGAGCAAAAGCCCTGCATGTCGGGGAACCGCATGAACCACAGTCAAGACCGGGCAAAGTCTGATAAATCGACTCTATTTCCGCCATCAGCGACATGGCTTTCGAACGGTCATCACTAAGTGTTACGGGACTGTATGTCAGCTTATCCGTGACTGCAAATTTTTCCGGGATAATAACGTCGTCTTTCGGAGGACGGTTTTGTGTAACAGGCAGGTAACGCCTTATGTTCTGAAGTTTTACCTTCGCTATGTAAGGGTTTTCAACCGTCATAACACCGCCGACGCATCCGCCGTTACATGCGTTTAATTCAATAAACTCAAGACACGGGAAATCTCCGTTTTCAATCTTGTCTAAAACGTCAATGATGTTTTCAATACCGTCTGCTGAAAGATACTTGTCATTGAGAAGTGCAGAACCCTCTCCGCCGCTTGAAGCCCATCCTACGCCAATCATGCCTACTCTTGAAACCGGAACCTCTATCGGCTGCTTTTTCATAACGTCAAGAAGCTTGAAGTATATGTCGCTCATTGAGATAACATAGTCGATATTGCTTGATGAGCCGGCAAAAGCGTTTTTGACATAGCTTACTTTGGCCGGACACGGAGAAATAAACACTGCGCATATATCCTTGTCGTCAAGCTCAGGATGAAGTTTTTTTACTTCTCTCTTGGCAAGCATAGCCGCAATTTCAACCGGCGGCAGAATTGGTATAACATTGTCGCACAAATAAGGAAAGCGCAGAGAAATAAGACGTGTAATAACAGGGCAGGCGCTGCTTATAACCGGACGGGGAATATCTTTCTGCTGGAGATATCTGCGAGTGTACTCAGTAACTATTTCAGCAGCTCTCGCAACTTCGTAAACATGATGGAAACCTAAATCGAGAAGTCCCTGAAGAATGTAGTCGATGTCGTCGAGATTTTCAAACTGACCGTATAGTGTCGGCGGAGGCAAAGCAATAAGGAACTTGTTGTCAGGGAGAGAGGAAAATTTGTCACAAATTGCTTTTTTAGCTTTATGAACGCACCGGCGTATACATTCACCGCAGTCAATGCAGCGTCGTGAATCAATTTGAGCATGACCATCCCGTATGCGTATTGCTTCAGTAGGACAGCGCTTTAAGCATGTGGTGCAGCCCTTGCACTTTTCCACGTCCAGGGAGACGGAGTGTTTATACTCGGGCATCTGCTATCACCTCAAATATTTACTTTCATAGTTATTTTTGTGCCTTTTCCGAGTTCAGTGTCTATAATCATTTCATCTGTGTATCTTTTCATGTTCGGAAGTCCCATACCTGCACCGAATCCGAGAGCACGTATTGTATCCGGAGCGGTAGAAAAACCTTCCTGCATGGCAAGACTGACGTCGGCTATACCGGGACCTTGATCAGTAAGAACAATTGTTATTACGTCAGGCTCCACGAAAACCTCCGCAATACCGCCTCCTGCATGGATGACCATGTTGATTTCGCCCTCATACATAGCTATCGAAACACGGCGAATCGTTTCAGGGGCAATGCCGAGACTGCGAAGATTCTTTTTTACCTGTACGGAAGCTTCTCCGGCGGAAGTAAAATTCTCTCCGTCGACGTCAAAGCGGAAAGTCAAAGGCGAACTCATAGCGCTACCTCTTGATTGTAAAGTCCGTGAGTGTATAACTTACCGCATGCCTCAAACATCCTCATGCGAGTAGTCATGACAAGAATTTCACAATCTTTTGCAAGCGCAAGCATCTCCTCGGAAGGCACCTTGCCTCTTACAAAGACAACACAGTGCATATCCATCATTTCCGCAGTGCGAATGACCTGTGGGTTTACAAGACCGGTCAAAAGAACCGCCTGGTTTTTGACAAAAGCGAGAACATCACTCATCATGTCGCTGCCGCAGGCAGAATAGACCTCGTTGTCCAACATGTTTTCGCAGCACAAAACCTCGGCTTCTAACAGCCTTGAAATCTCAGAAATTTTCATAAAGCCTCCGAAAATATTAAAATTAAAATAAATTAGTTGTATTTTTGGAGTATTCCTGCAACATCTTCCGGCACGAGACGACCATAAACATCTTCGTTAACCAAAAGAACGGGAGCAAGACCGCAAGCGCCTACGCAGCGGCAGGATTCAAGCGAGAATTTACCGTCTGGCGTACATTCGCCTTCTCCCACACCGAGTGTTTCAGAAAGCTTGTTGTATATATCTCCGGAACCTTTTACGTAGCAAGCCGTACCAAGACAGACAGAAATATTATATCTGCCTTTCGGATTGAGAGCAAACTGTGCGTAAAAAGTTACTACTTCGTATACTTTTTCAAGAGAAATGCCTAATCCATCAGCAATTTTTTCCTCAACCTCAACAGGGAGATAACCATATATTTCCTGCGCCTTCTGGAGAACCGGAATAAGTGCGCCGGGTTTGTCTTTGTGTTCTGAAATAACTGCCGCAAGGCGTTCTTCCTGCTCGGCAGTGCCGGAAAAGGGAAGAGTAGAAATAGTGTTTGCCATTTTGTTTTTTCCTCCTTTTAGAAAAAAGCATTATAAATACTTGACAATTATATCATACACAAACAGAAAAATAAAGGGTTTGTTCAAAAAAAAACGAGCTTTTTTATTAAAAATATGTAAAATTCACATTGTGTCATCAAAATTTAACATATATAATTTCTACATAACCAAGCTTTTAACACTAAAAAAATTATGTATATATAACAATTTTGCTGACTGTTTTCAAGATTCAGAGAAATATAATTTTAATATTGTTAATTTACAACACATAACCGATATGGTATAATATCATCACAGAACTACAGCGGTTTTACTAAATAAAAAGGAGTAATTTATATGATTTTATCGGATAAAACCTTGTCGAAAATGATACAGGAAAAAACGCTTATAGCTGAACCTTTGGAGCTTACACAAATTCAGCCTGCAAGCATAGATATACGGCTCGGCGATACGTTCAGCATCGTGGAAGATAATTCATCCGGCATTATAAAAATGGACAGTAAAACCGAGTATAAAACCATAAAAACAGATACTTATATTCTTTTGCCCGGTCAATTTGTACTTGCAACAACAATGGAGTATTTTGAATTGCCCGACGATTTAACCGCGTTTGTGGAGGGTAGAAGCTCTCTTGGGCGAATGGGACTTTTCATACAAAATGCCGGATGGGTTGATCCGGGATTTAAAGGTGAAATCACTTTGGAACTTTTTAATGCAAATCGTTGTGCAATAGAGTTGAAATCGGGAAGAAGAGTAGGACAGCTTGTGTTCGCAAAAATGGATTTTCCTGCCCTCAATCCGTATAGCGGAAAATATCAGGGACAACGCGGCGCAACCGGATCTCGAGTATACTTGGATAACGATTTGAAGTAAGCTCCACAGCACGCTGTAATATGCACAGAAGAAATATAAAACATTTCTTTGATACTTTTGAAATATATATTTTTTTAGATAAATCATCAACCGTATGACAGGGCAATGTTTATAAATGCCGGGTCATGCGGTTGTTTTTACATGGTGTTTTATTCAAACATATCTGTGCGCTAAAGCCTTTAACAGATATGTCAATCCTTTTTTAGATTGTTTACAATCAGTTCGCCGCATTCTTTGCAGCCGACAAGTTTGCATTGCTCGCCCATTATGTCAGCTGTGCGGTATCCCATATCAAGATAAGTTGAAACAGCTTTTTCAATAGCGTCAGCTTCATGCCCCATATCAAAGCTGAAACGAAGCATCATAGCGGCAGATAGTATTGTTCCGACCGGGTTTGCAATGTCTTTGCCGGCAATATCCGGGGCAGAACCGTGGATTGGTTCATAAAGTCCGCAGGAAGCGCTGCCTAAGCTTGAGGAAGGAATCATACCGATAGAGCCGGTAATCATTGAGGCTTCATCAGAAAGAATATCGCCAAACATGTTCTCTGTTACTACTACATCAAACTGAGCCGGGTTCTTAACTATCTGCATAGCGCAGTTATCAACCAGCATATCCGAAAGCTCAACATCAGGATATTCTTCTGCTAAGCGGTGCATTACTTTTTTCCAAAGGCGGCTGGAATCCAAAACATTACTTTTTTCAACCGAGCATAGCTTTTTACGTCTTTTCTGTGCCGTTTCAAAACCGATTCTTCCGATTCGCTCTATTTCTGCCTCGCTGTACTTAAGCACATCGATAGCGGTGTCTCCCTCAGTCTTGTGTTCTCCGAAGTAAATGCCTCCAATCAGTTCTCTTACAATAATAAAGTCAATTCCCTGGTCTACAATGGACTTTTTTAAAGGCGACGCATCCGAAAGCTGCGGCCATATTTTTGCAGGGCGGTTGTTGCTGTAAACACCCATTCCTGCACGAAGGCGAAGAAGCCCTTTTTCAGGACGCATGTGCCCGGGTACGTCATTCCATTTATCTCCGCCCACGGCTCCCAGTAAAACACTGTCGGATTCAACGCATTTTTTAAGTTCACTCTCAGGCAGAGGATCACCGTATTTGTCGATTGCACATCCGCCCATATCTACATCCGTGTAGTTAAAAGTGTGTCCGTATAGCTCTGCGACTTTGTCAAGAACCTTTATAGCCGCATTAACAATTTCCGGTCCGATACCGTCTCCACGGATGACTGCAATATTTTTAACCATTTTGTTCGCCTTCTTTCAGTGATTTAAGAAGTCCGCCGCATCTGATAATATTTTGGATAAACGGCGGGAACGGCTGAGCCTTGTATGTCTTTCCGGTAGTTATGTCGGTTATGACGCCTGTGTCAAAATCTACCTTTACCTCATCGTTGGCGCTGATTTCCTCGGCCGCTTCCTCGCATTCAAGAATCGGAAGTCCTATGTTGATAGCGTTGCGGTAGAAAATTCTTGCAAAACTTTTTGCTATAACGCATCCCGTACCGCAGGTCTTAATAACAAGCGGCGCATGTTCACGTGAAGATCCGCATCCGAAATTCCATCCGGCAACCATAATGTCGCCTGCTTTTACTTTTTTTACAAATTCGGTGTCGATATCCTCCATGCAATGCAGAGCCAGTTCCTTTGCGTCCGGAGTGTTAAGATAACGGGCAGGTATTATAACGTCTGTATCTACATTATCAGGATATTTGAAAACTTTTCCTTGTGTATTCATTATTTAAGCCTCCTTAAACTCGGTGATAAAGCCTTTGAGCGCAGTAGCGGCAGCGGTGTGAGGAGAGCCGAGATAAACTTCGCTGTCCACATGTCCCATACGTCCGACAAAGTTGCGGTTTGTCGTAGCAAGACACCTTTCTCCGGCAGCGAGTATGCCCATATATCCGCCAAGACAAGGACCGCATGTCGGCGTTGAAACAACGGCGCCCGCATCAATAAAAGCTGTGTACCAACCGCGTTCTACGCACTCACGAAGAATTTGCATAGTGCCGGGAATAATAATACAGCGAACACCGTCGGCAATCTTTTTTCCCTTAAGAATGTTGTAAGCCGCTTCCATATCTTCCAATCTTCCGTTAGTGCAGGAACCTATAACGACCTGGTCTACTTTAATATCGTGCAGTTCGCTTGCCGGACGCGTGTTTTCGGGCAGATGAGGACATGCAACCGTCGGGACTATTTTTGAAAGATCGATATCAATAATTCTCTCATATTCTGCGTCAGCGTCTGCTTCATAAACAACCGGAGCTCTTTCGCTTCTGCCGTTCAGATAATTCATGGTTATGTCGTCAACAGGGAAAATGCCGTTTTTAGCACCAGCTTCAATTGCCATATTGCATATGCACAGGCGGTCGTCCATAGAAAGTCCGTGAGTGCCGTTTCCGGTGAATTCCATGCTTTTGTAAAGAGCACCGTCAACACCGATCATACCGATAATGGTAAGAATTACATCTTTTCCGCTGCAATTTTTCGGCAATTTACCGGTCAAATTAAACTTAATTGCAGACGGTACCTTGAACCAAGCCATTTCTGTTGCCATTCCAGCCGCCATGTCGGTAGAGCCGACTCCGGTAGAAAAAGCACCGAGAGCTCCGTATGTACATGTGTGACTGTCCGCACCGATAATGCAATCGCCGGCAGTTACAACACCTTGTTCCGGAAGAAGTGCGTGTTCAATACCCATTTTTCCGACATCATAAAAATGGCTTACACAGTGAGCACATGCGAATTCACGGCAGGTCTTGCTTTGTTCAGCCGCCTTAATATCCTTGTTCGGTACAAAGTGGTCAAGCACGATAGCAACTCTGTCCTTGTCAAAAACGGAGTTAAAACCAGCTTTTTTGAATTCATTAACAGCTACCGGTGTTGTAATATCATTGCCGAGAACAATGTCCAGTTTAGCATTGATAAGCTGACCGGCAACTACCTTGTCAAGTCCGGCATGGGCTGCAAGGATTTTTTGAGTCATAGTCATTCCCATTATTTTACGTCTCCTTTGGTCATATTATAGAAAGCACTGAGAAGTGCGTTTGTGCTTGCGGTAATAACATCGGTATCTGTACCGGCGCCCCAGTACATTGTTCCGTCTTCTTTCTCAAGACCAATATACGAAGCTGCAACACTGTGTGAACCTTGCTCCTGCATGCTGTGCTGGGTGAAAACCTGCAAAGTATATTTTTCACCGGTAAACTCGCATAAAGCGTTGTTTACAGCGCTGAGCGTACCGTTGCCTTCCGCTTCAAGCTGTGTTTCTTCGCCGTCTTTCTTGAATGTTATGTCGATTTTTACTGCATCATTCTCACGCATGAAGTCAAAGTCGGTGACTTCAATACCGCCTTTGAGATTAAGATAATGTGTTGTAAAGATTTCCAATACATCATCAGGCTTAAGCTCTCTGTGTTCATGGTCAGATATGTCTTTGCACATATAGCTGAAATGTTCCCGCATTTTCGGAGGAAGATTGTATCCGAATGTCTGCTCTAAGAGATATCCGATACCGCCCTTGCCGGACTGAGAATTAACACGAATAACATCTGCATCGTATGTTCTGCCAATATCCTTTGGATCAATCGGGATATAAGGAACGCTCCACTCATGGAGTTTGTTCTTGCTTCTGTATTTCATACCTTTTGCAATGGCGTCCTGATGGGATCCCGAGAAAGCCGCAAATACAAGTGAGCCGGCATACGGGGCTCTTTCGTATACGTGCATTCGAGTACATCTTTCATACGTTTCAACAAGTTCGTTCATGTTTGAAAGATCAAGTTTCGGATCTACTCCGTGAGAATACATGTTCAAAGCAAGCGTGATAATGTCCACATTACCTGTTCTTTCCCCGTTGCCGAACAGTGTGCCCTCTACACGGTCAGCACCTGCAAGAAGAGCAAGTTCCGCGTCGGCAACACCGGTGCCTCTGTCGTTGTGAGGATGCAGAGAAAGCGTTACAAATTCACGGTATTTAAGGTTTTCACTCATATACTCTACCTGGCTTGCGTAAACGTGAGGCATACTCATTTCAACCGTAACAGGCAAATTTATAATTACATTATTGTTTTCGCTCGGCTCCAGGACATCAAGAACAGCATTGCATACTTCCAGTGCATATTCCGGTTCGGTTCCGGTAAAGGATTCGGGTGAATACTCAAAGCGGAAGTTGCCTTCGTATTCGTTTGCCAGTTTTTTTACAAGCTTTGCGCCGTCAACAGCAATCTGCTTAATTTCTTCCTTTGATTTTTTGAAGACCTGCTCTCTCTGAGCAACGCTTACCGAATTATAGAAATGAATAATAGCGCTCGGCGCACCTTTGCATGCGTCAAAGGTTTTACGAATAATGTGTTCTCTGCATTGCGTCAGCACCTGTACGGTTACGTCTTCGGGAATCATATTGTTGTCGATAAGAGTGCGAAGAAATTCATATTCTGTGTCACTTGCAGCAGGAAAACCAACCTCGATTTCCTTAAAGCCGACTTGCAGCAGTACTTTGTAATATTCGAGTTTTTCCTCAAGGCTCATGGGAATTACAAGACTTTGGTTGCCGTCGCGCATATCAACGCTGCACCAAACGGGCGCTTTTTCAATATGATCTTTTTCCACCCATTTGTTATACTTTTTATCTACCGGGAAATATCCAACCCGGTATTTGCTTGAATCCATCATATTTTTTACTCCTTCCAATATACCAAATCTAAAAGCTTCAATGGATACAACTTCTAAAGCTTTGGGAAAAATAAAAACCCGTCCCAAAGCTTTTTGCTTTGAGACGGGTGTAAATAACTTTGCACTCGCGGTACCACTCAAATTGCGAACAAAACGTCCGCCACCTCTTCGAGGTCAATCAACCTCTATACACTGACGTAGCATACACGGGTCGCCCTAGACTGCATACACAGGTTCGGGCTTCCGGCTCAGAAGTGAGAGGGCAGGGATACATAACATACTGATTCGCACCAAACATCAGCTCTCTGTGCTGTTTATCTCCGTGACCATTCTTCGTCATAGCCTTTATAAATTTTCCTTGCGCGTTATTGTACTACCAAAACAGTAAGTTGTCAAGTATTTTTTTAAAAAAGTTATATTTTTTTCTATGTCATATTTCATTTTACAACGAATCACCACAAAAAAACTTAAATTTAAAGCAAAAAAGTATTGACAAGCTAACTGTTTTATGGTATTATATACACCGTTGAGTAAATCACTGCGGAATTGTGTAAAGGTAGCACGACAGACTCTGACTCTGTTTGTCTGGGTTCGAATCCTAGTTCCGCAGCCAGTTTAAATCCGAAGCTAACGCTTCGGATTTTTTGTTTTTTCTGTATCTGCATCTTATATATTTATATATTCCTGCGGTTTTGTTTTTGTATCATAGAAAACTGAATTTGAGCTTCTTCTTCTCAAGCATTGATAAAATAACGTAAAATTAACTTATATTGTCAGAAAATGTATATTTGTCAATGATGTGAGACTAAAAAGATAAAAAAGAAAGAATACAGTTAAAATACACTGCGTGGGGGCGAAGAGAGGTGTAGCGAAGCGAAACCGAGCGGAGACGACACGCAGTGTCGACACCTCAAAGCGACAAGAGTTCATTGTGTTTTTGTTCAGGTGATTTCCATCCCAAAACCGACATTGGAATACGGTTTGAGCGGTACAAGTAACGCTTCATTTGAACGAGTAGATCCTCATATGAATAAAAACGCAAATAATTGTAGAAACGCTCTTGGTCGTTTCTGTGACTGCGTTCCACCTTGCCATTATGCCAAGGTGTTTTCGGGCGTATGAGTTTGTGTGTTATATTGTAATAACGGCAGAATTTGTCAAAAATATGCACTCTATCTGTCTTTTTGGTATTCGTAAACTCACCGCCATTATCTGTTTGGATTGTGGTAGGTGCGTAACCAAAATATGTAATCGCACGCTTCACAAAATCTATGGTGGAAAAGCCGCTTTGTTCTTTGTAAGGATAAATAAACCGCTTTCTTGATGCTTCTTCAAGCATTGTATATTGATAGTATTTTTCCCCATCTTTACCCGAATAGCAGGCTACAGGAACATATTTAACATCAAGCTGCCACTTTACCCCCAGCTCTGTAGGTGTATCGTAATAACCGTTGTGCTTGCTCTTTTTCTTTGTGGATTCAACTTTCTTTCTGAAGCCCAGACGGACAAAAACTCTATACAGAGAGCCGGGATGACGCGAATACGCCTTATCCTCTCGTAGTTTACCGAACAGCTCGCAAATTGAAATGTCAGGATTTCTTCTATGATAGTCCTTTATCCATTTTAACTCTTGCTCTGTGTGGGCATTGGGGTGCTCTGAATGTGGTCTGTGCGACTTTGGTGTCAACGATTCCTTTGTGCCGTCATATGCTTTGTTCCAACGCATAAGCGACGCTTTTGAAATATGATACCTTCTGCATACAAAGTCTATATCTTTTTCTAACCGGTATAGTTTTACTGCATTTATTTTTGTTG
>QAKH01000100.1 GCA_003343885.1 Clostridiales bacterium | reverse complement strand
TGTGCAAGTTGTCCGAGAAGGGAGATGTGTTTAAGTGCAAAGCAAACAACGAAAAGCATTCGCCGTCATGTATGGGAAGATTTCAAGGATAAGGCTTGGAAATTTACTCATACCGATTACGGTAAAAAGATTTACGCAAGACGTAAAGAAACGATTGAGCGGAGCTTCGCAGATTCAAAAGAACTGCATGGGCTTCGCTATTGCCGTTTGCGCGGCCTTGCAAAAGTTGCCGAGCAATGCCTGCTTACTGCCGCCGTCCAGAATATGAAGAAGATTGCAACGGCTCTCTTCTCTTTACTTTTTGTTTTTGCAAAACTTAAACCCACCTCTTGTTCGTAAAGGTGGGTTTGTCAGTAATCTGGCGGCAGATTATTATCTGTCGTTTTTTGTGTCAAAAATTAATGTCAGATGTGAACACTCACTTAATTTGCAGAAAAATATTGCATTATTAAATGATATTTGATATAATCACTTGGTTAGAAGATTTAAATGAATATTGTTGAAAGGGCGATTTATTTCATGAAGCTACAAAAATACTTGAGATATATCCTCTCTGTTATAGTCTGTGTTTTTCTTGTTTTTGGATTAACAGCATGCAATAACAGTGAGAAGTCCGATTACCAGACCGTCAACGGTTCGGACACAGTTATAAATAACGGCGATAGCTCAAATGATGACAATGCCGGTGAAATTACGTCGGTCGATGATGACAACAAGTCAGATGATTCAAAAGTGAAATACTTTAACAAACTCACCGGACTTGAAACAACAAAGGAACTTTCCGAAATAAGACCGGTTGCGATAATGATAAACAACATATACCAGGCGCTTCCGCAGCAGGGAATTTCCGAAGCTGACGTAGTTTACGAAATACTCGCCGAGGGCGGCATCACCCGTTTGCTGTGCCTGTTTACCGACTACGCAGATCTTCCGGAAACCGGCTCCATACGCTCCTCGCGCGACTACTTTATAGATGTTTCTGACGCTCACGACGCAATCTACGTTCACTGCGGAGGAAGTCCTGACGCTTATGAAACGCTTGCCGCAAGAAAAACAGAAAACATGGACGGAATTTATTTCAATACGCCGTTTTACCGCAACGAGTGGAGAAAACAGAACATGGGCATGGAGCACTCCATGATGACAACCGGCGAAAAACTTGTCGCAGGCATTGAAGAAAAAGGATACCGCACGACAAGTGACAAAAAGCAGCCTTTTTCATTTCTGCCTGAAAAGACAGTGCCGGACGAAGGAGAGAGTGCGACATACGCAAGTATAGAATTCTCATACTACGCCTTAAGCGAATTTGATTACGACGCAGAAAAAGGCGTATACCTCAAGAGCCATTTTGACGAGCCGCATATCGACTCAAACAACGACGCCCAGCTTGCATTTGAAAACGTGATATTCTTATATGCCGACCAGGGCGCTGTCCCGGGCGACGACAAGGGAAGAATTTACGTTGACTTTGTAGGCGACGGAGAGGGCGTACACATTACCGGCGGCAAGGCGCGCGACATTTGCTGGCACAAGGACACAAGAACTTCGGGTTACACTCTGTACGAAGCCGACGGAAGGACCGAGCTTCTCCTCAATCCCGGAAAAAGCTATATAGCTATCGCTCCTTTAGGCGCAGAAACCGTAACCGAATAACAAGCAACCCAGTAACGCTGTATAACACTGTATAACGCTGTAAGCAATACTGTACGTAACACTTTAAAGGGAAGGAAAATAACAATGAACGAAAAAAACATGGCGGCTGCCTGTCTTTCAGAGCTGCTGAACGGCTTTAGCACAGCAGATATTTTCGACATGCTTGAGTATCCGGCTGACCGCAAGCTCGGAGATATAGCTCTCCCCTGCTTCAAGCTCAGCAAGGCTATGCGTATGCCTCCCCAGAAAATCGCCGAGTCACTCTGCGCCGGGTTAAAAGCGAACGAAGAGTGCGCAAACGTATTTGAAAAAATAGAAAACGTAAACGGCTACTTAAATTTTTATATTTCAAACGATTATCTTTTAAAGAACTTAAACGGCATGAGCGATCCTGATTACGGTTCATCTGATGTCGGCAAAGGCAAAACGATAGTTATTGACTATTCCTCACCGAACATCGCAAAGCCCTTCCACATAGGACATCTTCGCTCGACCGTCATCGGACAGTCCATAAAAAATATCCACCGTTTCTGCGGATACGAGTGCGTCGGCGTTAACCATCTCGGCGACTGGGGAACGCAGTTCGGAAAGCTTATAGTCGCTTATAAAAAGTGGGGCGACAAAGAAACCATCGAACAGCGAGGAATAAAGGCGCTCACCGAGATATACGTGCGTTTCCACGAGGAGGCGGAAAAGGATCCGTCGCTTGAGGACGAAGCACGAGAGGCATTTTCCAAGATGGAACAGGGCGACAGCGAGTGCATAGAGCTATGGAAATGGTTTGTTGAGATAAGCATCGCTGAGTTCAAGAAGGTTTACGAGCTTATAGGCGCTGACTTTGAGTCGTGGAACGGCGAAAGCTTCTATTTTGACAAAACTGACGAAGTCGTAAATGCGCTTAAAGAGAAAAATCTGTTGAAGCTTGACAACGGAGCGTATATTGTATCGCTTGACGAATACGACATGCCGCCTTGTCTTGTGCTTAAATCCGACGGTTCTACCATTTACGCAACACGTGATATAGCCGCCGCTTTTTACCGCAAAAAAACTTACAATTTTGACAAATGCATATATGTTACCTCTGCCGGACAGAGCCTGCATTTCGCGCAGTTCTTCAAGGTAATTGAGCTAATGGGCGAAGAATGGGCGAAGGATCTTGTACATGTACCTTTCGGCACGGTAAGCATAGACGGAGCAAAGCTTGCGACAAGAACAGGAAATGTTATTCTGCTTGAAGATTTATTCCGTGAAGCGACTGAAAAGACTCTAGAAATAATCAACGAAAAAAATCCGACTCTTGAAAATAAAGAGGAAGTTGCAAGCGCTGTAGGCGTAGGCGCCGTGATTTTCCACGATTTGTCAAATAACCGCATAAAAGATATCAATTTCATATGGGACGAAGTACTCAACTTTGACGGCAACACCGGTCCTTACGTGCAGTACACCTACGCAAGGTGCTGCAGTATTCTCGAAAAAGCAGGAAGCTACGGAAAAGACGGCGTCATAACCCACCCAAGCGAAGTTGACATCATAAAAACCCTCTCCCTTTTCCCCGAAAAAGTGGAACAGGCAAGACGTGACCTTGAACCGTCGGTAATTTCAAGATATCTTTTGGACGTATGCCAGGAGTTCAACCGTTTTTATCACGACTGTCCGGTTTTGCGTGCCGAAGATGAAAAGGTGCGCAGCACAAGACTTGCCATAGTCGAGGCGACCTCGGTGGTACTGAGCAACGGTCTTAAGCTAATAGGACTCAAGCGTCCGAAAAATATTTAATAAAAACCTCTGTACCGGATCTTCACCGGTATCTGAGTTTTTTTAGAATATCAGGCAAGTAAACCCGCCGCAGGCCGGCATAAAATAAAAATATCAAATATAAAATACAGGTATAAAATAAAAACAAAAAAATATTATTATATAAAGGAGCTAACATACAATGTCAGGACATTCCAAGTGGAAGAATATCATGCACAAAAAAGAAAAAACCGACCTTCAGCGTGCCAAGGTATTTACCAAAATAGGTAAAGAAATAGCCATGGCGGTAAGAGACGGCGGTCCTGATCCCGTTTCCAACAGCAAGCTCAAGGACCTTATTGCAAAGGCAAAGGCTAACAACGTTCCTAACGACAATATCGAAAGAACGATTAAAAAGGCGTCCGGAGCTGACGGAAGCGTAAATTACGAAGTTATTCTTTACGAGGGATACGGTCCGAGCGGCGTTGCCGTAATAGTTGAAACAACTACCGACAACCGCAACCGCACGGGTGCTGACATGCGCCACTATTTTGACAAATACGGCGGAAATCTCGGTCAGACAGGCTGTGTTTCGTACATGTTTGAGGACAAAGGCGTAATTGTTATCGACGCAGACGGCGTTGACGAGGAAGCGCTTATGGAAGCCGCTCTTGAGGCGGGCGCCGAGGACATTTCCGGTGAAGACGGAGTATTTGAGATAACTACCGCACCGGCTGATTTATCGGCAGTCACAGACGCTCTTACCGAAAAAGGATACACCTTTGTTTCGTGTGAACAGAGCAAGGTCCCGTCAAATTATGTTTCTCTCTCCGGCGAGGACGACATCAAAAACATGAACAAGCTTCTTGAAATGCTTGATGACAATGACGATGTAACCAACGTATGGCACAACTGGGAAAATGAGGGAGAGGACGAAGAATAAGCACTGTCTGCCGCTTTTCCTCTCTCAGGAAGAAAATATACACTTGACAAGACATAGTATATTGCATATAATCTAAGTTACAGACGGACATGTTTTTTCTGAGCGTGCCGGTGTATACTTGAATATCCAAATATCTATGAACATCAACGAATATCAACGCAGAAAAGAGGTTTGACAGATGGTAGAAAAGATCATTGACTTACTTGCCAAGCAGTTTCGTATTGATCCTTCGACAATTGACGCTGATACAAATATAGTTGAAGACCTTGGAGCCGATTCCTTAGAAGTAGTCGACATGCTCATGGCAATCGAAGAAAACTTCGGAATCACGGTTTCCGATGAAGAAGCCCTCACGCTTAAAACAGTCAAGGACGTTGCCGACTTTATTGAGAAGAAATTATAATTTTACAAATAAAGGTATAAATCGGGAATACTATGCGGTACAATAGGTACGAGGCGTGGTATTCCCTTTTTGTTTGTGAAAATGAACATCACGCCGTGCTCCGTGTGTTTGCTCTCTTACACAACTCAAACGGACGGAAAGGAATAGAAATATGTCTGAAAAAAGATTTATATATGCCGATAACGCGGCTACTACAAGCGTACACCCGAGGGTGCTTGCGGAAATGCTGCCGTATCTTGGCGAGTTTTACTACAATCCATCAAGTCTTTACTCTCGTGCTCAACAGGTAAACGCCCTTTTGGACGGTGCGAGAAAGCGTATCGCAGATATTTTGGGCGCAAAGGCGCAGGAAATATATTTTACCGGCAGCGGCTCGGAGGGAGATAACTGGGCGATAAAGGGTGCGGTTGACGCATATCTTGCCAGAAACAAAACAAATACCTGCCATGTGATTACCACCAAGGTAGAGCATCATGCAGTCCTCGGGGCGTGCAAATCGCTTGAGAAAAAAGGAATATCCGTAACTTATCTTGACGTTGATAAATACGGAAGAGTTGAGCCCAAGGCTGTTGAAGCAAATCTCAGGGACGACACCTGCCTTGTTGCGGTAATGTACGCCAACAACGAAATAGGAACAGTCGAGCCGATAGCTGAAATCGCAAAGCTTCTTTCAGAGAGAAAGGTACTGTTCTTCACTGATGCGGTTCAGGCTGTGGGACATGTTCCGATTGACGTACAAAAGCTCGGAGTAGACATGCTCTCGCTTTCGGGACACAAGTTCCGCGCACCGAAAGGCGTTGGTGCGCTGTATATAAAGAGCGGCGTTGTCATAAGAAATCTTATCGACGGCGGCGGACAGGAGAGAAACAAGCGAGGCGGCACGGAAAATGTTGCTTCAATAATGGGACTTGCAAAGGCGCTTGAAATTGCGAACGAAGAAATGCAGGACGACAACGCAAGGCTTGCCGTACTTCGTGACGAGCTTATAAACCGTCTTACAACAGAAATTCCCGAATGCCTGTTGACCGGACACCCTACAAAGAGGCTTCCCGGAACGGCAAGTTTTGTATTCAAGTACATTGAGGGAGAAAGCCTGCTTCTTATGCTTGACGCCGAGGGAATATGCGCTTCAACCGGTTCTGCGTGCTCATCACGTTCTCTTGAGCCGTCACACGTGCTTCTCTCGATAGGACTTCCACACGAAATAGCTCATGGTTCTCTAAGACTTACACTCAGTCATGAAACCACCAAAGAGGACATCGACTATATAGTCGAAAAGGTAAAATTCGTGGTGCAGACGCTGCGCAATTTCTCGCCAATATGCCCTAAAGAGCTTAAAAATCAATAAAATCAGTAAATATACAATAGTAAAAGTATAAAGTGCTTTTAAAAATATAGTAAACTGTTTTAAAAAGTACAAAAGGAGGAAAGAAGATGCTGTATTCAGCAAAAGTAATGGATCATTTTTCACATCCCCGCAATGTCGGAGAAATGCCTGACGCGACAGCTGTCGGAGAAGTAGGCAACGCAAAATGCGGAGATATTATGAAGATATATCTTAAAATAGACGAAAACGACATAATCACGGATTGCAGTTTTGAAACATTCGGCTGTGCTTCCGCTATTGCAACCTCATCTATGGCGACCGAGCTTATCAAGGGACAGCCGCTTTCGAAAGCGCTTGAGCTAACGAATTCTGCAGTTGTTGAGGCGCTCGGAGGACTTCCGCCGGCAAAGATTCACTGTTCTGTTCTTGCGGAAGAGGCGGTAAAGGCGGCTATTTTTGACTACTATAAGAAAACAGGGCGTGACACATCGGCTCTTGAGGCGCAGTGCGGAGGCTGCTGTTCCTGCTGTGGTGCTGACCATGAGCACGAACACGCCGTATCTGAAGAGGATAGCGACGAATAACACCTGACTCGGCACAAAATTACCGCACTTCGTGCAAAATACGTAATACGTACACCTAAAGTCATTAATCAAGCAATGAAATAAAGCTACAGAAAGCTACGAAAGGAAACAACACAGACATGAAAAAGGTTTATATAGGAAACGACCATGCGGCAGTTGCAATGAAGAACGAGCTTGTTGAATATATAAAAGGGCTTGGATTTGAAGTAGTAAACGTTGGAACCGACACCGAAGAGAGGGTTGACTATCCGGTTTACGCAGTAAAGGTAGCAAAAGCCGTAGCCCAGGACAAAGACGCTCTCGGCGTACTTATCTGCGGAACGGGCATAGGAATGTCGCTTGCCGCAAACAAGATACACGGTATCAGAGCCGCCGCAGTAAGCGAGGTTTACAGCGCAAAGCTCACCCGTATGCATAACGACTCCAACATCGTCTGCATAGGCGCAAGAGTAATAGGTCCGGAAACCGCAAAGATGATTGTCGAAACTTTTCTTACCACCGAATATGAGGGCGGACGCCATCAGAAACGTATCGACATGATTAGCGAGCTTGAAAAACAAAATTAATAAAGGCAGTTATAAGAGTTTTATATATTATGGGGCTCTGCCCCACACCCCGCCCGCTTTTTTAGAAAAAGCGGGAGAAAAACATTGTTTTGCCGCCGGATTTCCCTCTCACTTCGTTTGAGCGATATCCGGCGGCCTTTTCTTTTTTTATAAATTATGGCTTTAGCTTCAAGTTTAACTGAATTTATGCCGCACAAACGCGCTCGGCTTCGCGAAAGACAAATTTATGATTCTTGCCTACTCGTCCGCGTAAATTGCCGGTGCTCACAGCCGCCTAAGCGGAGTATGCAGAGCTAAAATATTGTTTTTTTCTGAGTTTGTGCGGTTGAATTTATGCCGCACAAACGCGCTCGGCTTCGCGAAAGATAAAATTTGTTGTTTTCGCTTGCTTATCCGCGAGTATTGCAGCGGCTCACAGCCGCCTATCCGCGAGTATTGCAGCGGTCACACCGCCGTCAGCCAGTCAATCAGTTTGGTGTTTAAATAGGCGTCATCCCATGAATCGTGCCCTACATTATGGAAAATAGTAAGCCTTGCATCTTTACCCTGTTTCACCAAAGCGTCTACCATTTCGTATGAATTTTCAGGCAGAACAGTCTGATCCTTATCTCCGTGGAAAGCCCAAACCGGTGCTTTTATCAGATCAGTTCTCCACGAAGTTCCGCCGCCGCAAATCGGAGCAATCCTCCGGAACATATCCGGCCAGCACATTGCCATTTCCCATGTTCCGAATCCTCCCATGCTTATTCCTGTAAGAGATATCTTTTCTGTATCCGCTCCGTATTCTTTAGCGGCGTACTCTATAAAATCCTTTAACAGAAATACATAGTTATTCCATATGAAATTTTCCGGACACTGCGGACATACTGTTATTGCCGGTATTTTCATTCCCTCATTTATGTACTTCGGAATACCGTGTTTAGCAATCAAATTAAAATCTTTTCCTCTTTCCCCCGAACCGTGCAAAAACACCAGCATCGGCGCTCCCTTTTTGTTCTTGTATTCCTCCGGAACGTTTACCAAATAGTATAACTCTCCAAAATATTCGTGCTTATATATCTTTTTTTCCAATTTTCTTTTCCCCCTATTCTTTGTCTACATTATATACGCTTCATTTCCTTTTGTAAAGACTTTTACACAAAAGAACAAATGTTCACAAGTTTTGCTTGAATATACAGAACAAATGTGCTATAATATTGGCGGCGGCAGAAAGGGGCGGTAAAAATAGAAAGGAAAGGAAAAAGCGAATGATAACAGTAAGAAAAAACCGAAGCGTTCATATTCCTCAAAGCGACAGACAGATAGGCTTTGAAAACGATCATTTGGTGGAAACAAGATATTTTGAAATAACTGATCCCGACATACTTGATTTTTCTTTTAAACTCGACATAAAAAATACAATGGATATAGTTGACCTGTACCCGGTAGAAAAAAGCGATACCCGTACTGTTGTGGGATGGGACATCACTTCCGGCGTAATAGGTGACGGAGGAATTATAGAGGCACAGCTTCGGGCCTTTGAAGCAGACGGTGAAAGAGTATGGCACAGCGAAGTAATGCAGTTTACTTCCGGCTCATCGGTAAATGCGGTAAATGAAGCAAATGACGAGAATATCATTAGCGAATTTGAGCAGATTGAAAAACGTGTTCAAACTGCCGTACTTAAGGCAGAAGAAGCTGAAGCTGGCGCTGAAAGTTACATGACAGCGGCAAAACAAGCCGATGTAAGCGCAAACGCGGCTCTTGACGAGGTAAACCAAAAGCATAATGAGATTATGATTGTTGCAGACGGTATCGAAGACATCACTTCAATCGCTCATCAGCATTACAATAACAAGAACAATCCTCACGAAGTAACCGCAGAGCAGACGGGCGCATACACAAAAGATGAAACAGACGCACTTTTTGAAAATGCGTCGCTGGACTTAAGTTACCATGCCGGAGAGCGAAACAACCCGCATAAAGTAACAGCAGAACAGACAGGAGCATACACAAAGGATGAAACAGACGCACTTTTGAACCATCTTCCCGAAAATGTAACGCTCGGAGGCGAAAATGCTCTTGATAAAATGTACATCACGAATTTTGTAAATTCAATAAAGAGCTTTTCAGATCTTGCAATAACAGGTACAAGCGCTGTAACCAACTTTGGAGAAGTTTTTTCCCCATACAACAAGACTGCTGATTCAAGATGGATACGCATATCGGTAAATCCGGCGCACTTTGAAAAAATTGCCGAAATGCCGTACACAATAAGTATGACATTAAGATTTTTCGGATCTGACGTTGCCGTTCCTCTCGAAATTATGGGACTTTACGGAAGGGAAGGCGACACGGATGTACGAGTCACTCCGATGAAAGACAGCTGGTACATGTATCCGGGATATAAAAAGACCTTTGTTTTCAACCTTGCGCCAACTTCAGAAGCTATCAAGGACGCAGGTTTTTCAATTGATTTGAAGGCTGAAAATTATGACAGTTTCCAAAATATGACTTTTGCCATAGATGATTTCTCGGTAATTCCTGCGATTGATATGGATTTTTCCGGTGAAAAACCGTCTTTTCTGAAAACGAACTCTATATATCATGCGGTTGACAGCAGTTTTTGCGAGAACTTTTCCGGCAACCAGGTTTGGTTTGAAAACGGCAAAATTTATTCGGCATTTACTAAAGATATCGGTTATGTTGACAAAGCTGTCGCAGGCGCCGCAATTCCAGTAAGCGATATTTTATTCAAAAACACATTAGATCTCGGCAAAATTTACAGATCTTCTGAAGTTGACGCACTTCTCGGCGAAAAATCCGACACATCTCATATTCACGGTCTTGCGACTTCCGGTGAAACAGTAGATTTATCGCAATTTGGATTCCGTATAGATAGCAACGGAAATTATTTTGTGCAAACAAACACGGAAACGTGGGAGCAAGCAGATATAAGCTTTATGGAAGCAGGGGACCGGGTAAAAGTTTCTTTCGAAATAGACGGCGGTGGATACGTATACATCAATGACCAAGTGTTTGACACAACACCCGGCACCATGATTGACAATTATACATGGGAAGGCACGCTGACAAAACCTATAAGAGTTTTGACAAGTTTGTGTGCCATACAAATGCAAGTAGTTAAAAAAGGCAAAGACGGCTTTATGAGTTCCGATGACAAAACAAGGCTTGACAATCTTGAGGAAAGTATCAAGAGCTTGCAGGAAGCTATAAAACAGCTTGGGGCGGCAAACACCTGATGTTTTTGGTACGCTTAAAATGAGGATTAAACAAAAAAACACAATTTTCAAATAAAACTATTTTTTTCAACGTTTTTTTTGCGTTCAAGAGTATATAATAAGACTGTAAGCAGCGAACAGAACAAGTGAGTAATCTTATTTTGTTCGTGGCGGAAACAATCTCTTGTTTTTCTGCCGGCTTACAAAGTACAGCCGGCAGAATATTATATTTAAATTCTGTATTAACCATATATGAGTAAAAATAATGTTCTTCGGCTGTCAAAACGTTTTTTAGCTGCATTTTATATGCGCTATAAGTAAAACGGGAAAGAACGGTTAAGAAAATGTCAGAAGAAAATGTTAAAGGCAAAGGCAAAAGCTATTCCTACAAAACAAGACGGGAAAAAATCCGTTTAAAACTAATCGACGGTATGGACAGTATTTGCGATTCGAAAGGTCCTCAGGCTGTCGAGAAAGCAAAATACTACAATTCCTTCGGTCTAAGCAAAACGGATCCTCTCGGAAGCTATACGGGCGTCCCGTCGGAAGATTCTGACACACGCCCGGTTCAGGATGCCGACGATTTATAATCACTCCACCATTTTTACGGTTTGACCTGATAAGGCGTTTTGCCGCAAGAGCACGAGAACGTAAAACGCAAGAATTATAAAAACGCAGAAAAGTTATAACCTCATCCCTCTTGCGGCAATTCACACTTGTATTCACAAAAATCAATCTCCGGAGCCTTTTTGCTTTAAGGTTCCGGAGATTTTTAATGTTAAAATATAGTTACAACTTTTTCTGCGCTTTTTTGAACGAAAAGAACTTAAATTTTGTTTTTCCTATGAGTTTGTGCGGT
The DNA here is from genome assembly GCA_003343885.1 of Clostridiales bacterium. Lineage (GTDB taxonomy): Bacteria > Bacillota > Clostridia > Oscillospirales > CAG-382 > UMGS882. The sequence goes on along the minus strand of QAKH01000100.1, from coordinate 16,318 downwards.
TGCGTTTGTGCCGCACAAACGGACACGGATTCTCGAAAGATAAATTTACCTTTTTCTCTTGCTTGTCCGCGAGTATTACAGCGGCACATTGCCGCCGTCCGCGAAAGTTGCAGGCAGTCTTGCCGCACTTTTTTCGCTCGTACGAAAAAAGGTGCCAAAAAAGTACGCGGAGGGTGTGCGCACCCTCTCGACACCCGTGGACGCCGTCAAATTTTTAAGATTTGACGGCGATACTGGAAATTCCACAGCATGCGGAAACGCAAAAAGGCGCAGTTTTTACTTACTCCTTAGCATCTGCGGACTAACACATCGGTGATTTTTGGAAATCTTTTGGTTTTTGTTATAATTGGTTTTGGATTGTCGTTTGAGTTTGGATTGTTGAATTTATGTCATTGAAATAAAAGCCAAAATTTAAGTTTAAAAAAGAAAAAAGGCGCCAAGTATCGCACGAATGAAATGAGTGGGATACTTGGCGACAAAACATTATTTTTCCCCCGCTTTTTCTAAAAAAGCGGGCGGGGTATGGGGCAGAGCCCCATAGATCCCTCGTACAGGGGTATGGGGCAGAGCCCCATAAATCCCTCGTACAGGGTTTGGGGCAGAGCCCCATAGATCCCTCGTAAAGCATGCTCGCCCGCGTAACTTGCAGCGGCTCACAGCCGCCCGCCGATCACGAGAAGAAGCTTATCATGCCGCCGACAAACAGGACAAGTATTATTACCGGAAGCACGTATGTTACGTACGGACGCATCCACGCAGCCATCTTTGCGCCTTTACCGGTATTCGCTTCGTTGACAAAATTTTTCCATCCCCAACCGTATCGGGATACGCAAAACAGCACATAGCAAAGCGAACCGAGCGGCAAAATTACGTTGGATACGGCAAAGTCCTCCAAATCCATTATCGTGGTTTCTCCTCCGAACGGAGAGAATCCTGACAGCACATTAAATCCGAAAACGCATGGCAGGCATAAAACCAACATCAAAAGCGCATTTATAAAGCTTGCCTTTTTTCTGCTCCAGCCAAACAGATCCATTGTACATGCGATTATTCCCTCAAACACCGCAAGTACCGTAGACAGTGCGGCAAAGGATAAAAATACGAAGAACAGGCTTCCCCACACTCTTCCGAACGGCAGGTGATTAAATATATTCGGCAGTGTTATAAATATAAGATCAGGACCGCTGTCCGCCGGTACTCCGTATGCTGAGCAAGCGGGAAAAATGACAAGACCTGAGGCTATCGCCACAAAAGTATCAAGTGCCGCCACTCGCACGCTTTCCCCTAAAAGAGAGCGCTTTTTGTCAATGTAGCTGCCGAAAATAGCCATAGCACCCATTCCGAGACTCAGTGTGAAAAACGCCTGATTCATGGCGCTTACGATAACATTCCATACTCCGACGCTCTTTATGCGGTTTAGGTCAGGTTTCAGATAGAATGAAAGTCCCTCGGCACCTCCCGGCAGGAAAATACTGTTGACTGCAAGCGCAACCAGAATAAACAACAGCGACAGCATCATGTATTTTGTTATTTTTTCAATACCGTTTTTAAGTCCGAACGAGCAAATGATAAATCCCAAGATGATTACTACAAAGGTATACAAAACCATTGAGCCGGGATCCGCCATCATATCATTGAAACGTGTCTCAATCTGTGCGGTATCAAGACCGTCAAATCCTCCCGAAGCACTTGAAACAAAGTATTTTAACATCCAGCCGGCAACTACCGTATAAAACATCATCAAAATATAATTTCCGGCAACCGCAATATATCCGTGTATATGCCACTTCTGTCCCGGTTTTTCAAGCTGTTGGTAAAGCGCCGCCGGACTCTTCCTGCTCGCTCTTCCCAAAGAAAATTCCATAGTCATTACCGGAACACCCATTATGAGCAAGAAAAACAAATATATCAGTACAAATATACCGCCGCCGTTTTGTCCCACCATGTACGGGAATTTCCACACGTTTCCTATTCCTATCGCACAGCCTGCGCTTAACAGTATAAAGCCCAGTCTGCTTCCTAAACTTTCTCTTTCCATTTTTTCCCCCGTTATTCGGATGTTTTCTGTTTTTTTATTATTTCCAGTTTTTACTCAAATAAACTCCCGCGTTAGTAACATCCGATATCACCACATATCACAAAACAGCCCGCCGTTCTGGAAAACCGGAAAGACGGGCTTCTTGCTGTTATTTGCAATATTCCACGGTTAAGCGCTCCTGCGGTTCATCTCATCCGCAAAAGATACGCCCGCCGGACACAAGCATGAGTTCACGAAATCAAAACATTTAAGCCATGAACTGCTTGAGGTAATCGGCGCTTGCCTTAATGCTGATAAACGGATTGTTATTTATAAAGTTTGCGTCCTGTTCTACAACGTAGTGCTTTACGCCAATCTTCTCGGCGGTTTCAAGAACGCCCTTCCAGTTGACGGTTCCGTTGCCTACTTCCGTCATGGTACCGAACAGATGACCGCCTTCGGATTTAAGCATCATGTCTTTCAGATGGAGAATGTCTATTCTTCCGGCAAGCTTTTCCATCCAGTCACGCAAATCTCCGCCTCCGGCGTGTACCCAGCATGTATCAAGCACGAAGCTTGTTGTAGCCGGATCAAGTCCTTCATACAGATAATCCATAAGAGTCTTTGTGCCGTCTATTCTGAGGAATTCAAAGTGGTGATTGTGGTATGTGAGCTTGAAGCCGTGTTTTGCGTATCCTTCAGCCGCCTTGTTGAAGTCATATATAAACTTCTTGAGTGCGTCAGCCGAGCCTCTCGCTTCTCCGGGCATGCCGCCGATACCGATATTGGTTGTTCCCCACATCTTATGTATTCTCATGGTTTCTTCGGGGTTGTGGAGAATTTCGTTATAATCGTAATGTGTTCCTATGAAGTTTATACCGTGCTTGTGAGCAAGCTCGATAAACTTATCGGCTGCGACATATGTTCCCGCGGTATGAGCCTCGGTATATCCGAGATCTGCCATTTTCTTAAAGGTAAGGTCGGTAAATTCCTCATCCTTGAAAAAGTCTCTTAATGTGTAGAGCTGTAAACCTAACTTCTTTATCATTGTAAAAACTCCTTTCAAAATCCGTTTTTTCCATTATATTACAGCTAACCGTTTTTTTCAAGGCTTTTTGTAATTTTTAACTGTTTTTTTATTCCTGCTGCTTCTTCTCAAGAGAAGCAAAGTAGTCGTTATTATATTTTACCTGACTGCTGAGCGGATTTATTTCTCCGGCAAGGCGGTTACACTCTTTGGCTTTATCTATCTTGCCAAGTCTGTCATAGCACACGCACATTTGAAGGTAAGGGTAATATTTTTCATATTCAGGCAGAATAAAGCCTGCCTGCCGGTACTGCTCCGGGCAGCCGAGAGCGGCATTATACCAGAAAATTGCCTGCTCATAGCTTCCGGCTCGTTTATGGCTGTCTCCCATAAGGCACAGCACCTGTGGGTTGACCGTTTCGTAAGACAGTGCCTTTGCTATAATTTCTCTTGCACGTTCCGGAAAGGAATTTTCATATATTTCATAAAGCATCACGCACGCGCCGATTTTATCGGCGTACCACGCTCCGGGAAAGCCCAAAAAGCTTTCGAGATGCTTTGCGGCAAGGTCATACTTTCCGTTATAATACAGTTCTCTGCCGTAGTAGTACGTCTGTCTGGCGCTGAGTTTTACGCCCGACGCCACCATTTTTTCGTACAGTTTTAGGTTGCGTGCCGGATCTTTTCTGCGCCGTGAATCGGGAAAATGATACACACATATGTCTTCATAAATTACATTCCCTTTAGGCGTAATCACTTCATGAACAAAACCGTTCCACATAAATCCGCCGAGTCTTTTTACCAACCTTTCCCGGTAATAATAATAAGTCGGGTTTCCGGCGCCGTCAAAAGAAATAGCGTATTTCATCATTACGACATCTATTTCCGGTGAAATTTTATTTTTTAATTCAATCAGCTTGTTTCTGTTTTCCTCGCTTAATACGTCATCTGCGTCGAGCCACATTATGTAGTCGCACACTGCTTTTGAAAACGAAAAATTTCGTGCTGCGGAAAAGTCGTCACACCACGCAAAGTCATACACCTTGTCGGTATAAGCCTTTGCAACGACCTTTGTGCGGTCTGCCGAACCGGTATCAACAATAACTATTTCGTCAAAAACTCCTGCTACGCTGTCAAGACACCTTTTCAAGGTACGTTCTTCATTCCTTACTATCATGCACAGTGAAAAAGTCATAAATACAACCGCTCCTCATGTCGTCCGGTTAAACTCAATTTGTATTATGAATTCAAACCGACCGTATTCATCTTATTTTACTGTACATTATATTCCGCCCTTTGACAAAACAGAAGTGTTTTTCATATTATGTATAGACAGGGAACGCCGAAAAACAAATATCGCCGATCTTTGTCAGTACTATACGAAAGGATACGTGCTTATGATAAACTGCGGATGCGGCTCTTCCGGTAACGGCAGAATCACCGGACCTTCAATGCCGCAATTTCCCTCTTTTCCTCCGTTCGGTGGACTTCCTAACTGTCCGAATACCGGCACAGGCGGCGCCGGCAGCGGAAGTGGCTGCGGATGCGGAAACGGAAACAACAATAACAACTCCTGCGGCTGCGGAAACGGCAGCGGAAACAACAATAACAACTCCTGCGGCTGTGGGAACGGCAGCGGAAACAACAATAGCAACTCCTGCGGCTGCGGAAATGGCAGCGGAAACAACAATAACAATTCCTGCGGCTGCGGCGGAGGACACAGACCTCATCCTTGTCCTCCTCCATGCCCGCCGCGCTGCTGTACAGGGCCTGCCGGACCTATGGGACCAATAGGTCCCACCGGAGCTACAGGTCCTACCGGACCTACCGGGCCTGCTATAATTTACACAGGAGCTACGGGACCAACAGGTGCCACCGGCGCTACCGGTGCCACCGGAGCTACCGGTGCAACAGGACCTGCCGGTCCGACCGGACCGACTGGTGCAACAGGTGTACAGGGTGCAAGAGGTATTGACGGTGTAACCGGTGCAACTGGTGCTACCGGTGCTACCGGACCTGCCGGTCCTACTGGTCCTACCGGTGCTACTGGTGTGACAGGTGAACAAGGCGTTACAGGGCCGACTGGAGCAACAGGTCCCACGGGTGCGACCGGCGAAACCGGAGCCACAGGAGCAACCGGAGCTACAGGTCCGACCGGTCCTACCGGTCCCACTGGTGCTACCGGTCCTACCGGTGAAGCTGGTATTCAGGGAGCAAGAGGTATCGACGGAACAGATGGTGCAACTGGAGCAACAGGTGCAACAGGTGCAACCGGAGCAACAGGTCCCACTGGTCCTACCGGTGAACAAGGTCCTCAGGGAGCGCAAGGACCTCAAGGTGAAAGAGGTCTTCAGGGCGATCAAGGTCCTCAAGGTGCACAGGGTCCTCAGGGTGAACAAGGACCTACCGGACCTACCGGACCCACCGGCCCCACCGGACCTACCGGACCGGCTGGTGTAGCAGGCGTAGCTGCCGTAAGCGACCATGCTTATTACACTGCTCCAACAACGACGCTTGCCGCAAATCAGCCGGTTGCGTTGTCGCTTGCCGACACAAAACTTGGCTCACGCATAGCGGACAACGGCTCAAGCATATCGGTTCCGGATGGAAAATACGCTGTTCATTATTCATTCCAAGGCGTAGGAACAAATGCCGGAACGCTTGAAATAACACCGGTATATAACGGAACCGCACAAGCCTCCGCCGCAAGAAAAACAGTATTTACTTCTGAAAATCAACTCGGAACTATTGACGGTTTCTTTGCCTTTACAGCTGATAACGGCGGAACTGAACTCAGCTTTAATTTCGATTACTTGCCTGAAGCCGCTCTTGTCGACTCAAAGTTTTCTGTAATGATAGAACGTAAAAGCTGAATGGCTCGCCCCTTAGCGTGAGGGATTTTTATGGGGCGCCGCTCCATATTTGCACGAGAGATCTATGGGACTCTGCCCCACACCCCGTCCGCTTTTTAAAAAAGCGGAGGAAAAATAATGTTTTGCCGCAAAGTGTCCCGCTCACTTCGTTCTCGTGACGCTTTGCGGCGCCTTTTTTATTTGGCTTTTAGTTTTTTGTTTGACTGCTTGGTTTTTGGCTGTCAAACGGACATGCTTCAAAGAAAAATATAATTCCCTTTTTATCTTGCTTGCACGTTGGTGTTGCCTCGGCTCTCACCCAAGGGATTTATAGGACACCGCTCCATATTTGCACGAGAGATCTATGGGGCTCTGCCCCACACCCCGTCCGCTTTTTTAAAAAAAGCGGAGGAAAAATAATGTTTTGCCGCAAAGTGTCCCGCTCACTTCGTTCTCGTGACGCTTTGCGGCGCCTTTTTTATTTGGCTTTTAGTTTTTTGTTTGACTGCTTGGATGTATGGCACGAAACGGACTTATTTTCGCGTAAAATAAAATTGTTGTTTTTGATTACTCGTTCACGAAAATTGGAACGCCTCACAGCCGCCGAACATAAAAAAGGGAAAACTCACCACGGAATTTCCCCATTAAAAGCTCAAACTGTTGCTAAACAGACCTTTATACTGCACATTTATTATGAAACAGCGGCCTTTTATCTCGCCGCAAGCCTTTCTGTGCCATGCGTGTGTTTTCTTGTATCATGGAAGTCAAGCCGCGAGACCTGTACTTTTTTGTCATCAAAATTCTCGTTGACTTCCTCTGCCGGACGATATGTCGGAATAACGTCAAATAACGCTTCCTTAGCCGTCTCTTCATCCCCTGTTTCACACGCAGATTTGAGAAGGGCAAGTTTTTCCTGTATCTGATCTCTGCTCAGAGGACGGTCTTTTTCTATGAATATCAGGCTGTTTTCCGTCTTGTCGAGTGTTTCGGTATCCACTAACAGTTCCTCATACAGCTTTTCTCCCGGCCGCAGACCGATTTCCACTATTTCAATTTCGGTAGCTCCGGATAATTTTATCATATTCTCCGCAAGATCAAGTATTTTTACCGGTTTTCCCATGTCCAGTACAAACAGTTCTCCGTTATTTGCCATCGCTCCGCTTTGCAAAACAAGCTGAGACGCCTCGGGAATTGTCATAAAATAACGTATTATGCGCCTGTCAGTGAGCGTTATAGGTCCTCCGTTCGCTATCTGCCGCTTAAACAGCGGAATAACCGAGCCTGCGCTGCCCAACACGTTCCCGAACCGTGTCGCGCTGTATTTCACGTTTCCATAAAGTCCGGCGCTCTGGACTATCATCTCGCACATGCGCTTTGTGGCTCCCATTACGTTCGTCGGATTTACAGCCTTGTCGGTAGAAACCATTATAAAGCTCTCCGCGCCGTATTTTTCACACATATCTACCACATTTTTCGTTCCGAACACGTTATTCTCTATTGCTTCAATGCAGTTATGCTCCATTAACGGCACGTGCTTGTGAGCGGCGGCGTTTATTACTATCTGAGGACGGTACAGTTCAAAAATCCGCTCAATTGCCGACTTATTTGTTATCGAAGCTATCTCTATTCTTATATCAAGCGAATTGCCGAACGCTATTTTCAGCTCCTGCTGAATATCGTAGGCTCCGTTTTCATATATGTCAAGTATTATAAGCTGTTTCGGCTGCATTTTAGCAAGCTGTCTGCAAAGCTCGGAGCCGATTGAACCGCCTCCGCCGGTTATAAGCACAACTTTCCCTGTATAATATTGTACAGTTTTTTTATCGGTAACAAGCAGAGGTCGCCTGAAGAGAAGTTCCTCTACGTCAAAATCTCTTAACTGCCGTTTTCCGCCTACAGCTTGAATAGCCGGATAGTCATAAACTTTGATTTTATATCCTGCCTGCTTATAATATTCGTAAAGACGCTTTTTTTTCTCATTGTCCAAGGACGGTATCGTAAATACTACCTCCTGGACTTCAAATTCGCTGAGTCTTGACGCAACCGCTTCTTCCACAGACAATACCGGAAGACCGTGAATTTCCCTTCCGATTTTTTGTTTGGACGTATCAATAAAACAGCGAGGAGAATAAGCTGACGAAGGATTGCTCATAAGCTCCTCGGCAAGTCCGACTCCTACGTTGCCGGCGCCGATCAGCGCGATTTTAATGCGGTTCGCGCGTCCGTTATTCGCGTTTTCCACTCCGGAAAATATTTTTAAAAGAACCGCGAGACATTTTCCCCAAGAGGTCTCATCGTTTGAGCACTTATACGCATATCTGTAAAAAAGACGTATTGTGAGAGCTCCCAGCAAATTTACGCATACAAGGGCTAACATTCTTGCGAAAGACACTTTGCCTATCGGCAATACATATACAAAAGTCAAATACAGCAGGAAAGCCAGCGCGTCCGAAAAAAGCAGCCTTATGTAGCACTGTACTCCGCCGTATCTCCAAATCTGACGGTAAACATTACAAATAAACCGACCAATTAAAACGCATGCCGCCGCAAGAACCGAATGAGTTAATATGTCAGTATATCCAAGATTTTCCGTACCCCTGTATACCGCGAGCAGCAGCACTTCTGAAAAAGCGAGAATAATTATGTCGTACAAAACGAGCGTCCACCGTATTTTTAGTATGTTTTTAAAGCTCATTTCTACCTCCATGGCTTGTCCGAGACTGTGATTCAGCATGAATGACAGCGGACACACATAACGCATAATGCATAATGCATACCGCGTAATACGCAATGCGTATGCATATATACCGAGCAAGCCGACACATGTACACCAAATTATATGGAATCCGAAAATATAAATATCATTACTATATGTGCTGTTTCTTTTCAAAAAAATAATTTGTTACGCAAAGCAAAAATATTTATACACACATTCCTCAAATGTATTAAATATTATAGCATATCCGTTCTCAAAAGTCAATTGATGTGTATGTCTATATTTAAGGAAACAGAACCAAATACCGGAAATACCTGCACGAGACGAAAATCCCGTCAAAAATGGCGCGCGGTTACGCAAAATATCAATTTTTTCTCTTTTTTAAGACAAAAAAATGCCTTGTAATTCCTGCCATTGCCACGAGAGATACATATCCGAAAACAGAAAATACTGTTCCGACAAGATCGGCAAACCCGAAACAGCTTAACAGGAAGGCGACTCCGCTGAGAGAAAAAATAACCGGAGTGCCATGTTTTTCGGCGAATTTCGATTTTTCACAAAAATAAGTCACGGTCGGTATAAGCGAAGCAAGCGACGCTCCTGACATTGCAAGCAAAAGAAGCAGTGCGTACACGTATTTTATTAACGGAGAAATTGTTTCGGCAACATACAGCATAGGCAGGCTATGACTTGTACTTTGCGGCAGCACGGACACAGAAAACAAAACTGAAAACGCAACGAAAATAAGCATTACGCATCCATACACCGTTCCTTTAACCGCCTTGGAAAAACTGTCCGCTCTCGCTCCTACCGGACACAGCACTCCAATAGAGCAGAACAGGTTATAAGAGGCAAAAGTCAAAGCTCCCGCGGCAAAATTCGGGATAAGAGGATTTTTATACTCCGAAGCTTTAAAATCAAATCCGTTTCCGGCATTTAAAAACACTGTAACAACGCCGATTATAAGAGTCATGACAATGAGAAACGGTACCACGCCGGAAAAAATTCTGACAAGCCCGGGTATTCCTCTTACCGCAATAAAAGATATTATCAGGCAAAAAACAAATGACCCTGCGATATGTGCTCCGTTAAAGCCGGTAAGCATTTCGGTAAGTGCTCCTGCGCCTGCCGCCATTACGACATACGTTCCGAAAAATATAAACATTTCCGCCGTTCCTACAAGAAACAACAGAGTTTTGTTTTCCGAACCTACTACGGCCCTGTCGATACGGGTATCCCCGGTGCTTTTTACAATGCGCACAAGCATTACATTAAACACTCCAAGAATTGCGACAGCAATAAAAAGTCCCACTATGCCCGCAGCTCCGAAAGCGCCGAAGAACTGGTAAAGCTCTTGCCCGGACACGTATCCTGCACCTAAGAAACAGCCTGTAAATGTAAAGCACATGGCCGAAGCCGAAATTTTTTTCATAAATACCTCCGAAAGCGGAAATATCCGTCCGTATTATTTTGCCGGACGCAGATTCTCATTCTGTTAAAATAGTTTTACCATTTTTATTGAATATATTTTTTGTTTTTGTAACAGCCTTAAAGTATGTTCAAAAAGCGATGAGTCAAATAATTTTATTTATAAAAACGCATAAACCGGACATACTATTTCCGGAGGTTTCTCCGAAAAAATTTCCGAAAGGATGTAAATAATCATGGCTAAAGTTTCTTGTGAAGTATATGGATGCACCTATAACTGCGACGGCGGATGCAGACTTGAGAGCATACGCATAGAAGGCGCACGCGCCGAAAAAGCGTGCGATACCGTTTGCGAAAGCTATACGGACCGCACTGAAAAAGGATATGTAAACTGCACTCCTGCTGACTGCGCCTGCGGAGCCTGCAGCATCGAGTGCGATGCTCAGGACTGCAAGCACAACACTTCAAACCACTGTACCGCACCCAACATCACCGTTTCAGGCAGTGCCAGTAAAGGTCAGAGCGGTACGGAATGCGAAACCTTTACAAAAGGTTGACAGCGGCGACGCGTATTGCTTGAGCTCGCTTTTCGGTTTTAGATAAACATTCCGCATAAACATTACGCAAACGGGCTGAGGCAGGATTATAATCCTTTACCCCAGTCCGTTTTGTCATATATTCGTATACATTGTATATATTCGTATATATTCGTATATGTTTGTATATGTCTGTATATGCTTTCGATATTTTCTTATGCTGACGCCTGCCGGAGCCTGTCGACACTGATTTACTTAACTTGCGGAGTCCGCTTCATTACCCTGCTTTACCCTTACAAGTCCCTCGTCTGACTGTGAATTATCCGACCAAATAATTTTTCTCGGACAAACCTTTTCACACTCGCCGCACCCGGTACATATATCGTAATTTATTTCCGCCACAAAATCGGTAACCTTGATAGCTCCTGTGGGGCATTTCTTTTCACACATTTTGCAGCCGATACAGCCGATATCGCAATATGAGCGTGTAACAGGTCCTTTGTCGGTACTGCTGCAGCCTACCCAGTGTTTAGCGTCGTACGGAATAAGCTTTATGATTCCCTTGGGGCATGCTGCGACGCACGCTCCGCACGCACGGCATTTATCATAGTCCACGGCTGCAACTCCGTTTATTATCTGTATTGCGTCAAACTTACATGCCGCCTTGCAGGTACCGAGACCGATACAGCCGTTCGGGCACAGCTTGTCGCCGCCGGCAAGCTTGTTTGCCGCCGCGCAGTCTGCTATTCCCTTATAAATGTACTTCTTTTTTGCAAGATCATGCGTACCCGAACACATAACCTGAGCACGGTATCTCTTGCTGTGCTTTGCTTCAACGCCCATAATCTTGCCTATTTCGGCAAGTGCTTCGTCGGTTGCGGAATTGCACGCGTTTACCGGAGCCTTGCCCTCGACAATTGCCTTGGCAAGCGCCTCGCAGCCGGTATATCCGCATCCGCCGCAGTTTGCGCCGGGCAGACACTCGGTAATTTTTTCTATTCTCTCGTCAGTGTGTACCGCAAAAACCTTGCTTGCAATCGCAAGAATTACTCCGAGTATGCCGCTTATTACGGCAAAACACGCTAAAGCGATAAGTATTTCTTTCATTTATCCATCTCTCCGTAACTATCTATGCTATCTTTGCCATCTTTGCACCGCTTGCGCCGCGGCATTAAAACGGAAGCTGTATGCTGGAAAATCCGGAAAACGCCATGGCAATAAGCCCTGCCGTGACAAGCGCTATGGGAGTTCCTTTAAAGCACTTTGGCGTTTCGCTTAACGCAACTCTTTCCCTGACAAAAGAGAAAATCACGATAGCGAGCGTAAATCCGAGCGCCGAACCAAAGCTGAAGACTATCGACGGAAGGAAAGAATACTCGTTCTGTATGCAGAGAAGCGCCGAACCGAGTATAGCGCAGTTGGTTGTAATGAGCGGCAGATATATTCCGAGCGCCGAATAAAGCGCCGGAACGGCTTTTCGAAGGAACATCTCAAGCAGCTGCACGAGGGAAGCGATAATCAGAATAAAAGCGATTGTCTTGAGGTATTCAAGCTCCGCCGGCACAAGCACGAAATGGTACACGCACCAGGTGACGGCAGTTGACACGGTCATGACAAAGGTAACGGCACACCCCATTCCGAGCGCAGTGGAGGTTTTCTCGGACAGTCCGAGAAACGGGCATATACCGAGAAACCTTGAGAAAATATAGTTATTTATGATGATTGATGAAATCAAAAGTCCGATAAGCGCTGATGCCGACATTACCTACCGCCTCCTTTTTTCTTTGCCGAAAAGGCTTTTATGGCATTTACGGCGGCGATTATCACGCCGAGCGTAATAAATGCTCCCGCCGGCTGCGTAAACAGGCTGATTCCGGGATAGACGCCGAAAGAAACGTCCTTATCCCATATTGTTCCGTTTCCGATAAGCTCACGCACTGCGCCGAGAAGCCCGAGCGCAAACGTAAAGCCGAGTCCCATGAAAAGTCCGTCAAGCATGGAGTCTATCGGGGGATTTTTTGAGGCGTAGGCTTCTGCTCTTGCGAGAATTATACAGTTTACGACAATCAGCGGAATAAACAGTCCGAGAGAGGCGTCGAGCGCCGGGACAAACGCTTTTATAAGAAGCTCAATTGCGGTAACAAAACCCGAAATTATAACAATATACGCCGCTATTCTCACCTGTTTGGGAATGAATTTCCTGAGCAGTGAAATAAGCAGGTTTGACATGATAAGCACGGCGGCTGCTGACAGTCCCATGCCGACTCCGTTTTTCATGGATGTAGTCGTTGCGAGAGTGGGGCAGGTACCGAGAAGCTGAACAAGTATTGGGTTCTGGTCGAAAAGTCCTTCGAAAAGCCGTTTTATAAGGGACGGTTTTTTATCATTACTCATTTCTCTTCCTCCCCTGCTACAATTTTCTGTATCTGCTTAAGCGCCGTGTCTGCCGCCTTTGTTACAGGCTCGCTGGTACGGGTAGCTCCGCTTATAACCATTTCCTTAAGACCTTGCTCTGTATCGGCAAAGCCGGGCGATTTATTCTTGAATTTGTCAAGAAAATCGGGCATCATAACCTTGTCGCCTATACTCTTTGTATCTTTGAGGCTTATAATGCTGAGTTCTTTCAGCGTAACGTCGGGATTGACGGCTACAAGTATTCCTATCTCGTCCTTAAAGCCCATGGGACTTGCCTCCACGCAGTACCCGAGCACTTCCGAATCAGTGTCTTTTATTACGTACACTGCGTCAATATCCGCTTCAAATTCTCCCGCAAGGCTTTCACAGCTTCCTACAGTGTTTCCGTCAAGATCATTTACGACATATGAAGAACCGTCCTCGCTCACTGAAAACACCATATTCTGTTCTGCGTAAATGGAGCTTAGCGCCTCGGCGGTCGCCTTTTTTTGGTTCATGGCGATTTTGTCTTTGGTTATGTAATTCACCGCCGCTACAAGCGCCGCTATAAACGCGCAGATAACAAGCAGTCTTAAGGCTATGTTCGCAACATACGCGAAATTTTCCGAGCCTTTTTTATTTGCCTTTTCCAAGCTTCTTACCTCCTCCGAATTTTATCGGCATAGTCCACTTGTCAAGCGCAAGCGTAAACAAATTCATTACGAGTATTGCAAACGACACGCCCTCGGGATATCCGAAGTATCTTATAAACATTGTTATAAGTCCGCATCCGATACCGTATATTATTCTTCCCGTGTTTGTTGCCGGAGATGTCACGTAGTCGGTCGCCATAAAGAGCGCACCGAGCATAAGACCGCCGGAACAAAGCTGGTACAGCATAAATTCAACGGATGTCATATCTCCTGTCGGGAAAATCAGTGCGATAACAGCGACAGTCAGTATGTAGGAAACCGGAATATGCCATGTTATGACTTTTCTCAACAACAGGTAAACTCCGCCGAGAAGAAGCATTGTCACGGAAACTTCTCCGATACAGCCCGGCATTTCTCCTAAGAACATATCGAGAAGCGAAACGTCCGGAACTGTTCCTTTCTGCAAAAGCGCAAGAGGTGTTGCCGAGGCTACGGCGTCTACCTCACCCGCATTGCCTGCGTGCGGCAAAACGAAGCTTGACATACTTTCCGAAAATGAAAGAAACAGAAACACTCTTGCCGCAAGCGCCGGATTTACCACGTTTTTGCCTATTCCGCCATAAAGCTGCTTTACTATGACAATCGCAAAAAACGCACCTAACACCGGCATCCACATAGGTACTCCGACCGGCAGGCAAAACGCTAAAAGCACGCCTGTGACCACTGCGGACAGATCGCCTATGGTATCAGGCTTTCTCATAATTTTTCTGTACAAAAACTCAAACACTACGCATGACGCGACGCTTACCGCCGTCACCGAAAGCGCACGCCACGAAAATACGTATACGCTCCACACAAGCGCCGGAATCAGCGCTATTATAACGTCGAGCATCAAAAAAGTGGTAGTTACGTGGGTATGAACATGCGGTGAGGCGTTCATTTTCAAAAATTTTCTGTTTTGGGTATCCCCTGTCACTTTATTCGCCTCCTCACATTTTGTCCGCCGCGGCGGCTGCCGCTTTTTTTCTGGCGGCGAGTATCTTTGCCTTTTTGTTTCTTATAAGCTGGACTATCGGAACACGTGCCGGGCACGTATACGTACAGCACCCGCACTCAACGCAGGACAAAAGACTGAATTTTTCGCACATTTCGTCGTTGTCCGCCTTTGAGAACGCCGCAAGGTAATTCGGCATAAGATGCATGGGACAAACCGAAACGCACTTTCCGCAGTGTATGCATGACGCGTTTTCGGGTTTTACCGAAATGTTTTCGTCCGAAAGCACAAGCAGTGCTGAAGTGTTTTTCATTATCACGGCATTATAGTCCCATTGGGCATTTCCCATCATCGGACCACCGCTTATAATGCGTGCCGCGCTTTCCTTAAGCCCTCCGCAGAAAGCAAAAACGTCCTCGTAGCTTGTTCCTATGGGCACACGTATATTCTTAGGTTCGCACACGGCGTCGCCGTCAACCGTAACGACACGGCTGACAAGCGGCATACCCGTAGTAAAGGCAGTATATACGGCGGCGCAGGTCTCTGCGTTGAAAATGACGCATCCGACGTCCGCCGGGAGCTTTCCTGCGGGAAGCTCCACTTTTTTAAGTGCGTAAATAAGCTGACGCTCATCGCCCTGCGGATATTTTGTTTTAAGAATCTCTACCTCAAGCCCGGGATCATCCGCCGTTTTTTCCTTGAGTACGGCGGCGGCGTCCTTTTTGTTATCTTCAACCGCAAATATTGCGTGATTAAGTCCGAGCGCCTTTAACAGTATTTTCGTGCCGCCTATTATACGTTCCGGCTCCTCGAGCATAAGGCGGTGGTTTGCGGTGATATACGGTTCGCACTCGGCGCAGTTGACAATAAGCTCGGTTGCCTTGCCTATTGCCGACTGGATTTTTGCGTATGTCGGGAATGCCGCTCCGCCCATTCCGGCGATACCTGCCTGCTTGACTATCTCGCATATTCCGTCGCTGTCGGCTTCGTCAAGGCTTTCGTATCTCGGTTTCACGGACTCATGCAAGGTATTTTGAAAGTCGTTCTCTATTATGACATGCGCCGTTTTGCCGTATCCTGTGTATGACGGGCGCATCTCAACGTCCTTTACTACTCCGGACACGCTTGCATGAACCGGACATGACAGCCCGGAGGGTGTATATCCGATAATCTGGCCAACCGACACGGCGTCTCCTTTTGAAACCAGCGGAGCGGCAGGCGCTCCTATATGCTGACTGAGAGGGATAGACACGATTTTCGGCGGCGGAAAATCAACAATCGGCGAATCTTTTGTGTTTTTTGAGCTTGGCACATGTATGCCGCCCTTAAAGGTTTTTGCCATTATCGTTTACCGGATCCTTTCTTCAAAACGATATTGTGCCGGTATTACGGCTCTGACGGGACAAGGGGAAAAAGCAGTGCTTTTCTCCGTATTTTGCAGAGTCTTTCGGCATTATCGGTTTATTTTACCATATTTTTGTGTGTAATTCAACAATTGTTAAGAAAAAAACGTTTTTTAACAAAAAATACCAAAAAAGTACGCGGAGGGTGTGCGCACCCTCTCGACTCCCATGGGGATGGGGAACGATATGTACTTTTTTCGCTTGTACGAAAAAAGGTGCCAAAAAAGTACGCGGAGGGTGTGCGCACCCTCTCGACTCCCGGGGACGCCGTAAAACTTAGGCTCCGCTTCGCTCCGCA
>QAKH01000079.1 GCA_003343885.1 Clostridiales bacterium | reverse complement strand
AACGTCGAGGGCTTCGCTCCGATGCGTCAGCTGGTGAAAGAGGACGGCACGACGGCGACGGTCGGCGAGAAACTGCCGTTCAAGGTGATCGAATTCTCGAAGGCTACCAAGCGCATCACGCTTTCGCACACTCGTCTTTTCGAAGAGGCTAAACGTGCCGAGCGCGCCGAGCAGGCTGCCGAAAGAAAGGCTTCTGCCGAGGCTACCAAGTCTTCGGTGAAGAAGATCAACGCTTCGGTCGAGAAGACCACGCTGGGCGACATCGCCGGTCTGGCCGAACTCAAGGACGCGATGGAAGCGGCTGCCAAGGAGGAGAAGTAATCCTTGATCGCATAGATGAAAAAATCCCCGACCGCGAGGAAGGGGGCTTTTTTGAGACTTATAAGCGTTGTTTTATAAGTTTTTGATAGATAAAGTGTTAGGTTGTTGAAGAAGAACGGTCGAGACCGTATAAACCTTTCATTACCGTATATCCTACTCTTTTCATGTAGGTAATTATGTAGGTTAATTTAGAGCAACTAATGCCTACTAATGGTAATTAAGGCAACAACTTAACACTTTATCTTTATGTATACAATCAATATCCGGGGTAAGATGAACCCCAAGGACCAGAAAATGGTCAAGCTGGAGCTGATTTTCTTCAAAACGGGCTATGCTCGTGTCCCCAAAGTTCTCAATATTACCGGCCTTTTAAAGAACTGGGATGCAAAATCTCAATGCTTCAAGACAGGAACGCCTGACGCAACGACTAAAAACAAGTTGTTATTTGACATTAAGACAAAGTATCTTCATGTCATCGACACATGGGAAAGTGAAGGCCGAAACTGGTCGCCCGTAGAAGTTTCTCATTACTTTGACGTCATCAAACAAAACAAGCCCGAGGTTAAAGTAAAGTCCGTAGCTCAGATGATTGATTCCCTGATTCTACGATTTAACGAAAAGAAGCGAATAAAAAATGGGCAAATAATAGATAGCAGTCCTAATGCACAAGTCTACATGCAAATGAAGCGTTCGCTATCATCTTTTACCAAAGAAAAATACGATAGAGCTTTTTCATCCTATTACTTTATCGATATTACCGAACAATTTTTGCTGGATTATGCATTTTGGATCAAAGAAAGGGGCATAAGAAACGGCAATAAAGGTGGTCTTACAGGTAAGCTTAGAAAATTAAGGGCTATATGTAATTATGCATATAAAGAAGGCATGTATGGTGTCAATATGGATGCGTTCCTTTGCCTGGGAGATGATATCAAATGGGATGAGACTACCTCAAAGGCTGTTTCGGATAAAGTCATTGAAAAGATTGCTAATATTGACCGAACTTTGTTCTCGCCGAAGGAACAATTACATCTTGATTTATTCTTATTCAGCTACTACACTGGCGGAATGGCAAACGTCGATGTGTGTAATTTGACATGGGATTTGGTTGAAGACGACCGCATTGTTTACGAACGTATCAAGTTCCCTAAAACGGCCAAGCCCATACTTATAACCAAAGCCAAGATGATCATGAATAAATATGTTGGGGCATGTTATGGGAACTATGTTTTCCCGGTCTTTACACATAAGCATACAACATCTTCAAAGAGACAAACACGAGTAAAGCAAATCTCTAAACTTGTATCCAGGACTTTGACCAAAGCGTGCAAGATGCTCGGTATCACTGAAAATATCACATGGTATTCCGCTCGGGGCTCGTTTATCTCTAAAATGGTTGACAGCGGGAAACTCGCTGGAGTGGTTGCTGAGATGGCGGGAAACAGCCCGATGACAATATACAAGCATTATTATAAAAACACAAAACGAGATGAAATTAAACTGGAGATGGAAGCCATGTTCTGATTTTGCATTATATTTGCGAACGAATAATAAAGAAGCATAGAGATATGAACGAACTACTTCAAAAGATCCAGGAAGCGTTTGATGCCTTTGCAAAGGATGCCAAACTCCAGGAAGAAAACGGGAACAAGGCTGCGGGTACACGTGCACGCAAAACATCATTGTCCATTGAAAAGATGATGAAAGAGTTCCGTAAGACTTCCTTGGAAGCGTCCAAAAAATAATAGGAACAGACGTTTCAGGTAGCTTTGCTACCAAAATATGAGAAAGCGTTAGCTTTTGTTTTGCACCGAAATCTGGTAAATTTCTCTCATCCGCAAGACAAACAGTTTGCGCCCACATTTTGCGTGGGCTTAACTTGTTTGCGGATGGGTTTTACCAGAACCTCGGTGCTACGAGTTATGTCCCACGCTTTCTATTTTGGCATATAAAATGCTTGACGGGACTTCGAGCTACGATGATCCGTTATGGAAACGACTATATTGGATGAATTGCTGAAAATTCCAGCAGACGCAACCAGCGCAGTAGTAATGGGAGTAACCATGCAGGTGATTGACCCGGTGCAGGCTCAAAAGATGCTGAACACGGATCCTGAGGACAAACACGTACACGAATGCGTTCTGGCAAACGGACGATTCTTGTTTGTTTGTGAAAACGGGATTTTAAGGTCCTTATACAAAGTCTTAGAGGACCCTCGATAATCCAGTCTTATTCAAATCATCTGACTTTTTCAGCAAAGGCCTTGCTGGGTTTGAACGCGGGAATCGTGTGCTCCGGTACAATGATCGTCGTGTTCCGGGAGATATTGCGGGCAGTCTTGGCAGCCCTCTTTTTAAGAATAAAGCTACCGAATCCACGGAGAAAAACTTCCTCTCCCCCTATCAGCGAAGACTTAATACCCTCCATCACGCCTTCAATCACCTGAGCTACGATTGCTCTTTCTATACCGGTTTGCTGCGATATTTCCCTTATCAAATCTGCTTTCGTCATAGCGGTTCATATTATTTGTTATTGCCCGGAGGCAAAAATACAAATTTTATTCATTATCGATCGCCTCTTCAACCGTATTCCTGTCTAAACATTCACAGTTGAGACTTTCTATTCTTTTGATACAAGTAAAGTATCAAAATGAAGTTAGTTCTCAACAGAAAATTCAAAAGCACCTCCTACACGATTGGTGACTTATTCATCGACAGCAAGTTTTTTTGTAACACCATCGAGGATACCGTCCGTGAGCTACCGGCAACCTGTCCGGATACGACTCGCGGGCGCTCATGCACCTGCAAGGAAAAAGTGTATGCCCAAACAGCCATTCCTGCCGGTACATATAGGATAACTCTTGAGTATAGTCCCAAATACAAGCGGAAGATGCCTTACCTGCATGATGTTCCGCACTTTCTGGGTATCCTTATCCACTCCGGGAATACTGAAACCGATTCTGCGGGATGTATCATTGTAGGAAAGAACACTGTCAAAGGGAAGGTTCTTGAGTCGAAAGTTACTTTTCAGAAGCTATACTCGCTTCTTGAGGGGCATGATGATATAACCATCCAGATCGTATAACGAGATGGCTGTTAACAGACTCAAGGCTCCCAGGAATGTCCGTATTGACTTTGCGCCATCTCCCCGTCAATATGAGTTGTGGAAGTTGTTGCAGCCGAACTCCTGCCCGCATTGTGGCGGTACCATAGAACAGGTGTTCATCGGTTATGATCAGCAGCAAAATCCGCAGTATAAGCCCCAATGTACCAAGTGTAAAACACAGAACTTGCCCCAGTTAATTCTGGGTGGCGGGGCGGCCGGAGGTGGAAAAGCCGGACTCCTGGATTCAAAGGTTTGTACGCCTTTCGGATTCCGCAAGATTCGGGATTTGAAAGTAGGAGATATCATTTCTTCTGCCACAACCGGTAGACAACAGCGAATTATCTGGCTACATCCTATTGAAGAACATGACTATTATCGTATTCATTTTATTGATGGTACACATTACGACTGTTCTTCAGGTCATTTGTGGCAACTGCATTTAAGCCGAAAAAGGACGAAACGCAAAGATGCAGAAGGGAATGTAAGTAATGAAAGGATATGGAGCGCCCGGATGATTCATGACTGGATATGTCGGAAAAAGTCGGGAATGTACAAGGGAATGAATTTAATTATCCCCTTGTGTGCTCCTGTACAATTTACTGTGGGCAACAGATATAAACAGACAAAACCCATAGAACCGTATGTCCTTGGAGCCCTTCTTGGAGATGGTTGTATAACGCGTTCCGTCATTGAGGCCAATGCAGTCCAACTTACAACCATGGATGATGAGATTGTTCAGAAATTCATGCAATATGGATATGACATGGGGCATTCTCAAGCAAAAGCCGGAAGCCGGGCCAAAAGTTATATGATTTACAACCGGGCCTTGGTGGAGGCATTATGCAACTTGAAGTTGTCGGGCTGCGATTCTTCCAACAAATTTATTCCTGACCAGTATAAACTCGCCACCATTGAGGAACGCAAAAGGCTTATTCAAGGAATAATGGATACTGATGGCTATGTCGATGAACGTGGACACATTTCTTATTGTACCACGAGTCGAAGACTGGCTGATGATGTCGCATTCATTATCCGTTCGTTGGGTGGCATAGCAACCGTAAAAAGGAATCCGTCCGGTTATAGGGATAGAAGCGGTTGTCGGGTTAAATGTAACGATTCATATGACGTGTATATCCGCACACGGATGAATCCTGATCTTGTGAGTCTTTCAAGGAAAAGATGTCGGTGCCGTCATGAATATAACGGAGGCGTATCAGAGCTGGGGAAAAGAATTGTTGATGCGGAATATATCGGTAAACGTGAGGGGCGCTGCATAACCGTAGATGAGCCTTGTGGATTGTACATCACGGACAACTTTACCGTAACGCATAATTCCTATATCGGTAGTGTATGGCTCGTTTCATCGTGCATTCGCTTCGAGAACATTCGAGCGGTAGTTGGACGAAAAACCCTCAAATCGCTAAAAGAATCGACATGGAACACCATTAAGGCCATATTGAAAGATTGGGGCTTGAAGGAAGATGTCAATTATAAGATCAACAATCTCGAAGGCACATTGACATTCTGGAACGATTCGGTAATCATCATGAAAGAGATGGCCGATATTCCCAGCGACCCGAACTTTGAGCGCTTCGGCTCTTCGGAATATACCATTGCTTTGGTGGATGAGGTTTCCGAGATTTCCGAGAAAGCGGTGGAAGTCCTTTTCTCCCGACTGCGTTGGCGTATCCATGATACCTTCAAGACACCGCGGATGTTGCTGACCACAAACCCGACCATCAACTGGGTTCGTGCCCGCTTTGTTCAGGACGAGAATGGCGAAAGTGTGATATGTCGTGAAGGGGAAGCGTATGTTCCGTTCAGCGTTTTTGACAATCCCAACATCGCTTTCAGGCAAGTGTATGAAGCAGCCCTTAACAAAATTCGTGACCAGGCAACCAAAGAGCGATTGTTGTACGGCAACTGGGATTTTGTGGAAGCGAATGACATGGCGGTTTATGGAGGCTTTGACGGGGCCCGCCATCTTGTAACCGGATTGAAAGAAAAAGCCTATGACCCGACCCGTCCCATCATAACCGTATGGGACTTCAATGTGGCGCCACAGATGTCCGTGCTTTCCGCTCAAATTGATTATGACAACAAGACGGTATATATTCTTGAGGAAATACTCGGCAAGCCGGAAGACAAGGAAAACAACACCCCGGCTCTTGCCCGTAAGGTGAGAATGAAACTATACAGGGACAAGCATATCGGTGGCGTGGATGTGACTGGCGACCCGGCAGGTCTGCAACGCTCAACGACCAATGAGGATGGCGTAAACAATTATACCATTATTGTAGACACTTTCGGCAAAGGGATACTGAGACCCAAAATCAAACTTCTGCGAAAGCAACCTCCGCAAGCCACGCGGTGCGAGTTTGTCAATGAGGTTTTTAATGGATATGAAGGTTGGGAGATTCAAATTGACATCAAATGTCGACGTCTGACGCAGGACCTTATATACCAGTTGCGCAATGAGGACGGAACCAAAAGCAAGCATAAAGTAACTGACCCCAAAACAGGAGTCAAATACGAAAGATACGGACATCTCTCAGACTGTCTTGATTACCTGTTGTGCTTTTACCTGCGTGACAGTTGGTACAAATACAAAAATGGCGGTGACGGCAATGGCTATGTGGTTTCTACCACTGTGATACAGGAAGGATTTTCATACTAATAAAGAACGACATGTACAGACGTTTTCTCAATAACAATGACTATCTGGGGATAATCACCCCGGAGGCTCTTTCCCAATTGACAAGGGGAAACGAAGACCGCTTCATCCAGGCGGAAGAATCGGCCGAGATGAGCGTTGTGGAGTACCTGTCCGAGAACTATGAGGTTGAAAAAGAACTTGCCAAGGGTAAATATATTGCCGAATATGATCGGCGTATTACCTATCCCGTAGGTGTACACATCTATTTTGACGGACAGATTCATGAGGTTATACGTTCCATCAGTGGATATCGCAAACCGGCGACTGCCCAATACTGGGAAGAATATTCGGGAATAGACTTGGATGCATGTCAGGTTGCCTGTTATTCACAGTTCAACACCTATTATCCCGGAGACAAGGTGAATTACAATGACGTGATTTATGTCTGTCTCAAGGAGAACGGCTATAAATTCGATGATATTCGCATCCCGATGGTGAACGGCTGGCTGGAAGCTGAAATCGCACCGTGGAACCCGGTGGAATATCCCCTATGGAGTGTTGTGGAGTATGACAACGGATTTTTCACGCTGATGACACTGGATAATTTCAACAGCAGCCTCGATCCGATGACATCGGACTGCTGGGGCGCCATAGCTGATTATAATCCCGAGTATAATGCTTATGAGTTGTCTGAAAATGAATATGTGGTTTATGGCGGACGTGTTTTTTACCCGGAAACGGACGTAAACGCCGACATACCACAAGTCGGGCGGAACATTTCGCCGCATGATCCCCGCAACTACAACCTCAAGAAACACATGGTGCGGTTGGCACTGTACGAACTCACGAAGCTCATTGCACCGAACAATGTCAGCGTAGTCCGTATGCGCGATTACGAGGATTCCATGAAATGGCTCAATGATGCGGCCAAGTTGCGTCTCAATCCGCAGATTCCACGAAAACTTGATGAGACGAAAAAGCCAGTCACCGACTGGCAACTGGCGACATTTCAAACGGATTATGATCCGTATAAAAATCCTTGGCTGGTATAATCATAAAAATGAGTGGGGGCTACCGCAACCGTAGAATCTGTTTTCGTCATATGTTGCTTGCAGATGAAGGTAGGGGCGTTCTGCTATTATATCGCGTTGAAATGTCAGCCACCAGAATCGTCGTGTGCTAAATTGCTACCGACTCGGGAAAAAGTATTAGGAGAGTGTCTTCAACGATAGGCTCAATAATACCATAAAAATGGAGGCAACATCCAATGAATAATGAAGAATAAGATTAGATTATAACCCTAACTCAATCTGAAAACGCATCTGCCAGCGGTTGAAGTTATCGGGGATGATCCGCGGATCGCGCCCGGCATAGGTGTCGTATGAGAGGTCGGCCTGCACCTTCAGACTGTGGCCGATGATGTAGCGGGTGATGCCGAGGGTCGTCTGGTTGCGGTTGCGATATCCGGCCAGCGGACGGATACCGTCCGAGGGAAAGAGCGTCGAGTTGCGCAGGGCAACCTCCCATTTGCGGTTGAAGAGGTAGCTGGTCTGGATGTTGAGCCCCTGTCCGGTGTAGACGTATGCCGCGGGATCTTCGTCGAAGAGCGGACGGTCGCACGAACGCCCCATAAAGTCGGTGTAGAAGGCCCACCCGCGATATTCGAGAATGAAGTCCACAAAATAGGCACCCATGCTGCGCAGGGCACCGTCGGGCATCAACGCACCACGCTGTCCGTCGAGACGCGCCGTGCGATCGTTGTAGGAATAGGCTCCGGCCAGCAGCATCTTCACGCGCTCCTCGTATTCGTAGTTGCCTTCGATGACCTCGCCCTTGGCCTTGAAGCGTCCTAGCGGATAGAGCTCCACGCGACCCGTATAGGCAAACCCTCCGTTGGATGAGCTGCCCCAATTGCGTCCTTCACCCGAGGTAACGGAAGCTTTGACGGCGAGGTTGAACCCGTTGCCGCGCAGGGGATTGTACTCCCCGAAAAAGCCGAAATCACGGTCGAGGTTGAACTGACTGTTGACGATGCTGCGGTCGACGAACTGCAGGGCACTCGACGAGTTGATGCGGGCTCGGTTGGCCTTGATCTTGGTCTGTCCGAATCCGATGTTCCACACCTCGTTGGGAACGTAGTAGATGATGGCGTCGCGCACGATGTTCTTGTTCCCGTTGGGCAGGTCTTCGGAGTCGTAGGAGGTGAATCCCAGCTGGATTGAGTAGACGAGTTTCGGGGAGTAGATGTATCCGTCAAAGCGCAGGCGGAGGCGTTTGACGCGGGCGTCGATTTTAGTGGGAGTCCAGTCGTCGTCAAAGTTCATTGCCAAGAGGTTCTGCATGCGGAAGCGCATCGTCATCTCATAACGGTTGTTGTGGGGACGGAAGGTGATTCCTTTCCCTACCTCGATGTTGGGCATCAGTCGAATACGCTCGATCCATCCCGAGACGGTATCAATCCGGGTAGGATTCTCCGTGGCAGTAGACTCAAAAGCGCTTATTTGTGCAATTATAGATCTTGAATCAAGAAATAAAAAAGTTATAATAAACAAATATAAAATCTTCATAGTTATGCATAACAATTTAACAATCAGGTGAGGAAATTTCCTCACCCGATGTTATTTTTTATGAAAATTACTCAAGTACCCATTCATATGTATTTGGATAGCCTTGGTTGTACAAAAGGATTTCAACTTCATTTCCTTCCGTTGCTAGATGGCTTGATAGGTGAATATACTTTGTCGGATCCGCTACTGATATTATCTTATAAGATCCAGTTTGAGTACCGGGCACTATTATCCACTTATAATAGGGAGCATAAGAAGCATTATATTGCAACTGTTCCAGTCTTGTACCATTTTGGGTAGAATGCCCCTTAGGATGCACATAATACCCAGACACAACATTCTGAATCATATATGTGTTATCCTCATTCTTCACGAATTGCCATTTGTAATAATCCTGATAACTTGCATTGTATGAAAGTATCTCAAGCGGTTGAGCATCGGCTGTCGAACGACTTTTGACATGCAAGTACTTTGTTTGGTCTTTTAATGTTTTGACTTTTTGAATGCCAGAATCAAAAGGAGCAATTACAGATACCGGTTGAAATTTCCATTTGAATGTATTACTATAACTGGCATCATATGGCCAAAGTTCCAATTGGGTATTTGTCATAGTAAAATGATTGGCTAAATGAACATAGAGAGATGGATTACCGGCACATTGAATATAATATGCCCCATTCCCGTCTCTTGTCGGTTTAATAAACCATTTTTCCACATTCAGATAGTCTCTGTCCAAATGATATAATTCCAATCTGGCCGAATTGGACATTGCATGTGATTTAGTATGCCAATACAGCGAATCCGTTGAAAATAACTGTATGGTATATGTACCATCCATTACTGGCTCTCCATTTGCGTCTTTCTCATAATCTACAATCCAATAATAGGACGTATATTTTGTACTATTTTGGGGCCCAATGAGTATATCCGTTGTCGTTGTCCATGCGTTATCTCGTGTGGTAACGGCTTTTTCTTCGTCTGCAAGAGGTACTATCCTATAGATGCCAGGTTTAAGATCATATAGTTCTTTATTTGCACCAGGTTGGCTGCTTTTGAATAATGCCCACTGGTTTGGCTTGTTATCTCCTGCAGTCTGGAGCGATAATTTATTTCCAAAAGCTTTACCATTTGCAGTAACTAACAGATCCGTATTGAGTGCCGGTTTGATCTGAACACGTCTTCCATATTTATTAGGCTTTTCGAGTACAAATGAATAATATTTTTCATAAGCATATGAATATTTAAGAGCTTCTAGTTCAGTACCAACCGCAATTTCTCGTGCCTTCGGATGTAAATCATAAGAGAGATGAGACGCATTATAAATTTTAAAGCTATCATCTTTTCCAGGTAAGAACCACCAATATGTTAATAAAGACGGATATGGACCTCTATTGATTTTTAGTGTGGCTACATCTCCTTGAATCGGCGTCTCCGGCATTAATCCAAGAAACGTATTGTCCGATAAAATAACTTCATGAGGAGAATCGATAGCTACAGGTTTTTGATTAATCTCAAATTGGGTTTTCAGCAGGCTAAGCCGCCATTTATACATTTGTGGATAGCTCTCTGAATAGTTTAAGACTTCCAGCCGAGTACCACTCGAAGATGAATGACTAACCGGATGCAGATATTTGGTCCGATCTGCATTAGATTTAATATAAAAATATCCATCTCCCGAGGAGTCAATGAACCACTCGTAATATGAAGCATACGATGGTTGATATTCTAGTATCTCTACTCTTGTGCTTTGACTTGCCACATGTCCAGCTAAATGAAGATATTCTTCTTCATAGGCCATTCTAATGGTATATACATTTTGTTTACCGTAAACAGGAGTAATTACCCACTTGTATACATGGCGATTATCACTTGACCCTGCAATTTCTACAGGAGTGTTACCTGCCGTTCCATGATTAACGGTATGAACATAGTTTTGCTCATTAGCGGCTAACGATATCTTATACATTCCATTGGGGAGCATCTCTTCGGCATGGATATTACGGGCTTGAGCCTCAGTAGCAGCGCCTTGATAAACAGAGAACGTATCCAGAATAAGGGATTTTCCACTGCTATTCCCTATACCCCAATGAGTTGCAACCGAATAATCTTGTATACCAAAATAATATGCACTGCTTACCATTTGCCCATCGGGATAAAAGACCCGAACAAAAGTCCTGCTTGGTTCATAGGAAATAATAATATGATACGAGAACGGTTTACGTGAGTTGATATACTTAGGTTGTGTAAGTTGGTGATAGACAATGTGGTTTCATAAAATCTTGGCATATCGTGAACATATTAGTTGATATTGATTGTTCTTGATTGATATTAAAGCGATTGACACCATATCACCCCTGAAAAACCTTTCTGCTTTACAAACATTCGCATTGATTCACAGGCTATTTTTATGTAGCTGTGGTTGTAGGTTTGGACTACAAAACATTAACAAACTAAGAATCAGTGTGCTATGTTTACAATTATGCTCAAGGGAGCCCCCGATAAGAACCGTCCGGACATGGTCAAGATCACGATGATCATTTACCGTCCCGGTTTCAACCGAGTCCCCAAGGTTCTTCCAGTCACGGGCCCGTTCAAAAACTGGGACCAAGGCCAACAACGCTTCAAGCCTCGTACGGAAAATGCGGCTGCCAACAACGCTCTGCTGTCGTCCACCGTCAATAAATACACCCAGATCGGTAATACATGGGACGAGCAAGGCGTGGCATGGACTCCCAAGGAACTTTCCCACTATTACGACAAGCCCCGCGAGCTTATGCTTCGTGAGACGGTCATCCCCACCGTCGAGCAGGTCTATAAACAGTGGATACAGGAGATTCGGAATACGAAAAAGATGAAGAACGGCCACGAGGTTCCCTGCGAGTCCTACGCCCAAGCTAACGAGCGTATCCTCGAATTTTTGACCCGTTTCGTCCGGGAGAAATACGGACGTTCGTTCTCCAATCTTCAGTTTACGGATATTACCGAGCAGTTTCTGAAAGATTATGTCTTCTTCATCGAATCCGAAGGAGCCAAGAGGAATTCTCGCGGCGGTCTCCGTGGCAAGCTTCACTCGCTGTATCAGGTAGTCAAGAAAGCCTCGAAAAAGAATGTCCCGGGTGCCGACCTCGACGTGTTCATCTGTACCAACGAGAAGTTCCGTGAGGTGGAGACCACGCCGAGTACGATTTCCATGGGTCTGCTGCGGGCCATGGAAGCTATGGACCGCAGCCTGCTCTCGAAGACGGAGAGCTATTGCCTCGACTTATTCCTGTTCTGCTTCTATTGCGGCGGCATCGCCCCGATCGATGCCGCCTATCTGACATGGGCTTGTATCGACATGAAGAAGCGTAAAATTACCTATGAGCGGATTAAGACTCCCAAAAAGGCCAAGCCACCCTTCGTTCCGCGTGCGGAGGCTATCGCCAACAAATACCGCAACGAGTGTTATGCGGACTTCGTGCTGCCGATCTTTTCGGCACGGCACGATACGCATATCCGGAAGAAAAACCGTGTCAACCATCTTTGCGGCGAGGTCAACAAAACCCTGCGCCGTATCGTGAACCTGTTGGGTTATGACGAGGAGATTACGTGGTACTCCGCACGCGGTACCTACATCACGATGATGGTCGACAAGAAATACCCTCCGGGCGTGGTTGCCGAACACAGTGGCAACAGCGTCATTACGATCTACAAGTTCTACTGGAAAAATCAGAATGAAAGCGACATTATCGCCGAATTGTGCGAAGAGTTTCGCGATTAAACATTTTTTCGTACATTCACGCTATCCTTTGCAATCAAACACATAAAACGTAAAGCACATGAAAGAATTACTGGAAAAGATGTATGCAGAGATGGATGCGGTCAAGACGAACGCCCAACTCCAGCACGAAAACGGAAACAAGGCTGCCGGCATGCGTGCCCGCAAGGCGAGCCTCAATCTCGAGAAACTCCTCAAGGAATTTCGTAAAGCGTCCCTGACAATCGGAAAATAAAGAAAACCGATACGATGAGAAAGGCGTGAAGTTCAATCCTTCACGCCTTTTTGCATCCTATTCTTCGGCTTGTCCGTATTCCGACGGTTTGCGCCTGCACAACTCGTCGTACTGCTTTGCCGTCATCTTGAAATCGGTTACGTCGAAATCGAGTATCTTCCACCAGTAGCGGAACGAGAACCCTGTCTCCTGCGACGGACGTTTGGTCTTGCACAATTTGTCTATCGCTTCGGGACGCAGATTCAAAGATGTCGCCGAGTCTTTCAGCGTACGATAGATCCCGATCAACTGCAGGGCGTTGTCGAATACCAGGACCTTGAATGTTCTCGGTTCGCGCTTTTTGCGCTGCCGCCCCTGCTTCGAGCGTTTAGCAGTCCCGATACCCGGTTTGCGTCCTTTGCGTTTGGGCTCCGTTGCCGAAAACAGTTTCTCAGCCGTCTGGGCGAGCATCGGCATAGGCGCAACCTTGTTCAGCCAGTGCACCTCGTCTCCGGATACACTGAAGGCAACGCTTTTTCGTCCCTCCAGTTGTTGCGCATCGAATTTGCACCAATGCACGATTCCCTCTTTTTTGTCGACTACGATCTCCACGACCAATTCATCGCCGGGGGCAAGTTTGTCGAGCCGTATCCTATTGGGCTGTTTCGGTTCGCTGCTGCGGCGTTTGCGCAGAACTACCCGTTCTCTGACTACTGCCATGACGATTATTGATTTCTGATACTGTCGGCAAACTCCTTGCTGGGTTTATAGGCCGGTGTTTCGTGAGCCGGTATTTCGATCGTTGTCCCCTTACTGATGTTGCGCGCTTTCTTGGAGGCTTTCTTCTTGCGGAAGAAGGTTCCGAAGCCGCGCAACTGGATGGAAAACCCTTCGGCGATCGCCTCCTTGACCAGAGCAATGAAGGTTTCGATAACCGTTTTGACATCCGCTTTGTTCAGGCCCGTACGGCTGGCAATTTCGCTGATCATATCGGCCTTGGTTACGTTTTTCTGATTCTGTGCCATATCATAGTAATTTTGAGAGTTTATACAAATGTAGCAAATATTTGACAGCTAAATCGTTAAGACTGTAATTAAATCACGCACAATTACGGAGGAAATAATTACAAACCGCCGATAATCATCGGATTAGCCTGCGATTTAATTTTACTTTTTCTGAATAATATCCGTTTGTATCGATTTCCGCAACGATCCCAAGACTATTCCGGCTAAGATTTGTTGCCCCAATAAAGACTATTCAATACATCCGCGGAGATGACTTTACTTGAGGTGTGGAGAAAATAACAGCGACGGTTCCGCTGGCGTTTTCAGACAGACCGAACCTCCATCCGGCCGAGAGTTTTATTTTTTCGGAGACCGTCGCTGTAAGATGCAGGGGCTGCAGGAATATGCAATAATAATTTAACCTAAAAAATTCAAAATTTATATTCCTGTACCACTTTCGCCAACGGCCTCACGGCCCATGCTTATTCGTGCCCCTGCAAGGGAAATAGAAGAGATGTACCATCCGTCTGCATCTAATTCTGAACATGATGATTTTTTTGACACGATGATCCGCTCTCCGGATCGTTTCGATATGTAGACTGGTAAATTTGCAAAGAAGGCAGGCCCCGGTGAGCGATTTTATTTCTTCGATGTAGAAGAAAAAGAGGGGCCTGCCGGCGTCGGGATGGGGACACGACGCATGCTGTGTAAAAATAGAGGGCCGGGCCGACGGAGTGGTTGCAATCTGACGCCTCGAGGATTGCATAGACGGCCCGCCCTCTAACTGGTCTGAATGGGACTGACTACTACGAAAAAGTCTGAAATCGGTCGCATATGAGACTATTGAGTGTCGACAGCCCGTCGCAGTCGCCATAAGACACGACAAAACCTGACGAGCCATGCCCGCCGGATAAACCGTGCTGGTTGGATGTAGGCGCGACCGCAACATATTGCAGAGAATAAAAAGTAAACGTTCCTGTTTCCCGGTTTCCCGGCCTCACCTCATAAAAAGAGACGCAGGTACAACTCCGTTCACTGGTACTGAGAACATTCGCGGCAGCTGCCCTTACGCCCATGTGCTCTTGCGAACTTTTCACGGGCCGGGTACATTGTACTTACATCCGTCCAATAAAAAAGCACGGGACGCAGGTACAACTTTCCTCTGTCGGCCTCGCGAGCCTTAGTACGGTCATCGTCCTTACGCCCGTGCCGCCCGCGGCGCAAGGCCGCAGGCATAGCAAGGGTTTCAGACAAATTTTATACCGTACTATTCTGTTAATAACAGTCGCGAGTTTACAGAGGTACAAAGGTTTGTCTTAACCTTTATTTCTTGTCAATATGTTACGGTCTTGCCGTGGAGCAAAGATAACATAAAACTTACAATTCGTTTATGCTATCCGCAAAAAACGGAGCGTGAGTCTGTGCCATATTCAGTACAGGCTCTGGAAAGACCGCAGAAGATACAGCACAAGAGCCCACGCCCGTAAGGTCGTAGCTGAATGAAACCCGAATACGGACGTGGGATTCACGACCCGTTGGGCTTCCCTGTGCTTCGTTCTTCGAAAAAAAGCTTCCAGACTTTGTACTGAAACGAAGTACACACGTCCGCCTATTCGCGGACCGCGTGCACAAATGTAATTATAAAATCTTTTCTAACAATATGTTTAAGTCTGAAATTTTATCGTTCCGGCCGAATATGTCGATTTCGGAACGAAATAAAATATCCGAATAAACGAAAGGTCGAGATCCCAGCCCCACGAATCGCACCGTGCGCAATCTTCGGGCCACCCTGTTTCCGTGTGACCATACGAGATAGCACATGGCTTTTTTTGACGGGTTCATGTCAGCCACGGATTCTTCCACGGGTCGTAGTCGGCCTGAAAGGTCGCCATCTGCCAGTCCATGACCTCCTTTTTGTCCTCGGCGATCTTGCGCGGAATCTGCGGGTTGATCCGCAGTTTGGCCGCGTCTTGCAGCCACTTCATCGAATCCTCATGGTCTTTGATACGCGTGGTGCTGACGTTGTTCGGGGCGATGAGCTTCGTGAGCTCGTACACGGCCAGCCGCACCATGTGCTTCTTGAGGTTGTAGTTGCGCGGATCGCGCACGACCAGATTCACGCCCGCCTGCGGCTCGTCCGCATTGACGTCGATCTCCGGATACCATACC
The DNA here is from genome assembly GCA_003343885.1 of Clostridiales bacterium. Lineage (GTDB taxonomy): Bacteria > Bacillota > Clostridia > Oscillospirales > CAG-382 > UMGS882. Next base: position 134,175 of record QAKH01000079.1, on the reverse strand, counting down.
CGCCCGTCATAGACGACATACTCGTGGTCGGAAAGCTCGTAACCGTTGTACTGCGGGTCGTATTCGGCGATTTCGCCCCAGTTCGGGGAGTCGGCGGGCGTGAGATTCGCATCGAATCCCTCGACGGAGGTTACGGCATAGAACGTTCCGCCGAACTCGGCCACCTCCCACAGGGCGTACTCGCGCGGCACCCACGGCTGCGGGTAGGCTTCGAGCCATCCGGAGGCCATCGGCAGGCGGATGTTGCCGAAGTCGTAGCCGTTCTCCGCCAGACACCGGTAACAGAGACCGTTGTAGGCGACCATATCGCCCGGACGATAGGTCTTGAACTGTGAGTAGCCGGGCGTGCTCTCCGCGAAGACGTTCGGATCGGAAGACTCCTCCCAATAAGCTACGGACGCCGGGGCTTTATAGCCGCTGATGGAGCGGATTACCTCGTGGATCTGTCCCTCGTAGTAGAGGTAGGCTCCGACGGGGAACGATATGCGGCGGTCGTAAGCGGCGATATACTTGCCCTTGTAAAGCTCCCGCTCGATCTCGTAGTTCTCGCTCAGGTGCTCGACGACGCTCATCTCGGCCGACTCCTCGGCCTGCGCCAGACGCTCGGCGTTGCCGCGCGTGATCTGCGACAGAGCCTCGGGCGAAATGACGCTCAGGTAGTCGTTGTCGTTGAGAAATCTCCGATACATGGTCCGTATGTGTAAAAATTTTCGGTTTTTCTTGATATGTTTCCCGGACATGTAAAGAAAACGGCGTTTTCCTTTACATGTCATCAATAGCAGAACCCCTCGTGCAGCACGGCGGTCGACAAGATCCCGACGTCGCTGTCCTCGCCGTTCTTGAAGCGGTACCAGTTGTCCCGCAGATAATAACACAGCAAATAGTCGAGGCAGTCGGACAGGTGTCCGTACTTCTCGAATTTCACGCCCGTCTTGCTGTCCACGACCTTTTTCTTGGCCTTGGTGCCGTCGTCGTTGCGCAGCTGGTAGATCAGGTCCTCGGTAAGCCTGCGGCAGCGCAGGTCGATGCGTATTTCCCAGCCGTTGTATCCGTCGAAGACCTGATTCACGAAGTCGCAGCGCGTAACCTGCGGCGGCTGTTTCTTCAGAAGTTTCAGTTTGGGCCGCAGCACGCCGCCGCCCAGCGTGTCGAGGATCTGCGTATAGTTGTTGATCCCCTCCTCGTTGGTCGTCGAGCGCTGCAGGCCCGAAGGGTCGCCCGTAACGTCTACGCCGCCGACGTGCTTGTCGCGGTATAACTTGCCCCGCAGCTTGCGGCTCAGCGCCGGCGTGTTGTTTTCCTTGGTTTCGGGCTTGCCGAGGATCTCTTCGAGGATATAGACCCGCTTGCGGTCGTAGTCGATCTGTGCCGTCAGCACGGACATCTGCGGTGCGACGTTGAAGTCCCAGACCGTGATGAGCGGTTTCGAGGGGTCATACACCTGTTCCTTGAGGTTCGGCACCAGATGGCGCGAGCCGTCGAAACGGTTGTATATGGCCATGTCGTTGGCTTCTACATAATCCCAGTTGCCGTAGAGCAGACGTTCCTTGGTGGCCTGATCGCTGATCTTGTTCAGAGCCGCCTCGTAGGTTTGTCGGAAAGCGATGTCGGGATTGTCGAACACCGAGAAGGGCACGTAATATTCGCCCTCGCGCGGGATAACCTTGTTCCCGTCGTCGTCCTGCACGAAGCGGCCGCGAATCCAGTTCGTCGTGGGGTTGGTCGTCATCAGCATCTTCGATACGCCGAGCGTCTCGTGCACCCTCCAGCGGATACGCGAGAAGAGCACCTCTATCGCGCGTTGGGAGATCTCCGAGCATTCGTCGACGCCTACGGCGCTCACCTCGATGGAGCCGAAGCGCTCGAAATGCGGGTCGGAAGGCAAATCCGCCATTTCGAGCATCAGAATGACCGAGCCGTTCCAGAACTGGAGCGTGCCGGCCAGATTGTTGACCTTGTAGTGGACGTCCTCTGCCAGCCCCCAATTCTTGACCACCGCACGGACGGTGTTCCATGTGGATTCCTTGAGACTTTTGAGGGTCTTGCGGGCGATGACGGCCCGGAAGTCCGAGAAACGCAGACAGCAGCTCACAAGCCACACCGACATCAGATACGATTTGCTCAGCCGCCCCCAGCCGCGCCTCCGCCGAGGATCAGCTGGGGGATATTCGAATTATGACATTGCGAACAAACGGGTTTGTACTGCGGATTGCCGTTCTGGTCGACGCCTACGAGCTGCTGGATGATCTTTCCTCCGCACAGGTGGCATTCGGGCTGCAGGAGCTTCCACAACTCGTACTGCTTGGGCGAAGGCTGGAAGTCGATGTGCAACCCTTCCGGCGCTTTGAGTTTTTTCAGCGCCATTGCCTATGCGATCTCTACGGTTACATCGTCCTGTCCTTCGATTCGGGCGATGAGCTCCTGCAAGGTCGCGCGCGAGTCGAGGACTTTGCCCTTGACCCTATTCCGGCCCACGATAAGGCAGCCGGCCGAGTCGTCGGCCGTGTTGCCGCTGTGGATCAGGATGCCCAGAAAGTGCGGCACGTCGTGCAGGTACGGCAGTCGCCGTTTGAAGCGCGGGCTGTACTCCATGGTCAGCCGATAGCATCCCGCGGGGATTGCCGTGCGGGCATAGACTTTCCTTTTACACCGGCAGGCGGCGCCGCGCGGCGTATCGGGACACGAGACCGGCAGTTCGCGAACAGGGTCTTCGAGCGTATCGCAGAAATACGATCCGTCGATATGGAGACGGCCGATCGTATAGTTCGGCCCCTTGAAAATACGGGTTACGGTGATATGCATCTTCGGTATCGTTTACCGAAGAATAGGAGGCGGATAATCAAATAGGTTACTCTCCGAATGATTTTGCTGTCGTTTATAACCTTATACGACTACTTCATTATTCCGGTTTTAGCATGCCTGTTTCGAACCCGATTGTTTTATGAGATCATCCCCGTCAAAAGTATTTTTGGCGGGGATGAGTTGCATTTCTGGGAATCAGAATCTGTGAGTATGCCCGACCGTTCCCGGGCTTATCCTATTATTAAAATTGTTGGGAGGTGGATCATAATTGAATGAATAATTTCCTTCCGGCGGTTTGTTGACGATGGTGCTTTGCTGTTGATCGATATCACCGCCTGAAATCTCCCCGCTTTCCCTTCTTGAAATTCGATCAAAAAGGTTCTGCTGATCTTGTAGCGATAAATTGAATTTCTTTTTCATAGCAGTTTAAGTTTTAGGTTATTTGAATACTGTCTGAACTATTAAGGCTCCTTAAATTTTTTGGTCATAATAAAATTTGGAATCAATATACGGGAGCCCACCCCGTATATCAATTTACGACAAAATACATTTCCTGAAAATTGATCGTCAATCGTTTGAATTCAGCGGGAGGCAGTACACCCAATGTTCCGTCGAAGGGTATTCCCATCAACTGGGAATGGGGCATATCTTCGATCACATACAGGTTAGTCATCACACCCGTTTTATCCCCGATTGTCAGTTCCATTTGCGGCAGTATGGCGTATTCGAGTACCGGGCTGTATCCGGTCGCGGTTTTCCCGCGTTTGCGTCCGTGTGCCTGCAACGGCGGAAGCCGGTCGCGATGCGCCTCATGGAATTCCGGTTCGACCGACGATTTCGAGGCTCCCGTATCCCAAACCATCGTTGCGGGGATTCCGTTCAGTTTCACCAGAATATAAGGTATTTTGTGGAGCATCAAATTCCGAGGAGCATCGGGCAGCGGTGTCGTATGCGACTTTAAGCGCAACTCCCGAACTCCGTAGTCCAATTCGATCTCAGGAAAGAGTTGCAACACATCGTTTCCGAGAATAAGGCTGCAATCCGTAACTCCCGTCTCTCCGAGGGGCAAGACCACACACGGAATATTGACGAACACGGCCGCGCCCAATCGCAGGGTGTCGAGCAATGCGAGAGGGCACCGCGTTTCGTTGAACCAGATCGAATCCGCCGACAGCGGTAACCCCAATCTCTCCGTCAATTGCTTGTCGATAACCGTCATTTGCCCTCCGGAATCAAGCATTGCGCTGATACGTTGTGTGCCGCGGACAACAGTGAACTTGATTTGTTCGTCCTCGACGTCGAACGGTATGTCGTAGTTCGTGTCGGCATCCGATATTCCCATTCGGGGCCACTGGGATTGAAGCCCGAAAAGGACGGCATTGGTCTCGAAAGCAGTCCGCGTCCCCTCGTCCATATAGTCACGGCCTTGCGCAAGCAGGCTCGTACAAATATCATGGGCAGCATTGAAGTGTCCGAGTTTTGCCAGATTGTCGGACATCATCCAGAACAATGAGAAAAAGTTGCCGCCCATTTGGGCGTTGTACTCATCGTACATGCGCTGGATTTTCTCGACGGCGCCCGCCGGATTGTTGAAATTATGATCGAGCAGCGCTCCCGAGAACAGCCGCATGTAATCACTCAGACTGTCGGCGGTCCGCTCATAACGGACTCTCGTTTCGAACCAGTCGCTTCGGGAGATAGCCTCTCCGATTGCATTGTCATACGGGTTTTCTTGGGCGATTCCGCTCCGCACCAGAAGGACTGCGAACAGCAGACAAATGATTTTACGAATAATCATGGCTTTGTCATTTTGAGGTGGATATATCGACGACGGAAACAATCTCCGAATAATCGCGGTTATGGAAAATCAGCCTTTCCGCAAACAACCCATCTATAATGGGAATGAGACTCTTTTCCTCGATATGACATTCTTTGGCCAATTCAACGAGAGAGATGACTTCCTCATTGGCTTTTTGCAATACGTTCCACTCCGTAGAATGCGTATCGAATTCCAACTCATTTATCAGTGTTCCATTGCAGTATTCTTTGTATACAGCCTTATCATCGTAGACAACGAAAAGATAGGAATAATGCTGGCTTTTATAATAATGTTCGATTTCTATAAATTTGTCCCACAATAGATTCTGAGATAATTTCAGATGTTCGAGAAGGATGATCTTAGTCTCGTCCTGCAAGTAATTTCGTGGCAGAAGCATAGCCATCGGATTTTCGGCCCATCGGTATGGCAATTCGTCCTTTATCTTGTTATAATATGGACTGGACTTGATTACAGCTAATTGAGATATGTTATGCTTGAAAAAGTTTTCGGCATAAAAGAACCTTAAAAAATGCAGATTGTCAATGCTCTCGATTATATCGTCTTCCGTTTCTTCTATCAAGCCCCGTAAAACGTTCGCTCCGTTGACATGAATTCTGTACTTATAAGCGAACTTGATGAATAAGAGATTACTGGAAAATGTATTTTTCTTGTCGATCTTTCGTAAAAGATTGTCTGAAGGAGATTCATATCCGATTTGCACATGATTGAATCCAGCCAAAGCCATCTTCTTGATTACCCGTGCATTGATTCCATGTGATATGATCTCGCCCAAATCGATGGATAATCGAGGATACTGCTCTCTGATTTCCATCAGTCCGTCAAGGAAAGCGTCGAAGCGAGTAAAGTCATTGTCGATAAGATCATTATCCAGAAACTGAATTCTGTAAATTCCGTATTTCTTAACCGAATCGGCGATCTCATCCAATGTGACGGCTATATCCTTTTTCCGGAATTTATAACCCATGTTTAAGTAGCAGAAATGACATTTCTTCCAATGGCAGCTTCTACTGTTTTCAAAAGATAACAATGCATATTGCTTGGGAACACCATAGCAGTCCATCTTATCGAAAAAATCGGAATAATCCGGCCGGAGAGCTTTAGACGATAAATCGGCGAACTCCATATTAGGTACTCGGGATGTTAGAATTTCGCCATTTACTCTGTATGCTATGTTGCCGATCGAGGATAATTCATCCGTTTTATCATCGGAAATTTTCTCAGTCAAATGAAGCAGAGGAATCTCGCCTTCGCCCCACATAGCGATATCGAATTGTGCGAAATTTTGCAAATAGGCAATCGCCGCTTCTTTGGTGCCGATGCCTCCGACAACGATTACTGCAGATGGACTTTTCTCTTTGATTTTTTCTGCGATAATACTCGAACAAACCCATTGATACAAATTTACCTCCAGCCCGAAATACAAGATATTGTCGAAATCGTATTTATCTATGATTTCATTCAACAGTTCTTCGAACTTTTGGGCATATTGATGCATATGTTCATCCCAAAAATTAGGAGACATATTGATATACTGAGGTTTGATAGCCTTCAGCAAAACTTTCAAGCGATTATATGCACAAGTGTCTTTATGTTTGATCGCCAAATAATTGTAGTACAGCAATAGATGTTCGGCTCCTTCATCTGCCAAAGTACCGTCACTCCACATAAATTCGTTCTGGAGCTTCCGCAAATAAAGGTTCCAATATTCGATGCAGACGTTGTATCCGAAATTTTGGAGATAGGCTTTTAACACCGACATAGCCGGCGAAGGCATATAAACATTTGCGGGAGGCGCCCATCCTAAAATGACTTGCTTTTTAGTTTGCTGTCCTTCATTCTCCATAGTAGTAGTTCGTATAATAGGTTAAAGTCTTTATCTTGAATAGATATTCGTATTTCGTCTGCAGGAGTTGCGATCGGGCCTTGACTTGCGTACTGATGGCGGTATTATAATCCGTTACGGTCGCGGCACCGAGGTCGTACTTGCGGGCGATCTGCCGGGCCGCCTCCTCGGCCGAGGCGACGTATTTCTGCGCTCCGAGGTATCGCTCCCATGCCGTGCGGGCATCGATGAGCGCCTGCGTAACCTCCTTCTCCACCTGTTTCTCGGTGGTACGCAGGGCGTATTCGGCCTGCCGTATGGCGAGTTTCTGCCGCTGCACGTTCTTGCGGGTCGTGAATTTGCCGAAAATCGGAATATTGAGCGACAGCGACACATAGCTGCTCGCATTGTCCTTGTATTGTTCGAAAAACGGATAGGCGTCGTAGCGATAGGTGCCGTCGGGATTCTGGAACATCTTCTGCCGGGCGTCCGAATAGCTCGACCCGTACCCGACCGAGAGTGAGAGCGTCGGCCAATAGGCCGTGCGTGCGATTTGCAGGTTGCGGCGGGCCAGGTCGATCCCCACGCGTGCCGCCTCCAGCTCGGGCAATCCCCGGGCGGCGTCGAGCACTTCTGCCGGGCTGTCCGCGATGTCGTAACGAGTCAGCTCCCCGACATCGGGCGCAACGGTCCGGAAGGTCGTATAGTCGTCGATTTCGAGCAGCTGGCAGAGGTTCAGCCGCGCGATGTCGTAGGTGTTCCGTGCCGTCAGCACGTCGTTCTCCGCATCGGCCAGTTGCGATCGGATTTGCAGCAGGTCGGCCGTCGTAACCTTGCGGGCCTCGACCTTCTTGGCCGTCTTCTCTTCTTGTATCCTCAGTTCCGCCACGACCTGTTCGGCGTCGCGGATCGTCTCCTCGGCACACAGTATCTCCAGATAATAGGCCGTAACGTTCATCCGCACGTCGTTGCGCATCTTCTCCACGGCGAGCAGCGACGAGCGCAGGTCGAGCTGCGCGCGTTTGAGGTTGTAGTAGTTCTTCAGCCCTCCGAAGATCTGGATATTCGCCCCGAGCGAGGCGTTGTTGCCCGCCACGGTCTCGTTCTCCACGAACTCATAGGTCGTCTCGTCGAGAACGCGTCCTGTCGAGAACGATACGCCGGTCGAGGCGGAGAGATCGGGAGCATAGTTCCATTTCGATTCGGACAATGCAATGCGTTTTTCCGCGGCCGTGAGTTCCTCTGTTTTGATTTCGATGTTGTGCTCGTAGGCATGCGCAATGCACTCTTCCAGCGTCCAGCGGCGCTCCTGTGCGAAGCCGGAGGTGCCGAAGAGCAGCAGCAGTCCGAGCGGTACGATGTACGTTCGTCTCATACGGCTCATCGGTTTTTGAAAAGCGACACAACGGGCTGGATGAAGCGTTCGATCAGCCGCATGTCTTCGGTTACGATCTCCGCCGTGCCGTCCATCCGCTGAATCATCGGCAGCTCGCGCTTGTACGATGTGGTCATTCCGTCGGGGAAGACGACCTCGGCGGTATAGGCGATGGTCGTACCGCTTTGGGTCTGTATCTGTTCCGGTACGGCCGACAGCGAACGTATCCGTCCCCGCAGCACGCCGAACTCCATGTAGGGATAGCCGTTGAGCTTCACGTTCACCCCTTGGCCGACCTTCACTTTGCCGAAGCCCGCCGAGGGAACCTGCAGGCGACCGATGACCTCCGTCGCACCGTCCGGAACGATGCTCGCCAGTTTGTCGCCGACGGCGACATGCTGGTTCTCGCTCCAATAGTTCACGAGCGTTACGCGTCCGGCGACCGGAGCCTCCAGCACATACTGCTGCCGCCATTGGGCGATCTGGGCCGCGAGCTGCTGGCGGCTCTGCTCCAGCGTCCGCTCGTATTCCGCCGTTTCGTTTTCCTGTTGGAGCGTCAGTTCCACGAGCTGTTGCTCCGACTGGATGATTTGCAGCTCGGTCGAGGTGAGCGTGGCGTCGAACCCCGCCTTCGTGTTCTGCTTCGAGAGGTAGTTCTGGGCCGTGGTTTCGTAGTCGGCGGCGGAGATCACGGCTTCGGCCAGAAGCAGCGAATCCCGCTCCAGCGTGCGGCGGCCGTAATCGAGATCCTGCAGCAGCAGCGAACGCTGCCGTTCGAGTTTGGCGTAATACTCACGGTTCTTGGCGATCTGTTCGCGCAGAAGCTCTTTTTTGCGGGCGATATTGTCCGTCGCAAGGTAGTGGCGGTAGTCGCGGCAGCGGCTTTGAAACTCGGCGAAGGCGGATTGCAGCTCCCCGAGCGCATATTCTCCGTCGAGCCACGGACTGGCTGCGAGGGCGGCGGGCGCGAGCGTATCGGCGGCGAGAAGATGCTCCGAGAGGCGCTCCACGTCCCGTCGCTCCGCGGCATTGTGCAGCACGGCGATGAGCTCTCCCCGTTCGACGAGCTCTTTGTCCTTTACGCAGAGCGTGTCGATCAGCCCGTCGTAACGCGCCACCAGATCGGAGGGAGGATTGACGGTCGTGATGACCGCCGGAGCCTCGATCGTATCGGGGTACTTGATAAAATAGCAGCCGATGACGATTCCTGCAAAAATCAAAAACACGACCGTGATTCCCCAGCGCACCACCCACGACGGTGCCCGACCCAGAATCGCTTGGGCCTCGTCGCTGTACAAATTCGTTCTTTGCGGCATATTATTTGAGTTTTGGCATCGTATATTGAAATATATTATTCCAAATATATTTTTCGTAAACACGCAGGGGCGGTTTTTCCTACTCTGTTTCCCCTTTTCGGACTCCGGATTTATAGTACCGGCTGATCTGCCTGTCGATTTTTTCTATAAATGAGGTTTGCCCCGACAAATCCGGAATTCGGAAACTTCGGGTTCTGGCGTAATAATCATAAATCTCGGCCCGTTCTTCGGGGCTGCTCATCGTCTCCCCACTCCAGATTTCGCTGTCGCGGCGGGCCAGTTCATCCACAAAGCCTGCATCGGCCATGTTCGGAATCCCAATCCCGAAAACCCATTCTCCGACCGGTTTATAAAAAATAAATCCGGTATAAACCTCTTTGTATTCGAGTCGTTTTTTGAAGTAGCCGGGACGTAAGTCGAACCGATCCTCCCCGAAAGGCGTGCCCGCCAGATCGAATCCAATGCTTTTGTTTCCGCACGCAGCAAATGCAGCATCCCATTTCCCGTTTTGCGTCAGGCCCCGATACCCATTCCGCCTTTTTGCCCAGTTAATCGCCACGTTGGCGACCCGGCCCGGAAATCGCTCCGCGATGATCTGCCCGGCGTAGGGGGCCGGTCGGCTGTTCGGACCGGTTAAAAAGGAGTGCGGCGAGTTGAAAATGATCAATGCTTTTTTACGTGGATCGGGGCCGTCGAACAATTTATACAACTCCGTCAAGGCGTTGTTGCCCATAACGATGTCTTTGTAATCCCATATGTGCAGGAAATCCTGAAATTGTTCGTGCGTCAGCCCTTCCGTCTGATGCCATGAAAACGGAACGTCGGTACATGAGATATGCAGCTTTTTTTCCGTCGGGAGACGCTTGTTGATCCGATAAACGGAACAGAGGTACTGATGGAAATTGGTATTCTCCCACAAAGGCGTGTAATCCAGATTTTGATAGGCATCCCATAGCGCGGTCTCGAACTCCCGATCCGACGCATAACTGGCGTTGACGATGCAATCGACCGTTCCGGCCATGTTGTAAACCCCGACCTCTGTCATTATAAGCCCGACCTGATCGATAAACCGGGGGTCGGACATAATCTGCTCGATCAGGTCGTATTGCGTCGTGTCCCGGTGATCCCGTTCACCCAGAATAACGACGTCGTATCTGTCGAACAGCCCCATTACATAATCTACGGGTGAGGTATGGCAGTCGTCGATAAAATCGATATACTCCTCTATTTTGGGCGAGACATAGCTATCCTGTCCATGTGTCGGGCAAACAACAAGCAGGGAAATGAAGATAAACAATACTTTGATTCTCATGGTCTGAAACATTTTCCGATCAAATTCAATTTCCCAATTCCAACTGATTTCTCACCAGTTCGTAATAATATCCCCGTTTGGCCGTCAGCTCGTCGTGCGTACCCTGTTCGACGATGCGTCCGTGGTCCAATACGACGATTTTGTCGGCATTGCGGACCGTCGAGAGGCGGTGCGCCACCACCACGACCGTCTTGTTCTCGAAGAGCCGGTCGAGGCGCTCCATGATCGTGCGTTCGTTGTTCGCGTCCAAAGAGTTGGTCGCCTCGTCGAAGAAGAGGTACTTCGCATCCTTGTAGGCGGCCCGCGCGATCAGAAGCCTCTGTTTCTGCCCGACGCTCAGTCCGTGTCCGTCGGCACCGATCTTCGTGTTGTAGCCCAAGGGCAGTTCGTCGATGAAGGTGTCGATGTTGGCGATGCGCGTGGCGCGGCGCACCCGCTCCATGTCGGGCCGTTCGTCCGAGACGCCGATATTACCGGCTATGGTATCCGAAAAGATGTATCCCTCCTGCATGACCGTACCGCATGCCCGGCGCCAGCACGACGGGCTGTACTGCGCGATGCGGCGGTCATGGAGCAGCACTTCGCCCGAGGTCGGCGTGTAGAAGCCCAGCATCAGCTTGAGCATCGTGGTCTTCCCCGAGCCGCTCGCCCCGACAATGGCCGTAACCTTGTCCGCCGGGATCGTTACCGACACGTCGTCGAGCGCTTTGGCCGAGTGCGGGCCGTCGTATTGGAACGTTACGCCCCGGAATTCGATGTCGGCATTGTCGGGAATCATGCGGATGCGTTCTTCGTCGGCCGGCTCCTCGTCGTCTTTCTCCTGAATTTCCGAAAGGCGTTCGAGCGAGATCTTCGCATCCTGCGTCGCCTGCACGAATTGGATGAACTGCGACAGCGGTGCGTTGAGCTGACCGATGATGTATTGCAGGGCGACCATCATGCCGAGGGTCATATCGCCCTCGATGACGGCCGAGGCTGCGAGGAACGAGATGACGACGTTCTTGGTCTGGTCGATGAACGTGCCGCCCACCTCCTGCGTCTGCCCCAGAACGAGCCCTTTGATGGAGACTTGGAACAGCCGCGCCTGAATGCGCTCCCATTCCCAGCGTTTCTGTTTTTCGCAGTCGTTGAGTTTGATGTCCTGCATACCATTGATGAGCTGCACGATGTTGCTCTGGTTGGCTGCCGCCTCTTGGAAGCGCATGTAGTCGAGCTTGCGGCGACGCTTCATGAAGAGCAGGATCCAGCCGATGTAGAGTGCACTGCCCAACAGGAAGATGCCGAGAATCGTCGGGTCGTAGCCGCCCATCACGGCTCCGTAGATGACGAACGACACGACGGCCATCGCCATGCTCAGCAACGAGCCCGTGAGGAACGACTGAATGCGGTCGTAGTCGCCGATGCGCTGCATGATGTCGCCCACCATCTTCGAATCGAAGAAGGCGATCGGAAGACGCATGAGCTTGGCCAAAAAGTCCGAGATGAGCGAAATGCTGATCCGGGTGGTCATGTGTAGCATCAGCCACGAGCGGATGAGGTTATTGGCCAACTGGCCCAACACCAGCACCACTTGGGCGATGAGCATCATCACCACGAACGAGAGATTGCCCGTACCGATGCCCTTGTCGACGACCGACTGTGTGAGGAACGGCAGGATAAGGCTCAGTATGCTGGCTGTGAGCATCGCCAGCGCGAGCTGTGCAAGGTAGTTTTTATAGGGCCGCAGATATTGCAGCAGATAACCCAGTTTCAGCCGCTTGTCCTCGTCGCCCTTTTCCTTGTAGAATTGGGGCGTAGGCTCCAGCAACAGGGCGATGCCTTTGCCGTTGGCCGGGCCGGCAAGGAAATCGGCGGAAGCGAGCGAAGGGACTTCCTGCTGCGGGCGAGCGGCCGATTCCGTGCGGTTCGGCAGTTCCCGACTTTGTATCCATGCCTTCAGAAACTGCTCCTCGGTGTATTTGAGCAGTCCCGATGCCGGATCGGAGACATATACCCACCATTTACCGCGTTTGCGGGCGATTCTGTAGACCACCACGAAATGCTGCTGGTTCCAGTGGACGATGCACGGCAGGTTGGCTTCGTCGCGCAGTTGATGCCACGTGATCTTGACGCCCGTAGTACGGAAACCGATCGACTCCGCAGCATCGCTGATCCCCAGCAGAGAGACGCCTTCGCGCGTGATGTGGCACCGCTCGCGCAGATTTTGCAGCGAGTAATGCCGGCCGTAGAACTGCGCGACGATCCGCAGCGACGTCGGGCCGCAATCCATTGCATCGAGTTGGGTATAGTGAGGGAACCTCATAAAAACATTTTCGATAGTTTAGTGTCGTATTATCTTATGTACATCAGATTCAATCAACTTCAGTGTATCTGTAATTAGCATATTACATCTAAGAGGATTGTCCCAAACATCTATAGTGGCAGCCGAGCCGCTTTGCTTCGATCAACCGTTCGAGGACAATAAGTTCGGCAGTCTCGGTTTTCGCCGAACCGTGATATGCCCCGAACCCGATGATCTTAACCTCCGAATCGGGTAACGGATAAGCAATGCTCAACAATGGGGTACGTGAATATTATGGCTCATCATTAACTATAAATAGTATCTGAGAACGAATATACAAAAATAATTTTAGATATACTATATTTGCCTATAAAAATTACACATCTTGCGATTTGCACAATGTAATCACCTGATAAATATATATTTATTGCCTTAATGAATTTATTGGCAAACCTAAATGTGTTTTGAATTAAAATTAAATAATTATATTGATATACAAAAAATACATACAACAGAAATGATGTAGAGGTGAATCAAAATACCTTTTCCAAGGAAGTGCATTTGTCTACCTATTCTCAAGATAAAGGGCTCAGAATAACTGAACCCCTAAACAGTATCGGCTTAGATAGCTGAAGTTATAACCAACCCGAAGGCTCAGATCGTCTATCTTCTCACGCGTTCAGAAATCTCTTAGTGCCGGCCGTAGAACTGCGCGACGATCCGCAGCGACGTCAGGCAGCAATCCATGACACCGAGTTGGGTGTAGTGGGGAAATGGTATAAATTTATCTTTTATTCAAATTCTATCGGATAATACGGGATTTGCCAATCGGTATCGATATTCGTTACACCGTCTTGTCCCAGTTTGAAAATATCGGCAGCATCGCCCCGCACGCTTTGCGGGTCTTCATGATACCTGCGCTCGTAGCGCAGATATTGAGTGCGCGTTACGGCCGTCGACCTCATCGGGACATACTCGTATATCGACTGCGGGTCAGTTTCGATTCCGATACACTCAAAAGAGTAGGTTCCTGTTTGATCGACAGCGCGTAGAATGATTCCCGGCAATCCGTGTAGTTTCCACGGACCTGTAGGGATAGGAATTTGTAGCGTATACCACGCTTTCCAAACCCTTCCCCGAAAGTGGGTCTGGGCGATTTTGCACGCATAACCGGCCACGCTGTCTGCACCGTCGAGCAGTTGCCATTCCATCTCCGGGATGGATTCGTCATAGACAAACGGACCGGAGTGGCTTCCCAGAAGGTAATTGCAGCACGTAATCCGTAGTGCGTTCTCGGATGGGAACATCGTCATTTCTGCAAAATATGGATGATTGCAATTCCCGTTCGATATCAACTCCGCCTGCTCTCGATCCGGCACGATGCCGGGAGTCTCCTCCGAGATTTTACGCCATAGATTCGTAAAATAGACATGCAGGTCGGTCTGCTTGACGACCTTCCGTCCGACCTGCATCTTCACATTACTCCACATCGGCGAAGCGGATGTGTCGACACGGAATTCGTGCCGATAGATCAGATTCAACCGACTTTGATCGAGCAACACTGAATCCTTGTAGATATACGGCTGCCCGAGATAGAAAAACCGGTCTTGGGCAGATGAGAGTCCCGCATGGATTAAGAATACGATTAAGATAAACTGTTTCATTGGAATAGATATTGAACAAGAGCAAATCGGTTTAAGGCAACCAATGAAAAGTTGCCTTAAACCTTGATACGAACTATTCTACTATACGACCGGCAATCGCATAATGTCCCGGCCCATAGAGAGAAAGCACCAATTCTGCAGCTTCGCGGGAACTGCTCACACCGTCAACGGTAATACGATTGAGGAAACGTCCATCTGCTGCATAAACACTGACTTGATACTTTCCTCCGAGGATTTGCATCATCTGCTGCATCGAGAGCTGCTGTGCAGCAAAATTTTTCATGGTTCTCATAATTGTAGTTTTTGAGTATGAAACAAAAAGTTTCCAGACTTTTTCGTTTCGACGGATGTCCTATAACCGTCGTTTCCCGGATAACATTCCGTTAATCCGGAAAATAATGTTACTTTTGCGGTGCCTTTCTGCATTTTAGTTGAACTTATGAGCTGTCACACTCGGTTTTTCTTTTTCGCGGGAAGGTTTTTCATATCCCGGAGCGGGCAGGACTTCGGGACATGATAAGACCTCTGTCATAATAATATTTTCAAATCTTCGACGTCATACACGTCCGGCAAACGTCGGTTGTCTATAAGTACCGTCGGAGTTCCCGTAATGCCGATCTTGCGGCAGTATTCCATCTGCTCCCGTAAATCCGCCTCCGCTAACGGATGTATTCCGAGCCAATCCGGCAATACTCTCCGGTCGAACCATTCGCCGATGATCCGGTCGGTTCGGGGCCATTCGTTCACAATCCCCGATGAAATCATCCGCACTGCCGCATCGAAGGAACTCTTGTCTCCTTCGTTCACGATAAATATCAAGTCGATACGATAATCTTCCAATCCACGGAATGCCCGGTGGACCCGGGCGCATTTCGGGCAAGAAGGATTCATTACGACCGTTATGGTATGTTCGGCCTCGACGAAATTGCTTGTCGGAGACGCGGCATCGCTGTGAACCGGCTCCTCGTTCTGACGGGCGAGCAACTGCCAAAAGAGGTCCGGGTCGCACAACAAACGCTCTCGTGCATACTTTTCGCGGGGATATTTCGCCGCGACTTCTACCGTCACGACGATGCGCCGTATAGCCAGCATTGCGATAGCGAAACACACACCGAAAGTCAGCCAGTCGAAAAGCAGGAACGGCCGACTGGCTGCTGTCGCAGTATTCTGAAGAAGCAATTCCGCCCCGAAATCGGTCAGTAGGATGGCATCGATCGCAAGACACAGCGTACACCACTGTCTCCGGCGGATTTGCCAAATCAGCGAATAGCCGACGAACGGCAATGCCAATATGTCGAGCCCGAGGAATACAGACGCGGGATTCGTCGCTACGAATACGCCCCATACGAGCGATGCGACAAAATAAGTCAACGACAATTCGCCGAGCGAGATCCATCCGAAGAGCTTCGCCCCGGCCGAACGGAAAACCGCATTGCAATCCGAATGTTTCCCGAGACGGCAGAACCGCTGCACAAGATGCGGGTCGAACGAGGCTTTGACGATGGCCACGAGCGAAACGACGACGCCCGCCGTTTTTACTAAGAAACGGGAATCCGCAAGGTCGGGCGAACGCAGCGCGATGACCGACGGCAGCACGGCACACAGCCCGACGAGCCAATAGCCCCATGACCGGTCGAGAAACGCCAACCCCTGCCTGATCCAATATACCGGTACGGAGGTCTCTTTCGTCTCTTCGCCTCTTTCAGCCAAGAGCACCGTGCCGTCCCATAGTGCGCGGAAGCTATCGAACGGAACTTCGAGACGCCGGCCCGCAACCGTGCGCAGACCGATCACCTGCCGCTCGCGGTCGAGCGATTCTACCAGAAAGAAAGGATATTCCTCCTCTCCTGCCTTGACGACAAACGGACCCTCGATCTCGAAGAGCTGCCCGAACTCCAGTCGGCATACCATGTTGGGTACATGCAACTCATCCAGCGTGTCGCTGAGCGACCGGATGCTGCGCGGCAGAGGATGGTCGGCATACGCCTCCCGAATCCGAAGCAGGTCGATGCGCATGCACAGCTTTCGCAGAAAAAGATGCAGCAAAGACGGTATGGTACGATTCATATTCATTTTATATCGCTTATCTCAAACTGAACTTGATCGTGAACATCACCGATGCAGGTCGCAGACGGTAGGAATATACGTAATCCGTAATATCGGACTGGAAAGCAGAGCGGAACGCACCGCAGTCCAGCAGGTTCCGGGCTTCGATGCCGTACTCCATGCGCTCGGTTTTCCATGTGAGCGAGGCGTCGAGGAAAAACATGTGCCGGTCCGTCCCGCCGATTGCGGCATTGTAATAGTGTTCGCCTCCGAGGCGGCAGATCCAACGCTTGCGGATGATGAAGTTCACCGCGACATCCTGCCGCAGCACGTCGATCGGATCGAGCGCCGCACCGTCGATCCGGCTCATGCTGCGTCGGTATTCCGCCGTATAATCCATCCGCACGGCATTCGTGAACTGCGTATTGAAGCCCAGCCCGGCCGAGGCCATGTCGTAGCGGGTCGGCATCAGCACCCCCTGCCGCAGCACCTCGCTCCACGAGCGCGAGAACCCTCCCGAGAGGTTCGCCGTCGTCGAGATGCCGTCGAAACGCTTGCTGATCTTGCCGCTGACGCTGAAGCCGTCCGAGCTGTTGTCCATCGCAATGGCCTCGATGCGGCTCAACGACCCTTCGTATGTCGTGCCGTAGATAAGGTTGCGCTCGGAGCGATAGTAGGATGCGTCGATCGAACCGAACAGTGCGCGGATGGCATTGCCGTAGGTGAGCGACGCCGTATAGTTCTGCATGCGCGTGCGGCTGATGTCGCCCTCCTTGCTGGCGATCATCCGGTAGTCGGAGAGGATGTAGCCGCTGTAAGTGTCGTACAGTCCGCCGATCAGCTCGTTGTACGATGCCCGGGCCGAGAACTTGAGGTTGTAGGTGAGGTTCGACTGCAGCGACAGCGATGGGGTGATGAGCAGGCGGTTGTCCGTAACGGTCCGGCCGAGATTGCGGTCTTCGGTACGCAGCGACATGAAGTCCAGCGGCACATAGAGGGTCGCCGAGAAGCGGTCGCCGATATGGTAGCCGACGCTCGGCCCCGCGACGAAGTCCAGACGCCGCCAGTAGATGTCGTTGCGCAGGGTGTCGGGCGCCGGGAGGGTTGCGCCCGCGGCGTTCATGGCCGAGAGTGCCGATTCCATACGCTCCGCCTGCGCGTTGAGCGCCGCATTGAGCGTGAAATTCCACCGCCCCACGATATAGGAGGTAAAGGCCGAGTTACGGGTGCGGAAGCGCCGGCTGTCGAGCGTCTGGAGCGCATCGGGATAATCCGCCGGGGCGTCGAAGACTTCCGGGTAGAGCATCGGGCGGATGCGCAGCGACGTCGGTTGCGTCGTGTAGTCGGTCTCCGAGCGGAAGTTCACCGCCCAGCGGCTCCAGCGCCGCACGCCGGTGAAGAGGTTCCGCAGCGTGATCTTCGGAAGCCGGAAGCGCTGGTCGACCCGCTCGCCGTCGTTCACTACCCGCCCGTAGTCGGTGTCCCACTGACCGCCGAAGGTCAGCTTCTCCTGAAGGTAGTGTCGCTCGGTGTTCGAGCGCAGCTGCAGGTTCACCTCCGTGCGGTCGGTGCGGCGGTCGGCAAAGGTCTGTTCCTCGATCACGAGCGGTACGGCATCGGGCAGGTAGTAGGTTGTTATGGACCCGCCCTCCGAGGTCTGGAAATCGTGGATGTAATGGGCGTTGGCCGTCAGTTCGAGATCCTTGCGCAATTTGACGATGGCGTTCGTCGAGACGGTATGGATCTCGTTGTCGAGGTACCGTTCCTTGTCGAGCGAAGGCTCGGTCGGACGGTGTATGCCCAAGAGCGACGAGGTGGCGTCCAGACCGTCGTAGAAACTCGTCAATTCGCGCGAGACGTCGTCGCCCGTGTTGTTGGTCTTGTAGGTGTCAATCGTCTGGAAATTGCGGCCGAAGTACATCGCCGTCGCCTCGGCGTTCCACATCCACGGCTTGTAGCCCGCGCCCAGTTGGAGCGTGGAGTTCCACGTCCCCCTGGCCTCTTTCTTGAGCTTGAGATTCAGGGCCGCTTGGTTCGAGGCGACGAGGTCCTTGAGCGCCTTGATCGGCTGGTGGTTCTCGTAGACCTCGACCGAGGCGATGTCCTGTGCCCGCACGTTGTTCGTCGCGATGCCGTAGCGCCCTTCGAGCATGTCCAGACCCTCGATGTAGAATTTGTTGATCGCCTTGCCGTTGTATTTGACCTCGCCCGACTTCGCCACCTCGATGCCCGGCATCTTCCGCAGCACGTCCCCGATCGAGCGGTCCGTCACGTCGGCATATTTGGCCACCGTGTAGGTCAGCGTATCCCGACGGCGCGTAACGGCCGGAGCCCTGACTATCACTTCGCGAATTTCGGTCGGGTTTTCCCTGACTGCGAAATCCACCCGCTGCGTCCGTGCCGCGACGAAACGCACCTCTTCATGGATGTTGAATCCCGTAACCGCCACCGCCAGCGAGTCGGCATCGCCCCGATATTCGAGCCGGTAGACGCCGTCGTCGCCCGTGATGGCATAATTGTACACGGCACGCCGGGCCGTGTCCTGCAACAGCACGTTCGCACTCTCCACCGGACGCGACGTCGCCGCATCGCGGAGTGTACCGCTGATGATTATTCGCTCCTGAGCCCGGAGATTTTCGGCGGTTCCGAGGAGCAGCAAGGCAACAAAAAGTATCGGGAGTGTACGCATGGCAAAGGTGGATTTTTTTGGGGGGGGCAAATGCTTAACAAGTATATTTTTACTCCAGCTCAAGCGGATTATAGGGAATCGGACTGCATTGATCATGGGTAATGAGCCGAGGTTGGCCATCCTGAAGCGTCACGAAATAGTTTTGTCCCGTCTCGGCAAAGAACGAGTCGATCGGATTGTTGTAGACAGTGCGAGCGGCCTTTTGCACCCGCTCGCGCGACATCTTGCGGGAGGGCACCTTGTAACGAAGCATCGGTTCTGCGGGCTTCTCGATGCCGATAGCCCTGAAGCTGTACTCTCCGGAAGCGTCTTTGGCGGCCAAAACCATCCCCGGCAAACCGTGGAATTTCCAGAATCCGGCAATTACAGGAAGATCCGGGGCATACCAAACACTCCATTCCCGCCCCCGGAATGAACACCGAGCCTTCATGCAGCGGTATCCCAGAATCCCGCAAACAGCGTCGTCAAGTTCCCATTCGATTGCCGGCAGCGGTTCATCATAGGTATGGAACAGATTATCGATGTTGGGCAACAACACGCATTCTTCGAGTATCCGGCGGCGGAGATCGACGTAAAGTGCCGCGGAATATTGTACGCTGCACGAGTCCATCCACTCATAAGAAGTTCTTCGGTTCCGGTCGGTATGGTTCTTTGATAGTTCCCGAAGGTACAGACTGTAGAAACTTGTGTAGCGGCTCCCCGTTTCGGCAACGATTCTGTCATGGCGCACCAGCGTATCGATCCGAACGGTGAGGTCGTAGATGACACGCAGGGCGATATCATCGATCTCCTCCCGCTCGGCAGTAGAATAAAAACTCTCGAAATTCGGGATATAAGTACCTGAATAGACCGGCATGGTGCGTTTCATTTCGGAGAGCGGAACGATACGCTGAGCCGAAGCCGAAAGGCATGACAACAAGGTAATTATATAAGTGAATTTTGTCATCGAACTTGCTTGAAATTGTCATCGGGCTTGTCAGGAAGAGTTGTTCGTCAAAAAATTCGACGAACAACTCCCCGAGTTCTATTTAGCAAACAATGCCAATCGCATCTGCCGGGCGTTTGATATTGTTTGCAGCCTCGTTGGCGTTATTACCAGGTACATCGATCCAATAGCCTTCGTTCGGGCTATCGCCTTCGCCCCATTTGGTGACAACAAGACAGCGCCATCCGCCCTTGGCTTCGTTCATCTGTTTTTTCGTCAGTTGCTGTGCTGCAAAATTTTTCATGTTCGTTTTCATAGTCGTAGTTTTTGTCGATTTTGAATTCTGTTTCGGTCCGGACTTTTGCATCTCGACAGGCGTCCTGAACTGCCGTTTCCCGATTCATATCCCGATGATCCGGAAAAGAATTCCATTTTCTTATGCCTTTCTGCGTTTTAGTTGAACTTATGAGCTGTCGCAATCGGTTTTGTTCCCACCAGGGGAGGGCTTTTTCGTCGAATCAGGCCGGCAAAACCGGATTCAACATTATATTGGTTCTTGGAATATTGTTTCGGTGCGAGTTTTTACCTCGGCAGCGTTTCCCGAAACGTTATTCCCGTTGCAGCTCTTCGAGCTTCGAGCGCAGCGCATCGCCGCGCAGATCGACGGCGACGATCTTCCCGTCGGCATCCAGCAGGAAGTTGTGCGGGATGGTCTCGATACCGAACATTCGGAACAGACGGTCGTAGTCCGGATCGTCCTTGCGCAGGATTACATGGGTCAGCGCCGTGCCGCTCCCGTCAGCCTCTACGGCCTGCTTCCAGCGGTTCAGGTTCTCGTCGATGGATACGGCGTATACCGCAAGCGTTCTTTCGTAATCGCGGGCCGCAGCCAGCAGCCCCGGCATCTCCTCGCGGCACGGAAGGCACCACGAGGCCCAGAAATCGATCAGCACGTAAGGCGTTTGCAGGCTGCGCCACGACGTTTCCTTGCCCTCTCTGTCGGGCAGACTGAAGCTGACGACGGTATCCCCGCAGCGATACGGGATCGCCGGTTTGTCTTCGTCTGCATCCGTGGGGTTGTCCGCGTCCGAAATCGCGGAACCCGGAGGGGCTATCGTGAGTTCGAATCCGGCTTCTTCTTCGACCGGGTCCGGGTAAGGGAGCGGATCGCCTACGATGCAGGCATAACGGTTGAATGCCTCGCGGCTCTCGGGCGTCATCGCGGGTATGGGTTCACCGGAAGGAGTCGTTCCCGTAAGCATCGAAAGATTCGCATTGTCGGGGAATTTTGCACGGATATATGCGTATGTCTCGGTCTGTTCGCTCTCCGACAGATCCGGCAAAAGATTGAGGCAGGCATATACCGCATTGAACCCGCTTCGGGTGGTCCGCAGCAGCTCCCGCCACAACAGCCCTTCGGCGCGGAAGCAGGAGTCGATACGTGTTGCGAGTGCTGCACGGCGGTCGTCGTCGGGCGACAAATTCAGAGATTCGGCTTGCAACCGTTTGCGCAGTGTTACGACCGGAGCCCCGAGGACGCTGCACAGCTCCTCTTGGGATTCGGACCCCGATACCTCCGGACGGCCCATCCGCCCCAGCGGCGCGAATGCGAAGTCTATCCGGTCGCCGCTTCGGACGACGATCGAGCCGGAAGAGAGCGGTACGCGTTCGATGAGAACCTCGGCCGCCACTTCGTCGAACGGAATCCGCCCCTCCAACACGAAACGCCCGCCGCAAATCCGGCAGGAATCGATGAAGGCCGCCTGATTGTCGAAATAGGTGAACAGATAAGCTGTGCGGCCCTCGGCATCGAGACTGTCGGCGACCGAACCCGATATGCGGACGGAAGACGGATGCTGCCCGCAGACGTTGATTGTCGAAAACAAAAAAAGCAGATAAACAAGTGGATGTTTCATAATGGCAGTTTCTAAAGGTGATGGAGGCAGGTAAGAGACAGGGGATATCCCCTGTCTCTTTTTTATGAACTATGCGCAGCTTACCGTATAGCTTCCCTGTTGCCAGCCGGCCCGATTGAGTTCGATCTCCATTTTTACGGTCGCACCGGCAGTTGTCTGGCCAGGAAAATTACCATGAGCGATTTCTTGTCCGCTCGCTTTGCTGTAAGCTCGGCAGAAGGCGCCGCCTTTTACATCGTTCATCTGCTTTTTCGAGAGCTGCTGTGCAGCAAAATCTTTCATCGATTTCATAATTGTAGTTTTTGGTCGATTTTAATACTATTTGGATTAGGACTTTTGCTTTTCGACAGTATTCCTTGAACTGCCGCTCTCTGAATCGTAAGAATGATTCTGAAAGATTATTATCTTTGCAGTGCCTTTCTGCGTTTTAGTTGAACTTATGAGCTGTCGCACTCGGTTTTGCTTCCTCGCGGGAAGGCTTTTTCGTATTCGGATGGCAAGTCCGAATCGGAAAAATTCATATGTCCAGTTCCAGTTTCGGATAATAGCCCTCGGGGATGTAGTTGATGTCGATCTCGACCGTCTTTTGCGTACTCATGTCGTAGATGATATGCTCCTCTCCGTCCAGAAACATCATCGTCAACGGGGCCAGCCACTGCCTGCGCCACAGGCGGTCGACGTCCTTACGCGAACACTTGACTTTCTTGTGCGACGGAATGATGAGCTCATGACGGTTCGTACCGTTCAGCGCCTTGTCCGCATAGTCGTGAATCATCCGTCCGACGGGTTGTTCCAGTCCGATCGCCGTCCAGCGGAAGAGCCCCTCCGTGTCGGCAGCTTTCAGAATCAGCCCGGGCAGACCGCCCAGCTTCCACGGTCCGTGCGCCTGAGGAATCTCCGGCGCGAACCATGCCTCCCATGTTCTGCCGCGGAAGGTCGCGACCGCCTTGCGGCAGAGATACCCCGCAACCGTATCCGTCTGTTCCGTGATCCGCCAGTCCAGCGCTTCGACCGGCTCGTCGTATCGGTATTCTTCCTTTAGGAAGCGGGTGGAGACCATCCGTTTCTTCTCCTTCGGGAAAGTATATACATCGCAATACCACGCCTGTTCATCGGGTTGCATCCAGTCCCACAATGGGATGCCACTCTCCAGACGGGCGATATCCGTCGGCGGAATATCCACATAATAAAGATAGGCCATTGAGTCGATCCGATCGGTGTACTGACTGTAATAGCGACTCGTGCTCGGTCCTATTTCGAGCAGCGTGCGGTCGTGCAGGATCTTCATATCCAACGTATCTTCCACATAGGCGAAGTCGTAGGTTACGCAGAGACGGCAGGTGTCGATCGGATATTTTGCGCCCGGGTCTCTGACCTCCGGAGAATAATGCTGCGCCGAAGCCGTCAACCACGAAATCGAGAGTGCAGACAGCAAGATCAAGAAAGTTCTCATAAGCAAAAGTTTTTATTTACCTGCGGCCCATTCCGAGCCGCAGGTAAGGATGGAAGCTATTCGGTAGTTAAATTGTCCTTCCTTTTAGCTACGACGATTACGGACTGGATGCATGTGAATTTATCCCCGGTCCAAATTCCGGTATCGGCATTTGCCAGTCCGTTGTCCATGGATGAAGACCCGCCATGGCCCTCATACATACAGCCGCAACCACACATTCCTGCTGGTTTGCCCCCGGCTATGTGTTGCATCTCCTTTTCCGAAAGATTGTTTTTTTCAATCTGATTTACCTTGAGCGATTTCATAATCTTCGTTTTTTACAGGTTATACATCACAACTGAAACTTTTGTTTTTCGTCAGAACGATTCAATCTGCCGTTTTCCGGGTAACATTCCGTCAATCCGGAAAATAACTCTATCTCTGCACTGCCTTTCTGTGTTTTAGTTGAACATATGAGCTGTCGCACTCGGTTTTGCTTCCTCGCGGGGTGGCTCTTCATATTCGGATGGCAAGTCCGAATGATACGAATGGAAGTCATGGGGTTCCGCTGGTCGGAGGTGTTCCGGAACGGATGAACAGCGTATCCCGGTCCCGAACGATCGTAAACGAATGCTCGGATTCTGTTTCGTCGAAATAAGAGCGGGGAAGGTCGAACAACCGCCGACCGTCCACATCGAGAATCACATCCCCTTCTTCCACACCGAAATCCTGCCAATACGATCCTTCCTTCACGAAATCGACTACGGCGTGCCCCTCCCTGCTTTGGAAAGCCCGGAAACAGAATCCGGCCATCCCTTCCTGCCGGCTCTGATCCTCCTGCAGGGAGACGTATGCGATGGGGAACAGTTCGATACGGTGTCGGGCCGGATGGAACCGCAGATTGAACGACTTCGAAAAGTCCATGCCTGCCACAACCATCTCGCGCTCTCCCGAAATACGCCACGGACGCAACAGTTCGCGGTGCTCGATCCATAATTTGCGGTTCAATAATCCATATTCATTCAGCCGATAGCAAGTCGGTAAGACTCCGTTCTTGGAAGGACAGACGTATTTGCGTGTGGTCTCGTCGTTCAGGACCGCACGCATCGTACTGTCGGGCTCGGCATACAGATAGACGAGGGATGCGGGGCTTCCGGTATCCAATACCAAATCGACCCGTGGCCGCACGTATTCGTTCCGGCAATGAAACCGAAACGGGAAATCCCGGATAACGAACTGGTTCCCGACGACATCCAGCTGCAAGGAGATACCCGGCAACGAGAAAACGGGCCAATCGTATACGGCGAGGCATTTGTTTTCGCAGTCGAGCTCCCACGTGCGGGTCTCTTCGAGCGGAATGGAGAAAATGCCGTCGGCCGCAAGCATGTTCAAAGAGCGCCCGTCCACGATCCGACATTCGGAATAGCAGACCCGACTATTCCCGATCGATATCGAGACGGGGTGCTCCACGGTCATGCTGGGAATGTCTCGCCTGAAATCCCATCCCGACTTCAGTGTCTCCGTAGGGCGGAACCGGTCGATCAGGCCGCTCTTTTCTGCAAAGCACTTGTCCAGGACGAGCATTCCGGCACTTCCCGTATCGAAAATCAGCTTACACGTATGAGCGGAATCCAACTTCGTTTCGATGACCGGATGTCCTATCATGTCGTACTCGAATCTCGCAGCTGCGGGTTCGAGGGTGCATACCGGAACGTGCGACTGCGCTCCTTCGTCCCGACGGATGCAGGCCGAAGCGAGGAACAGAATGAAAATAATGAGTATCCGAAACATGATAATCGTCCGCTTCAATGTAAACTCTCCAATATACTATAGCTTATATAGTTATTGATAAGTCTCATTATTTCGTTCGCCAAAAATCACGGCAACCTCCATTGCCATCATCTATCATAAGGGCTGAGTCGACTGTTTTATGAATCGAATTTTTATTTCCAGCCCAATTGGCCTGTCCGTTCGCCTCGATGGAGGAGCCGCCGACATTTCGATAATAACAGGCGCAATTGCAGACATTTCCACCTTTGACGCTGCTCATTTCCTTTTCCGAAAGGTTGTTTTTCTCGATCTGATTCACTTTAAGCGATTTCATGGTTCTCGTGTTTTAGGTTTTATACAACAGATTTTTATCGGATTTTTGCCTTGCGACGGAGTTATCCGGATCCGCTGTTCTCCGAATCCTGCTCCGAAATCCGGAGAATTATATTACCTCTTGCTGCCTTTTTGTGTTTTAGTTGAACTTATGAGCTGTCGCACTCGGTTTTGTTTCCCCGCGGGAAGTTTTTTGTCGGGCTGGCAAAGCCGCATGAAACTCCGGCGGGTTATCCGCAGTCCGTTTTCAGATGATTATCTTTTTGGTTCCATCCGCTGAACGGATTTCCCAGACGGTACGCTCTTCCGTAGAATATATATCTTCCCTCTTCTCCTCGGGGATGTCGGTCCACCGGATGCCGTCGACGGTCATAACGGTGTCTTTGAGACGAAGCCCTTGCCCGTAGGCAGCATCGTTCGTGCGGATTCTCGTTACCACCCCTTGCGAATCGCACCAGAACCCTGTCCGGTTCACCGGTTTGGAGGGATAGGTACGCTGTGCCGGAGTGAGTATGAGCCGGTCGTTCCTGAAATCGAGGATCATATTGAAATGCTTGAGTATGCGCATGCCGAGCGTGCCTACGATCGGTTTGCCGATACCGGGAAGAAAGTTCTTGAATTCTTCTGCAAAGCTTCTCAATCCCGTATCGAAATCACAGCGCACGTCCGGCAGGACAAAGGGCGGCATATCGATGTCGACTTCGAAATCCAAATGCTGCCGGTCGGGAATCTCCGCGCTAAAACGATCCTCGATTTTCCAATGGGGAATGCGCGAAACGAAATCTTCCAGCTCTGCCGGAGGGTCCGTAATGCAGAATCCGTACGGCGTGCCGGTGTCGAGCAGATAGACATAATCCGTCGACAAAGAGCGGTCGCCGTAAGACAAGGTCATCGGAATATTGACGAACGGAGCGATCTTCCGGTCCTTATACTTCGCAAATAGCAATGGATAAACAATGGCGTTCTCGGGCAAGGTGTCCGTCTCGCGAATGGAAAACATGCGGTTATCGAAATCGAAACACCAAATTCGTTCTTCGGTAGCATACGCCGGAGCAATAACACATGGCAAGTCGACGGGCCCGACAACGTCAAACTCTTCGTCGGGAACATGGTAAATCCTGTTGTCGTTCAGCGATTGGCCGCCGAGCGATATATCCTTGACCGCGATATGCGATACGACGGCTCCGGGCTGCGTAACGGTCAGAGAGTCGGCGTAATTTTCGGCGAGCGACTGCGGCAGCATGCAGCCGACCAAGCATCCCGTATCGAACAGCATTTCGAGCGTATCCGTTGCGTTGATTACGACGGGGGTAATGATTCTGTCCTGATCGATGCGCAAATTCGTGTTGTCGGCAGCCGGCGGCGTCTGTCCGTGCGACGAACAGGAAACCACGACGAATTGCAGGAGCAGCAGGGGGTATAGGAACTTGCTCATAACTGAATGATTTTATACGGGATCAAAACGCAAAACCAATCAACCTTATCATGCTCTCCGATGGGATAAGGATTCATTTGGGCATAATGAGATATAATTGATTTTGCGTTTGAAATACAATCTATTAAGATTCCATGGATTACTTAGCTATAAGTACCCACTTATCACACAGGGTCCATGATCCATCTTCATTCATATAGCCTGTGATGTGAAGCATACCGGGCGAATGCAAACCGCTGGCTGCATTCGCATTCTTGTTGCTCGCTGTCGATGACCCTCCCGAATCGGCATACAGGCATGCACAACCACAACTTTCACCTCCAGTGACGTAAGCCATTTCCGTTTTTGAAAGGCGTGCCTTTTCGATCTGATTTACCTTGAGCGATTTCATGGTTCTCGAGTTTTAAGTTTTATACAACAGATTTTTATCGGATTTTTGTCCTGCGACGGAGTGTCCGTATCCGTCGTTCGCCAAATCCTATTCCGAAATCCGGAGAATTGTTTCGTCTCTTGATGCCTTTCTGTGTTTTAGTTAAACTTATTGGCTGTCGCACTCGGTTTTGCTTCCTCGCGGGGTGGCTCTTCATATTCGGATGGCAAGCCCGAACATGAAACTCATCCGTTTTCTCGGAACGTACAAACCGTCTTTTTCCCGGTGGCTCGTTCATATGGCGACGGCGACGGACATAACCACTGATAAACGCAATTCTTGCAGGATTCGGAGTCGCGAATTTTTCGCCATGCATAATTCTCTTGCAATTCACGGACGATTAGATCGTATATCGAATCGTCGATCGTCCCGAGAGACGGCGCCGTTACATCCGAATAAATCCGGCCGTCAGGCATTACTATCAAATTACCGAATGCTTCGATATTGACTGCCTGGTGAGCGAAAATTTCGCGACGGGACAATCGGATTTGTTTAATGTCCGCTTCGGAAAGGAATACGTTGCAGTCGAAAAATTCCTTGTTATCGTCATATACCGGAACCATTGCAAAGTCTTTCACTTCAAGTTTTTCCACCAGTTCACTCCATTCTCTGTATTCGCGGTCGTTCCGGACGATTAAATCGTATCCGAACGGGAGCGACAACCGCTGTTCTTTTTCCATCGGCTTTTCCATGTCGAATGCCTTCGGCACATTGTCTGGCTGTTCGCAGATGAAACGTACCCTATATCCGGCTTTAGCGAGCGTATATGGCGCAGTTGTTTTATCATGTAAACCCGCATAGAGAACATAGAATACGATTTGTTCTTTATATGCCTTCAAACGTTGCTCCATCTGGATGATCTCTCGATCGGTAACATCCGAAACGACCAAATTGATTCTCTGCAGCGACGGAGTCCATACTTTGTCCAAGAATCGAACAATCGTTTCACTGCTCAGATGCTCCTCCGAACAGATCGGATAAATAATCTGTTTGAAATAAGACTTGTTACAACATAGACCTCCGATGTATATGGTTAAAGAAGACAGATATTCCAAAACATTTTCTCCGATCTCACGCTCCGGATCCTTCTTCAGCCGTTTGATGTCGTGCTGAATATTGAGCATCGGCGGCAGAGAAATAATCGGAGTTTCAGAAGATGTAATCCGGCCGAATCCCCGGGTTGTGATTTCATTGATGAATGACCGTGCATCATTATCGAGAGTTTCCGGATCGAACGATGCGGAATACAAATTATCATAATCCTCGAATACTCGGCATAATTCTCTGATCGAATCCGTTACGTTGAAATGGAACATGGTTTCTCGCGCCGACTCGTATAACAAGCCTTCCGTTCCTTTTCGCCAAAGAAATGTATCGGGAGAAAGCGTAAGTTTCTGTTTCATGGGATTCGCAATTTAGTCTATCAAAACATCTTCCATCAACTTCTTGTACAAATGCGGATGACGGGCGAGATGAGCCAAACAATACGACGAATACTGTTCGAATGTCTCTTGGTTCATATAGCCGCGGCAGATTGGTTGTGTCGCGTCCAGATCCTCAATATAGTACATACACTGAATACAACTTCTTTTCCTGTAACAGAGCGAACACTGACGTTGCAGTTTCTCCAGATAGCCATTGAATCGTGCTACGATAGCATCCAAGTCGAGGGAAACTCCATTTGCAGATAACTGTCCGAGAGCGAATTTATGATCTATGCGCTCGCATTGCAGAATTTTGCCATTGACCGTAACGAACAGTTTCTTACTGAATGGAGAACAGGTTCCCGTTGGAGTGTAGTGCAGTTTGGATTCGTCCAGGAAAAGGCTGTTGTAGTCCCTGAACACGTTCCCGCTGTATTGGTGCAAATACAATAGCAAATCATGTGTATTAGGTTCTGCCACAAACATCTCTTCAGCAAGTTTTTCGTAGTTTTCCGATTCGTGCAAACTCTCGATCATGTTCCGGTAGGTTTGCTGGAACTCCTCCACCTTATCAGGACGAATCCCCGAATTGTTCAGTTCCGATATGGTCGGTTTCTTCCCGAATTCGCGCATGATGAAATCATGTGTTCGGGCAACGCTGTTGCGGTTATGAAGCACGGCATTGAATTCTACATATCGGGTAAAATAGTCCGGATATTTCGCCTGTAGGTCCTTTACGTTTTTATAGACCCGATCGAACGAATTCTTCCCGTCATGAGTTACCCTGTAACTTTGTCCATATTTATCGCCATCGAGACTGATCAACAAGTGAAAACGCTTCTCGACAAGATAGTCCGTATAGCGATCGAGCAACATGGCGTTGGTCGTCATCGAAAAATTGAAATTTCTATGCACATCGAGTTTTTCGACATAATCGACCATGCGCGTGATGAAATCCATGTTCATCAACGGTTCTCCGCCATAAAAACTGAGATAAGTTCGCGGTGCGGCAGAATGTGCTGGACATGTGCGCCACAAAGACACGAGATAATCGAGAAGGATCCTGCCTTGTTCGAATGCCAGAAATTTCGTTTCGCGTTTGTCGTACCCGAAATATAAGTCGCCGTACCCGCAATACTTGCATTGCAGGTTACATGCATCGGTAACCTCAAAGGTTAATTGACGCAAATTGACCAATGAAGATAGAACTTCATCACGTGTAATACGTCGATCATTCAAAATTCGCCGATTATCCATACTCGTGCTCACATTTAATAAATTCCACCCGGTACTGTACACCGTATCCGAACTCATATCCGATACTTTCGCAACCCTTCAGAGGATCTGAATCGTATAGATAGCCATTAGCCCACAACAAATATATACAAAAAACATTTTAGATTCAATTTATTTATCTAAAAAAATGAGTGAAAATATTTCCGGAATATGATTTCGCTCGTATTTTGCCGCTTACCAGCGAATTTGAATTGCCAAGCAAAAAAAATATAGACTTATTGGATATGTGTTAAAATAAATATTATATATTTGTATATACAAAACAACGTTATGCATAATACGAATATCAATATAGGGGTTTAATCCATCATCAATATTCATATGAAGAGCTTCAAAATCGACTACGCAGCGTGTAAAACGAGCCCGGGCGGCAACATTATGGCGAAGATTGAAAATTTTCAATCGCATTTCAAAGAGCATGAAAGAATGGGGCTGAATATATATGCCCGATCCCCCATGATTTCCGCATGTGATCGAGAAGTCGAAATTTTGGACAGGCATACCGGTCAGGTAAACAAGATGCTGATGTTCGGCTCTAACAGCTATCTGAATGCAACGATTTGCCCGGCGGCGGTCAAGAAAGCTGCCGAAGTAATCCAGCAATGCGGCATAGGTACGGGCGGAGTACCTTTGTTGAGCGGAACATCGGATTATCAGAATAAATTGGAGAAAGAAATTTCGCAATTGCTCGGATTTGACGATACGATCTTGTTTTCCTCCGGCTTCACGGCCAATATTGGAGCCTTGGTAGGTTTGGTCGGTTCGAATAATTTATTGGTATTCGATAAGCTGAACCACGCGAGCCTCATCGACGGAGCATTGATGTCGGGAGCGAAAATGACACGCTACCTTCATAGCGACATGCGCTCTCTGGAAAAGATTCTTTCGCAGAATGCGGAACAATATCCATACGGAATCATGATTGTTACCGATGGCGTATTCAGCATGGACGGAGACCTTGCGAATCTGCCGGAATTGCTGCGCCTTGCAAAGAAATACAATGCGCTCTTATTGATCGACGATGCACATGCGACAGGTATTATCGGGGACGGGGGCGCTGGCACCTTGAGTCATTTCGGTATCACAGAGCGTGATAACATCATCGTGACCGGCACCTTGAGCAAGGCGATCGGGACAGTCGGCGGATTCATCACGGCAAGTCAGAAAATCATCGATTACCTGAGAGTTTATGCACGGAGCAACATGTACTCGACGGCCCTTCCTCAAAGTGTATGCGCTGCCGCATACGAAGTGTTGCAGGATTTCAAGAGACATCCGGAACAAAGAGAAGCGCTCGACCGGAATCATAATTATGTACGTTCACGATTGAATGAGATGGGATTCAATACATTACATTCTGTTACACCCATCATTCCCGTAATCATAGGCGATGAGTATGTGCTGACTGATCTGATAAAAGATATTTACGACCGGGGAATATTTGTAAATGCGATCTTCCCGCCGGTCGTTCCTCCCAAGATGTGTCGTATCCGAATCGGCGTGATGTCATGCCACACTCAAGAAGATTGCGATCGCTTGCTCGATGTCTTTTACGAAACAGGTAAAAAATACGGGATTATCTAAACTCGACTACCCACCATCGAAGCAGCCATGATATAACGACGAATAAAAGAGAGAACGAGAACTGAATTCCCGTCTCTCTTTTGTTACATCCTTATCATTGATCTAAACTGTAGGAAGAGCAAGAATGTTCGATGCGGTCTTGATTGCAATTAACCGCAAACAGAAATAAATTCTTGCCATGCCATCCATTTTTCACTATTTTTGAGGCGGAATTATACATACATTCATTATAACTATAAATCGGATTATACAAAATGGCAGGGAGGGTGAGACGCACGAATGCTGAAATAGACAATGCCGTCATGACCGAGCTCGAGAAATTGGTCATCCGAAACGGATTCGACAAAGTGCTTGTAACGGAACTGATGGCCAATGCCAGTTTGGAGCCTCCCGTCTTTTATAGACGCTATGGCTCTATCGACAATCTTTATGACAAGTTAGCCCAAAGATACGACTTCTGGATCAACGACACGATCAAGATGTCGGAGCTAAGCG
Source organism: Clostridiales bacterium (assembly GCA_003343885.1). Classification (GTDB taxonomy): domain Bacteria; phylum Bacillota; class Clostridia; order Oscillospirales; family CAG-382; genus UMGS882. The sequence continues at coordinate 101,988 of QAKH01000079.1, read as the reverse complement.
ATTTGGGCCCCAAGTCGTTTTTTGCGAAAACACTGAAGACACTGTACAAAGAGTTATGCAATAATGCCGTCATGCAGAAGTTATTGCTCTGGGAAATGTCTACGGATAATGATACGACCAGAAGAACGGCTCAGATAAGAGATCTGATGAACCTGAATCTGGTCGAATATTACGATGTCCTGTTCAAGTCTGCCCATATCAATATCCGCGGCGTTATTGCCCTGCTGATTTCGGGTGTCTATTATTTGATCTTGCACAGGGAGCGAGCCCCTTTTTGTAAGATCGATTTTAACACCCCCGAAGGTGAAGCGGCCTTTTCGGAAGCAGTGGATATATTGGTCGGGATGTTGTTCGACCGAATCGAGGGGCACAACCAAAAGCGGGAGAGTTACGAACGTATGATCAAAGATGGAATCAGCAAGAAAAAGGCTTGCCAATACTTGGGGGTCGGCGTCAACGAATTCGATTGAATTTTCTATGGCATGCCGGAGAAGTGGCCTCGCGTGTTCCGTTTTTCAACGGATCGAATATGCTTCAATATTTTAGTATCAGATGCTTCCCGTGGATTTTTTCTTCATATGCCATTGAAATTTTACCCGTGATGTAGCAGGAGGGAAGCATTCGGCTTTCAGATCATACGACTGATAACCGTGCAAACAATCCACATCGAACGAATTTGTATTCGCTCGATCGTTGTATCATCGGCGGCGGTTTCTGGCGAGACGGCTAATCGGAGTCGCTTCGAATTCCCGGGAGATTTGTATACACGACGCACAAGGCGCAGATGATCGGCAACGATGAAGTACATATTCCCATAACAAATTTCCTCTGCCACAGCCTTCTTTCGTAATAATAATACAGATTTGCGAGAATCCGGGTTGAACCGCTCATCGGCATATGTGATGGCTATCTGCGCATTTGCGGCAAGAGTCGAAGAAAATATAAGTATTTCGTCCGCTGGAAGAACCGGCGGGAATAACATCGTTTCATAATTGTTATAAAGCGGAATACGGACAATGTTATCGTGAAGAGTTTCTTGAGAATCGTTGTCGCCGTAAATAAGCCAGTCGATAGAATATCGCGGAAATTTCTGATGAATGATATTTGCCATATTCTTGCTGATCCCGCATTTTCCGCGCAAGATCTGATAGAGATTTTCCGGACGCTGAAACCCTATATGACGAGATAGTGCGTATGTACTCATCCCTGCATTTTCTATGACTATTTTCAATCGCTCCGCGGGAGTGCTATTGGATTTTGCCGGCATACGTTATAGAACAACGAATTAAAAAAATAAGAAAGCACGAACCCGACATTGTCCAGATCCGAGGTATCGCCAAACACCCACTTATGGAACAAGTCAAGCTCGTGCCGCACGATAATAGTGCAATACACGAGCCCCGCTTGTCTATTCCCGTAAGTTGAAGTTGGCGATTTTCAGATCTGGAATAAACAGCTAAAAGCTATCTTATGTCAATTCTTTCGTCTTTCCGGTTCTTGTATAATTATTTAGTGAAACAAAGGTAGTAAAGAATTTTGGAAAATCACTCGATTCGGATATATTCCGAGTATCGGATATCGACATATGGGTTATCCCCGGCTATGGTCTGGTGTATGGCTTTCACTCTACGCCAGAACCACCAGCCCTTATATTCGACCCACACGGCCTGCCGCAGCGTTACAGGCACACGGATTTCACCTTTCAGACGTCCGTTCTCGATAAGCCCCGCCAGTTGGATATGAGGCGTTATCATCTCCACTTTCTGACGTAATATCGGTACGGTATCCCGTATGACCACCGTATCGCGTACCACTGCATCTATCGGCCCGGTAATCTCGATTTCGTGGCGCGCCGCAGCTTCGAGGTTTTTGACTTTCACGCCGAGTCTTCGGATTTTCTCGGCATCCTCAGCCCGCAGGCGCTTATACTCGTCGATCCGCAGCCGCAGTGTGTTCGCATCCACGGCGAGCGTTGTCGAGTCGATGCGTATGCGCTTCATGTCCGAGAGCAGTGCTTCGGTATTGCTCCGATAGCGGTTCCGTTCCTCCTTGAGGTAAGCGTTGCGCTGCCACAGGACGCCCGTGGCGAGCAGGAGGAGCCCCACTGCGACGAGCAGCATGCGATTAACGGTCCGCTTCATCTTCGAGGGCGTCTTGGGGTATGAACCACAGGTGCTCATTCTGGAAAGGCTTGTCGAGCAGCACCATACAGCCGATCAGCCGGCCGGGAACGGCCAGCACCTGCTCGGTCACCGTGCCGCAACGCCCTGCCAGGCCCGAAAGCCGCATGTCGCTCAATTCTACGGAGGGGACGACCCTCACTCTGTCCGTAACGTTTTTCATTTTACTGTTTGTTTTTAAGCAGTTCCTTGATGTCGGCCCGCATCTCGCGCAGGTCGTACTGTATGGAGGTAAACTGTGTCATAGTAGCCTCGAATACGGCCTTGTCGAGCTTGATGGCGTTGATACGGTCGTACTGATCGGCGATTTTGGTCTCCAGATCGACACACTTGCCCTGCAGTTCGGCGATGCGGGCCGTGTTGTTGGTGTGCTGCACGTACATCGTTACGAAAAAAGCCAGCACGGTAACGATGATTTTGAAGTTGTCCTCCACGAATTTTCTGAATTTTTCGGTTGTAGCGCTCATGGTGTCGCGGTATTTATCAATAGTGAAAAGGCGTCTTTAATGGCCCCCAGCAGGCTCACGGCGGCCTCGCTGTTTACGAGTCCGTATAGCGCCGCAAGGACGATCAGTACCAGGTACACGATCCTCTCGACGTCGCGGCGGGAGCATCTGCGTCTCCTTCCGCCCTTATCCCTCGTCATGGGTGGGGGTGTTTTCCATGCGTGGCACGATGACATTGAAGACGATGTTGTTGTCGCTACCTTCGATCTTGAACTTCGCCTCGCCGCCGTTCTTGACGGGATACATCTCCATAAGGGCCTTGGCGGCATTCACGGCCACGGCCCGTAGGGGCGCTGGGGAGAGGGGGTTGCCGAAGCGGTCGCGGTAGATGCCCGTCGCCGTCTCTTCCAGTATGTTGCGGAGCGTGCGACTTATCTGCATCTTGACGGCGATGCTTTCCGTTTCGGAGATCATCTCCGTGCCGAGTTCGCGGATGCGTGCCATGACGGCGGGGTTATGCACGAGGCGGCGTGCCGCAGCCTCCGTATCGCCATGCTTTATGTCGAACACCTCGCGGTAACACCTGTCCGCCTGCCCGGCGTACTGCATGCCGCCGCAAACGTAGAATTGACAGAAACGCTCCTGCGCCTCGGTAAGCTGCGGCGGCCCGTCCAGTGCCGCGAGATGCACCGCTTCAGCTTCGACAACCTGTATTTCGTCCTGTTTCATTGTATCTTGCCTTCTATCCAAGAATAGGATCCTGTGCCCCGGCAGGTTTGACCTGTATCCGTTTCCGGTCTATAAGCTGTGCCATGAGCGCTTCGTAGAAGACGTCGGCCATGGCGTCTGCCATCGCCTCGGCATCCGCCAGCGAGTTGATGAGTTTCAGGTTGAAGGCGATATCGAGGCCGTAGCCCGAGATCGCGGCCATGAACTCGGTGCCGTCGGCCCCCAGCACGCCATAAGTCGTGAGATCCTCCACGCGGAAGGTGATTGTCTCCTCGCCCCGCTCATTGCGGCCGAGCACTACATTGTCGTTCTGTTCCTTCGTCATATCAGAAAGTGATTTCTGGTCTTCTCCTTGGGGGCGGTTTCTGTCACGGCGCCCTCACTGTTACGCATACGGGCCGCGCAGACTCGGACGATCTCAAGCGTCGCCGCGACGTCGGCTCCGGCATCATGGGCGTCGTCGAGCTCGATACCGAGCCGCTCGGCCACCAGCTCCAGCTTGTAGGACGTAACTCCGGTATCGGCGGCCAATGCCAGCCGTGCCAGCAGGATCGTATCCAGATAGAGAGGCTGGAAGTTGCCATAGAAGTCCGTTTTTCCGGCAAACGTTTTCTCGTACTCCTTCGTAAGGCCGGCATAGCTCATCAGCTGCGTAAGAAAGCCGATGTCGAAGGTGATATTCTGGCCGATGAGTACCGGCTTGCACTGTGTGCCCTTGCTGAGCGTCGCCCGTTCGGCGAAGCGGAGCACGGCCCCGGCGACCTCTTTCAGATCGACGCCCTGCGCTTCGAGACGCTCCATCGTGATGCCCGAATATTCAAGCGCTCGCGGCTCGTAGTCCATCCGCTCGGTGGGCTGCGCCAGCTCGTGCTTCGAGCGGAGCACCTTGCGGCGGGCCGCACCCAGCTCCTGCTTGCAGTACTGGGCGATATAAGCCGCATAACGGTCGAACACCTCCAGCGTATCGAGCCGGATGGCTTCGAGGGCGATCTGCGTACAGGCGCAACGCACGGGATCAAGCCCTCCGGTCTCGAAGTCGAGACCGATAGCCGTGTATATCCTATTCTCTACCGCAGGTGCTGCCATTGTCCGATAATTTGCATCAGTTTGTCGGCCCCTTCGCGGAATTCCGCCTCGGTGCCGTTATTCCCCAGCACCACGTCGATCAGGGAGTAATCGACCTGACGGCGGTGGCTGTCGCGCTCGATACGCTCGGCATCGACGCCTCGGAATGGTAGATTTTCCGTACGGCAGGAAATGTAGACCGTAAAGACGTCGTACTCCGTTCCGGCCGTCTGTTTGAGGGCGCGGATGCCGTTCTCGTCCACGACGTAAGTGCAGTACCCGGACTCAGGGAGCTGTCTGCGCAGAGAAAAGTATTCGTGCTTCCCGAACCGGGTATAGGTCAGCATCGCTTCCCGGCCGATGCCCCGGGTGCTGCGCACGAAGAAATAATCCTCGCCTTCGACCTCACCCTCGCGGCGCGGGCGTGTGGTGGTCGATACGATGGCGGGAATGCCGTATTTACGTTGCAGGTACTTCGATAGCGTGGTCTTGCCGGAACCCGAAGCACCCACGATGGCAATGATAATGGGTCTCACTCTTGCGATAATATGGATGTTTTGGTCGTATGCAGGGTGTTGGCGCCCGAGAAGTCGCTGTAACGGATGATACCCGTGAGTACCACAATACGGTCCTTGAGCCTCATGATCTCGGCACGGCGGGCGCTGAAAAAGTCGTTCCAGCAGACCGCCTCGATCGTGTCGGTGTTCTGTTGCAATATAATCTTGCAAAAAGCGACCCGGTCGCCCGTCATCCTGTCCTTATAGGATAGCTCCTCCACATCGGTTACGGTTGCACAGACGGCGACTTTTTTCCCTTCGTTCTCCATCACGAGGGCGTCGTGAAGGCTCATGTACGACGCGCGGCCCTTGATGCGGGCACGAACTGCCGACTCGTCGAAGATGCGGCGGTAGTCCACGGATCCGATGCCCGACACGGCGATCTGCTGCCGGGCCCAGAAGTGGTGCTTGGCGATCTCTTCCGGCGGATAGTCCCGCTCGTCGAGCGCGAAACCCAGCTCCGCGGCGGCACGCTGAAGGATGCCGTAACGCTCGGTAACAGATGCGATACGTTCCACCGTATCGAAGCAGCCGGCCAAAATCAGGTTACGGACATGGCGGGCGTTTACGGGAACACGTTCCGCCTCGGCTGGCGGAAGGTCGTCCTCCCAAGTACGGTATTTCTTGAGCCGGTGGCGGAAGATACGGCGGACGAAATCCCCGACACCCGTAAACTCTCCGAATCGCTCCCGCTCGCGAACGATATGTTCCGCCGTTCGGACGCCGACCATTTTGATACGGCCGAACGACCAGTAGATACTGTCGCTATGGTAGTCGGTATAAAACTGCACCTGCGAGAGGTTGATGTCGGGCGGCACGATACGGGCTGCAGAGCACCGCTCCATTTCGGACATCAGCGTAACGATCTCCTTGTCATCGGCGTATTGCAGGGCCACGGTATAGAAGGCCGTGGGATAGTTAGCCTTGAGCCATGCACCGACGTAAGCCGTAATCGCGTAGGCCGAGGCGTGGGATAGGTTGAAGAGATAGCTTCCGGCGCTTTCGATCAGATCCCAGATGCGCAGGGCGTCGTCCTTCGGGCATCCCTTCTCTGCTGCTCCCGTCATGAACTTCTCCCGCATAGCATGAATAACGTCGATCTTTTTCTTGGAGATCAGCTTGACGAGCCGCACACCTTCGGCCAATGAAAAGCCGCCCACGTCGCGGACGAGGCGGCTGACCTGCTCCTGATAGATCAACTGCCCGCAGGTATCTTTCAGGGCATCGTACGTTCCCCACAGGTAGACCGGAGCGACCTCGCCCAGACGGCAGCGCAGGTAGTTCTCCGCCGCGCCGGAGTCGAGCGTTGCCGGACGGTAGAGCGCATTGGCCGCGATCAGATCACCGATCGACGCCGGCTGCATATCCTGCAGATAACGGGTCATGCCTGCCGAGGATAGCTGGAAGATGTTGGCCGTGTAGCCTTCGCAGAGCAGTCCGTAGGTCTTTTCGTCATCCAGTCCGCTGAGTACGATCTTTTCGAAGGAGATGCCCGAATCGTAGATACGGTTGATTTCATTCAGTACGGACTGTATCTTCGTAAGTTCCAGAATGCCGAGGCAGTCGTTCTTCAGAAGACCCACTTCATCCAACGAGTAGCCGTCCAGCTCGCTGACGAGCATGCCGTCCACCCGTTTTACGGGCGTGAAGTCGAAACATTCGGACGGCTCTCCGTCCCGGTGCTCCGGCGTGATCAGGATGGCCGAGGCGTGCACCGAGGCCGAACGAGGCTGGCCCAGCAGCGGGCGCATATCTTCGACGGCCTGCGGGTAATCGTTCACGAACTTGCGGACTTTGGGCGTGCGGGCCGCAAGGCGGAACAGGTCGGTCCATGTCGCATCGGAAGAGCCGATGATCGCCGAGATATAGTTAGCCAGCGACACGGGAATCTTATGCACGCGGCAGACGTCCTTCAGGCAGGCTTTGAGCTTCATGGTCGAGAAAGTCCCGGCCGAGAAGACCCGCTGCCGCCCTTCGATATTGTAGCGGCGCTCCAGATACTCCTTGACCTCCTGACGACGGTCGGCCTGATAATCGACATCGACGTCGGCCAGCACGCGGCCGGGACCTTGCAGGTAGCCCTCGTCTGCCTCCGTATCGAGAGCTTCGACCGGAGCTTTTTCGTGTGTGATCTTCGTTATTCTCATGATTGTCGGTCTATTTCAAACAGTAAATCGCGGTTGTCGAACAAGATGTCGTCTCCTTCCCGAAGTTCGTCGGCATAGACCTCGATCTGTTCGTCGCCGCGGCGTACCACGAGCCGGGCATCGCGGTCCAGCAGGATCTCGCGGCTGTTCTCCAATCCGATGCGGTAGCTGTCCTTCGAGTCGATGCGTCCTACGATACGCGTGGTGCAGGCCGCATACAATCCGGCGCGTTCGGGCAGTAGGAAACGCTCGAACAACAGACCGTACTTCACAGGGTCGATCAGCGTGATGCCCAGCAGGTACAAGGCCAGACAGCCGCCCGCCGAGCCTCGACCGCAGCCTACGAGGATGCCGTTGCGGCGCGCCCAGTTCACGGTGTCGTACTGAACCAGCAAGTAGTCTATGTTGTCCGTCGATTCGAGGATATAAATCTCCTTATCGAGACGCTCCCGATATTCGGCTTCTTTTTCCGCAGGTACCAATCTGGAAAAACCCTCTTCGAGCAGCGAAAGGAACATCGTATGCGTGTCGCCGTACTTCGCTTTCTCGTCCGGCGTCATGTCGTAGCGCGGCATGAAGACGGCGTCCGTCCGGTATGCCGCTTCGGCCCCTTGGGCGATCACGACCGTATTGCGGCACATCCGCCGGAACAGTTCGTCCACATCCCACCGCTCGGGGTCGAACAACGGCCGCAGCTTGTCCCGAAGCTCTCCGGCGGATCGGAAATACTGTTCGTTGCTCTGCTCGTGCGCGGCGCCCGTGGCGATCTTGTTGAGTATGATTTTGCTGCGGGCGTCGGCTTGGTCGATGTAGTAGCAATCGGGAATCAGCACCGGTTCCACCTCGAACACGCCTTTCTTGCAGAACTCGTGGAAGTATCGCCGCATATTCTCCAGCCGCTGCACGTCGATACGGTCGGCCTTGAACTCCGTGGGATCGATCTGGTAGTAGAGGGCCTCGAAGGCTTCGCGCAGTCGCCCGATGGCCGGGCGGTTCTCCGTCATCCACTCCGCTGCGAGCGTTCCAAGCACGAGGACATTGCCGCGTCCGTGGGCCATGAGGCGCTCCATGTCGATCCTCCCGTCCTCGCGGTCCACCATCACCGCTTTCTGGATGCGCAGCAGGTTTTGCAATCCCTGCTGGCTCTGGCAGTAGACCTTCAACGGGACTTCCGTTCCGTCGCCATCCAGCGTGAGCGAATAGCCGAAGACGCGCTTAATTCCAGCCTTGGCGCACTCTTTCTGGAACGCCAGTGTTCCGGCCATCGTATTGCGATCGCAGAGACCGAGGGCCGTATGGCCCATCCATTTGGCCTTTCGGACCCATGCCCCGATATCGCCCGAAGCGTTGAGCAGTTCGTAGGGAGTGTGAACGCCCAGATTGACGAACTCGACATCGCACCCGTCAGGCTTGGGCCGACCGATATGCCGCAGGATATTCAGGGAAAACTCCCCGCGCAGGTCATAGTAGTACCAGTTGTCGCCGAATGGAAAGGCGACGTGAAAAATACCCTCGTCGATAAGAGTCTGCGGGTCTTCCATCAGGTTGAAGACCTGCTCATCTCCCCGCTGGCGGAAGATACTCTTCACGCCCGTAAGGTCGGCGCGGAACAGGCGGCCGAACTCCGGTATATCGACCACCTCGTTGTCCATGACACAGTAGTCTATATTTTGGCTGTCGAGCCATCGGGTTAGATCGTTCATAGTTGCTGGATTTTATTGATTTTGTACTCGACGGGCGTTTTGAGGCGGTAGGCGAAGATGTCGTAGATCTCCTGCGGAGAGAGGTCTTCCCAGTCCTTTTTGGGATCGGGAATGTCGGCCACGAGCACCTCGAAGTAGCGGCTTAGTTCCTCGGCCGTCTTCTTCGTGGCGTCCACAGCATCCCCGTCGTATCCCACCACGACGTTGCGCACGCCTTTCGTCTGAAGCTTGTAAATCTGGGCCTGCGATATTTTCTTTCCGAAGGTGGCTACGGCGGCCACGCGCTCCGACTCGTATAGGTCGAGCTTGCGTGTGAGAGCCACCACGTCGAATATGCCCTCACAGAGAACGACCGTCTCGGTGCTGTCCTCATGTACCGCGTCATAGTTGTAAAGCAGCTTCACGAAGTCGTTTTGCGTGGAGTTGCGAAAGCGCCGTATGGCGTAGTCGCCCGTGAATTTCGCCCGGCGGTTGTAGGCATCGATCTCGGCCTTGGGCCAAAGATGGCGGGCGACGTATCCTACCGTGTCGCCGGAGTCGATAACCGGAAAAATCACGTAATCGTCGTAGCGGAAGTTCAGGCCCCGTGTGGTTCCCACCGGAAAGAACTCGTAGTCGTCGGCCGTGAAGCCGCGTCCCTTGAGGTAAGGATGCAGGAAGGTGCGGCGCCAGAACTCCGGCAGCTCCACGATACCCAGTCCATCGTCGATCTCCTCGCCCGCATCGAGCGGAAAGAGCAGGCTGCAGTCCAGCTTGGCTTCGGGGTCGGTCGTGCGCGTCGGCAGCAGGTCCATGCGCCCGAGGGCTTCGAGCGTTCGCTCCAACGAGTGCGTCGAAGCCCCGCACGAGAAGCAGTGCGCCATGAAAGGTTTCTTGCGGGCCGTCTCGGGACCGATATAAACGCCGTACTTACCCTCCTTGCCGCAGTAAGGACACCGGGCTATGAGGTTGCGACGCGATCCGTCGCGGCGGGCCGAAAGTTCACGAGTTAGTTCCTCGATAAGGTATGTGTTATCGTCTGTTCGCACATAAAGGAATAGTCCAACATCGAATAGAAAAGTTGGGCAAATACGAAAAAATAAGTAAATTCGATATGTGAAAAATGTAACAAAACATGTTCGAGAAGATTTGCATTAAATCCAGAGAATTGAACGATGGACGACTCGATATGTCGTTCCTTATTGACACGATGCTTTTTTACGGAGAGGTTAACGTATTGGCGCATACGGCCGAAATGGTAACACTATTGAAGACATTCGGTGAAGATACATTGCGAGAACTGATTGAAAGCAGACGCTTGAAACTTCATATCCGACAGAATATTCTGGGTGTTGCAACACAACCATTTGGCGCCGACATCCACTATGGAGTAGAGTTGTTCCGTGGTAATAATGTCAGTGTGCACAACATCCTTTATACAGCCCATCAACAGGTAGTTCACAACAGTATGTACAATATGAAATTTGCTGATAGTTTCTCTGAAATTGCTCAGGCGCATGCTTATGAGCCTGTTATTGGGCAAATGATTGATGCAGACTTCCTAAATACTGTCTACCTAACCCAGGCTGTGGCAGAAATACTACACACCTATGTTCCAGAATATGTCCAGGTAGAACCTTTACGCATTGATATCGTAAAGGACCAACATCCCGTTGGTCCATTTTCCGCAACATATAGCGTTCGGTCCAATATTGATTTCGATACGATCAATAACATATTCACCAAACGGGAACAAGCCGGTCTCAGTTACTCTTCAATCATATTGGCATTGGCCGAGGCCCGGGGCGACAATTACATCGCAGGACAGTTTATGAGTGAGTTTGCTACCAGCGATCTGCACTCATCGCTGATGAATCTGCAAATCGCCGATGTCATACAGCGAACACGCAAAAGCGAAGGAGAGATCATAGAATTTAACAAGCATGTCTTGGCAGATTGTCCCAGTATCGGGACAGCATTCGTCGCAGGACAGATAACTGGTGAACAGCTACTTAAATTACTCGAAGAAGGCGATAAATTCAGGAAGTGGCTAGGAACAATCGACCGGGATGCCGATCTGGTCAATCAATATATAAACGAAGTTTTGGCTCCGACGCTGGCGGACAAAAAAGGTGTCAAAGCAGCACGCTTTACTGTTACGGAACTATCCAGTTTAATACCTGTTGTTGGTACAGTAGTATCAGCCGCAGATACTTTTTTTGTAGACAAGCTACTGACCGGTTGGAAACCGAATCATTTTATCGACGGCAAACTGAAACCCATGCTGAGCACCAAATCATAATGAAAAAAATGGAAAAAATCAAGGCAATAAAAGCTATAATGATAAAGGCGGTAACGGCCACAATGCAACCAGCTTCCCCTTGTTTTTGGTGGATTATAGGTGGCATATTCTCCATACCACCAATTATCTGTTATTTCTGTATTTACCATGATGGTTTGTCTTCCGATTATAATGCGTGGATCGCGTTCGGTACGCTTTGGGGTGCAGTGTTCGGATCTCTGGCTTTTATTATCGCTATTCGGACGGTATATGAAGGGCGTAAGAATGCCGAGCGGGAACAGATTTTTAATCTGCTCGGCCTGCATCAGCAGAAAGTCGAGGCGGTCATATATCAGGAGAACGGAAATACAATATCCGGATATGACGCATTCAGAGCCTATACCCGACAGGCGGATAAATATCTTGCATTACATTTGATTATACGCGGGTTGAAAACCAATAACAACGGCACATCCCGTTTTCCAAAACTGACAGACTGCCAATCTAAATTGTTCGCTGAAACAAAAAAAACTGTTTCGGAAATTAAGATAAATATGTACCGAGATATCAAATGCGTAGACACTAACAAGCAAGAATGGTCCGCCATAGCCCTGACCATTGCATATAGCGATAAACTATCAGCGAAAGACAGAGTCCAAGCTGTTGCCGAAGTGTACGGGCAACTTTATGAAGAGAATGGACATTTTCTCGGACAATATTTCCGGAATATGTATTATGTCCTTAATACTATCGACCAATCTTCTCTCAACGATACGGACAAAGCATACTATGCACATTTATATCGTGCTCAATTATCCCGCTATGAGTTGGCATTTGGTGTATTCAATGCGGTATGGGAAAAATCGAGTTTCGATATGGTGCGATTACTTCTGAAATACGATATCCTCGACGATGTATATCGAGAGGATATCGTGTTGTTCGAAAAAGGGGAAGGGAAAGACGATTCTGCATACCATCGGGTAAAAGTGTTATTGAAGGAATACCAAACGATGGAGAAAGAAAGGCAAGAACAAACATCATCCGAATTTACCGTCTGAGTCCCAGCGTCCTTGCCGAATCGTAAAAGGTTTCGTTGTCATAGTCCGTGGCTATGCGAAAAGTATCTCCCTTGCGAAAGAACCGGCTCTTTGCCACATGCAGACGCATGACGTTGGCCTCGCGCTCGGCCGCGGACTGATTTAGCGATATAAGGTGGGTGCATGGCCGTGCGAGCCCCTTCGCCTCCGAGCAGTTGTACTCCGTGAGGACGTTGTTCTCGTCGTTTAGCCAGTCGCGGTTTTCGATCGTCGCCTGATACGTGACGACCATCCATACATTCTCGTCGGCAGCAAGGTCCTTCAGGTCGTTCGCCACGGCGATGCGCTTCGAGCGTTCGTGCTCGGCTCCCCACTGGCGGCGGGAGGCGTCGTTCAAGAGGTCCATCGAGTCGATGATGACGATGTCGGGCGTTCGGGCGTTGATTTTGCGGTATTCGGCGATGCCGTTTCGGATATCGATAGTAGATATGCGTGCCGCGAAGCGTGGGAACGACCGTACGGTTATACTCCCGGCATAGCGCTCGATCTCCTTTTCGAAGCGGCGCATCTCCACCTCGGCGATATGCCCCCGCTCGAAATAGAAGGCGTTGCGGGCTATGAGTCCCCCGCTGTATGCATTGAGTGCCTCTTCTTCGGAACCTTCGAGCTGGAAATGCAGCACGTGCAGTCCGTCGTCGATGTCGGCCCGCAAGCCTATATGTTTTGCCATGTGGCTCTTTCCCACGCCCGTCGACGCGAGGATGCACGATAGCTGTCCGCGGAGGCTGCGTCCGGCATTCAGTTCGTCCAGATCGGGAATATAAAAGCGTGTGACGGGCTTCACGCCCGATGCCTGCAGCTCCTCCTCACGGCGGCGGTTGCGATGAAAACGCATGGCGAAGGTCTTCACCACGTCCACGAATGCCGAATCCTTGAGTGTGAATCCCGCGAGCCACTCGGCGTATTCCTTGAGTTTCGCTTCGGCCTCGGCCTGCCGGCTCTGGTTGTAGAGTTTCCCCACCTCGGAGTATACGGCCTGCAGACGCACACCCTTGATGTACGTTTCGAGCATGTCGACAACCGCTTCGGGGTTGTTTTCTCCGTCGTACTCACGGAAAGTGTTCACCAGTTCCAGTGCATCGTAATCCGAGGCGAATGTCTGCGCAAGCATGGCATATGAGGGCGGCGATTTGTAGGTCCGGTAATGGTTCACGAAAAACTCGTGAATATGTTGGAATGTACGGTCGGGAAGGTACTCGCGCCGCATGTGCGCTACGAGTACGGCGCATACGGCCTCGTGGCGTATGGCCGTCGAGTAGAGTTCGTAGAGATACTCGGCCGAGAGTGCGTTGCGCGATGCCGTCATCTGCCGCCTCCTTTCCCGTATTGCTCTTCGCGTATTCGCAGCAGTTCCGGATAGCGTCGCTGCTCCAGCGTGCGGCACTGAACGGCCATGGCGCATGCACGGCATACGGGCGAGAAGGGCGTCCACAGGAGCGTCGACCGCGTGCATATGTAAAGCCCCGCCTCCGAGCCCGCCTGCCGGCGCTTGGTGCGGTCCTCGTATTCGGGATATATGAACTTCGCGAGCGGGTGCTGCGTGCGGTCGCGGAGCATCTCCACGAGTTGCGCACGCACGATTCCGTGCTGCGCGAGCCAGCGATCCTCCCAATAGCGGTGCCTCTGTTCGTTGCGGCGGAATCGTTCCAGCGCCTTGGCCCCGAAGGAGTGGGCGACGCGCCACCGCTGCCGGAGCGTCCCTTTCTTGTAAAAGGTCATGGCATACACCTGACATACGCAGAAGTCTACGATCCGTTGACGGCTCACGCCCGCGAACTCTCGCTCCAGCGCCTCCATGCAGGCCGCCACCGTATGCTGGGCCGCGGCACCTGCGGGGAATCGGAATGCGGGGTCTATGCAACGACTTGCGAGCAGCTGCACGAGTTGCAGGGCCCACTTACTCATTGCGGCTGTTTCCATCGCGGTCGATCATTTGGCGCATCTTCAGTTTGGCGAGGAACAGACGGCTCTTGACCGTCTCGATATTCGGTGTACGGAGCGTGCCGTTGCGGTGTGTTATTTCCATGATCTCTTCGAGCTTGTATCCGGCCTGCTGCAGGAGCAGCGCCTCCCGGTATATGGGATTCAGTCGGTCGAGAGCCCGCAGGATGTCGTCGCTATAGAGCTCCCGGTAGTTATCGAGTCCCATGCAGTTGCCGCTCATACGGTCGGTATCTTCGGCGTGGTGGCTGATGATGTGTTCGGGATCGAGGTCGTCCGAGGTCTTGAATGCCGCCCTGCGTCGGTCCAGATCGTATATCAGGCGTTTGCAGCAAATGAATATCCAGTTGGCAAGGTTCTTCCCCGGGTCGTAGGTGTGTACGTAGCGATAGAGATTCGCCAGACACTCGTTGTAGTTCTCCTCGACATCCTGCCAGCGCGATGTGAAGCGCATGCAGATCTTATATACGAGATTGCGGTTGGGGAATATGAGGCGCTCGAAGAGTTCCGTGCGCTGACGTACGGACTGTTCGGTATCTATGTGGGAAATCAGGGACTGTTGTGCTTTCACGTGGCCGACTTATTGTGTCATTACTCATCTTCATGGGATCTGTCGGCTTATGGTTAGCATCAAATGGGAACTGGACGGAGTGGCGAGACAGCCGCCCCGCAGGCGGGATAAGGAGTGCACGGACCTGTTATGGCAGACGGTACTTGCGTACGAGGTCGTGGGAGAGCAAAAAAGCATCGGCCCCGTCATACGAGGCAGGGGCAAAGCGGCAGTCATTGCGGCATGCGGCGATCAGGCGGCTCTTGTCGGTCCGTCCGTCTCCCGCTGTCCATTTCTTGAGTTGTGGCGGCGTTCACGCACTCCACGGGCAACGGGTTCCGCTCTTCGCGCAGGAAGAGCGGGATGCCCCGCAGCTCGGAGACTTGCTTTAGGTCGCGGTTGTGGGCGTTGAAGTTCACATCCTCGCCACGATGCACCGTATGCCGTTTCGGAGAGGGGCCTTCCGGAGCGTGCGGTAGAACGCGAGGTGCGTTCGGCGGCTGCGTGTGAGTCTACTGCCGTTCGATCCGCGAAGCTCCATTCTCCTTCGTGACGGTTATGCGGTGAGGATAGTTCTCCTGCACGAGTCCGTGGGATACGACCAGCGCCGTCACGGACTGCTTGTTGAGCGCCGCGAAGACGCTTGCAAGTCCATCCGCGTCCACGGCGTCAAGGATTTCATCCATGCAGAGCAGGTCGAGTCCTCCGCCGTAGGGGCAATTGCCGTTCACCAGCCGTTGCATGGCGAGGATCGAGGCGGTGTTCACGCGTGCCCGCTCCCCCTCGGAAAGTTTCAGGATGCTGCCGGCATCCATTCCGTCGCGTATCACCGTGACGGAGATCTTCTCGCGCACGACACCGCTCTTGAGGGTCGTGTACCCTGCGAGATTCACGCGCAGGTCGGAGCCGAGGTCTTCGAGTACGCGGTTTATCATACCTGCGAGAGCCTCTATCTTCGTGTTGGCCAGATAGGTCCGAAAGAGCACGAAACGTTGCTGCTGCGTTTCCAGCGCCGTACGCCGTTCCACGGCCTGCGAGTGCCGCGCCATCAGTTCCGAGTTTCGGCGCCGGTACTCTTTCAGCGATTTGCGGAGCGATGCCGCAAGTTCCGATGCCGTGGCATGTTCGAGCTCGGCGGCCGTCTGCCGCAAGGTCTCTATGGAGCTTTCGGCTGCCGCCATACGCTCGCGGCATTCATCGATCGACCGTTCCGCGGCCTTGCGAAGGTCGACGAGGCGGTCGCATGCTTCGTCGAAGAGTGCACGACGCATATCTTCTACCTCGCGGGTACGTGCGGCGACATGGTCGCGGATGCGCTGCATATTGAACTTCGCGCCCTCCATCTCGTATTCCGCTGCGTCTACGGCACGCGTGGCCTTGGCCATACGCTCCTCCCAGCCGCGGCGCAGGGCCTCCAGCTCGCGGGTGCGGGTCTGCACGGCGGTTATCATCTGCGCGACCTTCTCGGCTTCGAGTTCGTTGTCCTGAAGTTCCTGCTTCACCTGTGTGAGCTCCGCTTCGCGACCTTCGAGCTGCCCTTGCGCCGCCGCCACGTCGAATGCACCGTCTGCTACAAGAAAACGATGTGCGCAGGCAGGGCACTCCACCACGCCTGCCAGACGCGCGTGGAGCGTCTCTACAGCCGCCGTCACGGTACGCTTGCGCCGCTGCAGTTCCACGACTTCGGCATTCATCCGTGTAAGGCGTTCTTCGAGGCTGCGCATTTGGTCGCACAGTGCGACGCCTTTCTCCGCAGCCTCCTCCTTGAAGCAGTCGAACTCTTTGCGCCGCAGGATAAGTTCTACCTCTGCCGTGGCCAGCTTATGGCCTATTCCTGCTATGATCTGCGTCCACTTGTCCATCTCCGCCCGGGAGGTCTCTATCTCCTTGTGTTTGTCCGCCGCCACATGCCCCCAATCCGTCAGCGGAGCATCTGTCAGGGGTGCGAGCAATTCCCGTACGCGGGTCATACACGCCGCAAGCGGCTCTGCGGAGTCCTCCACCTTCTGCACTCGACCCTCGGCTTCGGCGATGCGGCACAAGAACCGCTCCTGACGGGCGATCTCCTCGCCGCACTCGCGCACAGCACTCCGCTTGGCGGCTATCGTTTCATGTATCGAGGCGATCTTCTGTTTCCGAGAAAGTTCCTTTTCGCTGCGGGACTCCTCTTCGTGAGCGATCTGCTCGGATAGCATTGCGATACGCCCGTCGATGGAGGCTATCTCCAGCTCCGCAGCCCGCAGTTCCTCCTGCAGCGGCACAAGGTCTTCTCCGACCGAGGCGATGGCACGGTCCACGCTGTCGCCGCCGCTGAAGCGGTTGATGATCTCCTTTTTCTCCCGGTCCGATGCCGAGAGGAAGTCCGCATAACGGTGACGCGAGAGAATGAATGCGAAGAAGAGCTCCTCGCGTGTGATGCCGAGCCGTTCGAGGATGTAGCGATTGGCGGCGTCGACGCTGGGCTGCGCTACCTCTCCGGTTTTCCCGTCCTGCGTGAGCAGGCATCGCACCGAAGCCGTACCACGGCGGGGTACGGTACGCTCGATGCGCATCTCCTCGCCCGTGGCCCGGTTGCCGAGCGTAAGGGTCACACGGCACTCTTCGGCCGCATCGTTTACGACCTCCTCGGCGCGGACCTTGCGCAAGGGGCTACCCGTCAGTCCGAGCGTGATGGCTTCGATGAGCGTCGACTTGCCTGCTCCGTTGCTGCGCTGCGACTCGTTGTCGGCATTGTGCCCGAATATGAGCGTCGTCGTACCTTCGGCCGGCGCATAGTCCAGCGTGCGGAAGGAGCATATATCGGTTGCGGAGATATGTTTCAGATACCACATGATGTACGGTCTATTTTGTTAAGGTAAGCGATTCCGAGCTCCACGTCGTCGATGCCTCTCCCTGCGCAGAAGTCCTCGTAAGCGCGGCGCAGGCGTGCGCCGTCGAATTTGTCGAGCACATCTTCCTCGGGCGCGGCCGGTATCGGGGCGGTGTCGCTGAGGACTTCGACCTTGTTGGCTCCGGCATCGAGCAGCCGCTGGCGGTCCACGGTGTCGGTCTGCGAAGCCCGCACACGAACCTTGAGGCGGCAGCGGACGTCGGCGCGCAGCTCGTCGATGCGGTCGAAAAGGTGTATGCCGACCTTATCGGCCGACGTATCGAGGACCTTATAGCGGATGTTGGCCTCGTTCTGCACGAACTCCGACGAACCGTCCGTGCAGAGGATGGTATAGCCTTTGGCTTCATCCTCGCCGAAGTTGAACTGGCGGCTCGATCCGACGTATTCGATACGGGTGCCGGGCACGACGGCGCGATTGTGGTAATGCCCCGCGAAGACACGGTCGAAGGGTTCGAAAATGCGGGGCGGCAGCTCGCACGGCGCTGCCGTGGCGAGGGCTCCGTTCACGCCCTCGTGGATATAGAGGTAGTTGAGTTTGCCCTCCACAAGACCGCTCGTCGCAAGGGCCGCCAGACGCGACGTAAAGCTTCCGCCTTCGGGGAAATAGCCCATCATGTGTAGTGAGAACGCCCACGCAGGGTCATCGAGCGTCAGGATGTCGTCTACGACCGTGACCGAAGGGTGGCAGTCGAAGACGTGGCAGTAGCCGCGCAGGTCTTCCTGATTCACCTTGTCGTGATTGCCTTCGGCAATCGTAAGACGGATGCCGGCCCCGGCTGCACGCAGCAGGGCGTCGTGTACCGCGAGCAGGACGTCGAGCGTCTGCGCGCTGCGGCTTTGGAAAAGGTCGCCGCCAAGGGCTATATCGCGGATGCTGCGCTCGCGACAGAGTGCCAGCGCTTCGTCCCAGTTACGGTCGAATTCGGCAATATCGTTTTTGGAGACGTGCATGTCGTTCATCAGAAGCATGCACGGTCGTTTATCTCTTGTCATGAGTCAAATCGTTGAAAAAGGGGTGCGCACGGTGCGCCCCCGTAAGATGAAAAGAATCGACGTCAGGAATGTTTATCGCCTGCGAGGTGCAGAAACCTCCTCCTGCATCCCGGCGGCTGCCGGTGCGGCTTCAGGGTCATCTTGTGCCGCGGCCGTGTCTGCGACGGCATCCTCGATCATGTCGAGCAGCTCATCGTTAGTCGCCGAGCGTGTGACGCGCACCGGAAGTTTCTCCTGCTCGATGAAACTGCGGAGCATGGCCCTCAGTTCTTGCCCCTCTTCGGTTTTGTCGCCCAAACCCTTGGCCCGGAGCTCCTCGAAGCGGTTGCACAGGCCCTCGAGCGTAAGGGCTCCGGCAGCTGCATTCTCGCGTGCCTCTTTCGTACGGCGATCGAAGCTGAACGATGAAGTATCCTCTTTAGGTATCTCGGCGCGGAAGGTTTCCACGGCCTCTGTCATCTCTGAGCTCTGCATCACGCGTAGACCGTAGCGGGTGTCGCACTGGGTGAGGAAGACGAGCGTCGCCTCGAAATGGTAGCGCGTATAGCGATAGATGATCTCCGGAATGCGGGGACTGTTCAGGAGTATCGTGAGCTCTTCCTTCGAAAGGCCCTCATTGTCGGACTCGTTGTCTATGGAGAAGCAATATTCGGTCTTGCCTCCATTGCGACGCTTCTCGACTTCCACGGGATAGGCGCTATACACGGATGAGATGGGACACGGATGCTGGGGATTCTTCTGGAGTTTCTTTTCCCAGAGTTTGAAGCGTCGTTCGTCGAGTTCCTTGAACTGTGCGTGCGAGAGCGTGAGCAATTGCAGTCCTTTGGCGCGTTCCTTCAGATCGATGACGTACATGGCATGTCCGTATCCGAATTTGAGACCCCCTCCATAGCTGCCGCCCGCTATCTTTTCGGCGAGCTTCTCATCACCTGCTGTGCGGGCGGCCTCGGAGGCCAGACGACGGTAGGTGTCGATGAGATCGAGCGTATAGCCGGCCTCCGTGGCACGGGGTACGGTGACATACATGCTCTGCGTCTTCTCCCCGCCTGCGGGGCGCTGGAGTTCCATCAGCAACTGCCGGACGGGATACTCGTACCCGCGGCGCTCTACAGTATCCGTCCGGCTCGGGGCGATGGGCAGTACGCGCAGGCGATAGGTTCCCAGCCTGTCGAAACGGAAGAACTCGGTTTTGGCGAACGATTTGTTCTCTTCAATGGCGCGGGCCTGCGCCTCGGAAAACGACTCCTCCTGAGAGAGGAAGAGTTCCTCCACAGAGGCACCCTCGGTACCCCGTACGTCGTAATTGTCTTGCATCATGGTTGCGATGTGTGATAGTTAATACTGCCGAGGATCGGGGCTCTGATCCGGCTTCGGTACTGCCGGGAACCGTCTGGTTTACTCGATATGCCGTGAAAAAAACCGGTGCTCGATGCTCGCAGCTCCGGCTTAACTATCACGCTCCCCGAAGAGGCGGGGAACCATCAAATTGAACGCGTTTTCTTTCAAGGAAGCGCACTGCAAAATTATAGGTCTTGTTTTGAAAATGCAAATATCGGATATTTAGTTTTTTATGAATTATTTCAAATTCTTGACGTAGGCGCGGATAACGTCGCTTTCCCAATGCGGGATTTCGACAGTGGTGCTTGCGTGTGTTATTTCTTCCATGCTCTGCATGCGTACGATTTGCGCCCAATGATCCACGATGTAGCGATCCAGCAATGTACGCCGCAGGCGGGCATAGTAACGCTCGCGCTCGGGCGTGAGGAGCTTGCCGCGGCGGCAGTAGCAACCCTCTCGCTCGTAGCGTTTCATGTAACGGCGGAATTTGGGCTTGCGCAGCGCAGGGTCGTCCGAGGCTGTACAGACGAGAGCCACGGTCTGCGGATGCGGGAATCTTCGCTGTGAATGCGGGCAGAGCAGCATCAGAATGTTGTAGACCGCAGGCGCCTCGTTGTAGAGCATGAACCCTATGGGCGTCTGGTTGAAAGGGAAGCGCTTAAAGCTTCCCCGCGGGCGTCCCCCGCGATTTTTTGTTCCGGGCTGCGGAGGACGTAGGGATACCTTCCGGCAGCGACTCTTCGTTCTTCGTGTCATGACATTCGGTTTTGTCGGGTGAAGCGGCAGGCACTGCGAAACCTGCGCCCCGTGCGATGTTGCGGCGGCTCTCCACGTCGCGCGTGATGTTCACTCTCTTTTTCATTGTAATAAGATTTTAGGTCATATAAGAGAAACTGAGCTCTGTAGTTACGTTGTAAGCCCCGCTCTCGTGCATGAGGATCGTACGCGAACCGGCCTTGATGACGAACGAGCAGCCACGGTTGTAGACGTGGTCGTCGTTGAAATTGGCCATCGTCTGCCGGCAGCCGAAGCGAGGCGGGGAGATGACGTTGGGGATCGTGGCGATGGAGCCCCAGTTGTTCGACGAACGCAGGGCCGTGTTGATGATGCCCTGCACGCAGACGATGTTGCCGATCTGCCGGGCCCAAAGCGTTCCGGCATTCTCGCCGCCGCATTCGAGCCACCCCGTGTCCGTAATCTTCTTCTCGTACTCCGGAGCATAGGCAGCACCGATATTCTGGCACGCCAAGCGCCGGGCATTGTCGTCCTTGAACGTAAGATCCGCGAGGTTCTGGTCACGGCGTACATAGGCGATAAGATCATCCACGCCGGCAGCGGCAAGTACCCCGCGCAGCGCCTTACGGGCCTCGACCGTCGCCTTGCCCTGACGGACGAGGTACGAGACGTAATCCTGCAGCGACTGCCCGAGTGCCGCGAAACGGCCGTCCGACTCGTTGCGGGTATAGAGTTCCAGATTGGCAGCCACCGTAGCCTTGTCCTGCGTGTTGTAGCCCGCCATGAGCCGCGGGGCGTACTTCGAGAGTTCGCGCACCACGGACGAGGTCGTCACGTAGCCCTCGCTCTGGTTCTGCTGGCCGCCGCTTTCGTCCCTGCCGGCGAAGGTTCCCGTGCGTATCGCCTCGAGTTTGGCCTTATGTTCTGTGGTGAAGACTGCACCCTGATAGGCGGCGTCGTTGTCCAGCTTCCCAGCCAGCAGCGCATCCACCTCCTCGATCGAATAAACGTTGATGTTGTGACGTGCCTTATCCTTATCCTCCACATCCGCGAGATTCGAGGCTTTGGAAAGTTTCATATCCCCTGTGCCCCGGCGTTCGGCGTCGAGGTTCTCGCGAGCCCGCTGCTGACGCTCCTGCTTCAGGGCAATGATCTCCTCGGGGCTCTTGCCTTCGACTTCTGCAGCCGTAAGGGATGCGAACTCCGCGAGGAAGTTTTTTGTCTGCAGGAAACGGCCGTCGCATTCCGAAGAGGAATAGACCTCCAGCACGTTGCGGGCCGCGGCCTTGTCCGCGAGATCCGCAAGGTTGTCCGCACAATTGAGTTTGCCGCCCAACGCACGGGATACGTCCTCCGTGGTTGCGAAGCCCGCGCTGCCCTCCATGAGGCTGCCTGCGACAATGGCGTCCAACTTGCGGCGGTACTCCGTGGTGAAGTCTTCCGTGCTGAGCCCCTTGCCCTCGACCGCATTCACCTTTGCGGCCAGTGCCTGCGTGAAGGAAGCCTGCGAGACGTATAGCTCCGCAATGGGCCTTCCTGCGATGCGCAGTTCCGAGGCGACGTCTACCCAACTGCGAGCGCTGAGCGTGAGACCGCCCAAATCGTTGTGCAGGCTCAAGTGTACCGATTCCCCGTTTCCGTAACCCAGCCATGCAATGCGCACACCCTCCTTGTCCTGCCACTGAAGGAGGTTCTGCAGCGCTGCCTCCTTCTTGTCGTAGAGCGTGTTGCGCAGGGTTATGCCCCCGGCGGCGCTACGCACCTCAAAGCCTCCCGCGACCGCGACTGTTCCTGTCCGTCCTTCCGCCAGCAGCAGGGGCACGGAGTTGCGGCCATCGTATACCGCGAAATTGCGGTAGCGGTCTTCGGCGCCGCGATATCCGCGACGGTTCACGCTCACCGTACCCTCGTCCGTATTGTCGGCTGTGTTGAACAGGTCGCCGCCTTCGATATGGAGCGCTCCAAGGCGGCCGCTGACGGCCGTAAGGTGCGGGATGTGCACGCCCTCGCCGCTCACGCGCACGAGAGGTGTCTCATCCTGCCCATAGAGTGTGAAGGACCCGTCGGTGGCGATCTCCACGCGACTGACGGGCTGCTCCTGATGGCAGAGTGACACTTCCGCAGCTCCCGGATCCCGCACCAGCCCCTGCAGGCTGTAGCTTCCGTCGGGAGAGACGACAGAGAAGCCCGTCTTGCATTCGAACTGCTTCTCCACACTCACGGAGCCTGCCAACGTGAGGTCTTTATGAACTGTCTGTCGTGCGAAAGGGCTTTCCAGCAATACGGCATAACGGCCGATGAACTTGTCTATGAAACGCGGTGCATAATCCTCGTGCAGCTCGATATAGCCCGGCAGGGCGCCCGTCACCTCGTCCTCGGTCTGTGGAACCGATGTCGCCCCCGAGCATAGATAGCAGCAGCGGCCGTGCTTGTTCACGTCCCCGGCATAGGCGATCGTCTCGTAGTGGTTCTTCTCGTAGATGTAGTACGGCAACGACACCTCCGCGGCACCTTCGAAGGGGCGCACACGACCGCCGATCCACACGTAGCCGGGCGTGATACGCCCGTCGGCGACCTCGCAACCCGAGATGATGAAGTTTGAGCACCCTTCGAAGATCGAGGTCATGCTCCGGGCGAGTTCCTGCAGGTTCAGCAAGTCGTCGTTGTAGGTGTAACGTCCGCCCGTCTTGGCAATGTATTCTTTCACTATGGTGTGGTTTGAGTCTCCGTTTTTCCGTCCTCGATACGGACGAGGTAGGTCTTGCCGGCGAGGCGGTAACGCTCGACGGTGTGCGTGAGCATGTGTACGAACTCGCTGGCGGGAAGCGTAACGGCAGGCACGCAGACCGTGAAGCTCGCGCGTAGCACGGCCCGCTCCTCGGCCTCGAGATACATGCGCCGGGGTGCTTCCTCCTCCGTGTCCGCAACCTGCTCGCCCGCGAACCACACGGTGAAGGGACGTCCGTAGCGGGCATCCTCGAAGTAGAGGTCCACACCCACGGCAGCCCCTTCCGAGATGGTTATCCGCTGCGCAGCGTCTGCGAAGTAGCTCCCGAAGCGGTGATTGAGGAACCACTCGAAATAGAAGACCTGCGAGGTCATGGCCGCCTCGATGCGTCGCTCGTGTGCCCACACGCAGAAGCGGTCGTTCAAGGTTTGCAGCGGCCATACGAGGCTCTGCACCCAAAGTATGAAACGCCGCCCCGGCAGGTAGTGCGGGACCAGACGGTTCACGAGTCTGTCGATGGGGAGTCTGTAGCGCATCCGTTGTCTATTACAAGTTTTAGGGCCTGCCGGAAGGTGGGAAGCTCTGCCTCGGCATCCTTGCCTGAAGATTCCCGCACGTAGCCCGACGAGGTAAGGGTCATGCGTTCTATGTGCTGAGGGGGCTGCAGATGTCCGTCGCCGTCGTACGAAGCGAGAAAGAGTCCCTGTGCGGGTGTGGCTCGGGCGTCGGCCCAGACATCCGTGACATGTTCTACTCGTCGCAACGCCTCCCATACGCGGTTGACGTAGATAGCAGCGTCGAAGTCTATGTTCATGACATACTCGGCCAGCGCAGCCTCGAGAGCGTCGTAGAGCTCCGCCTCGGGTACCGCGCCGTCCCAGTAGACTGTAACGCGGGGAATGAGTACGTCGCCCGGACGGCTGATGACCTCGATGCGTGTGCCGGCGAACTTGATGCGGTTCACATAGGCCGTGATTTGCATCAACTCCTCGGCCTCGATCTCACGCAGCATTCCGCGCTCCCCAGTGGCGACCTTCAGAATCAGCTTGCTGTCCACGTTCCGGTCGTCCGTACTCTCGGTATAGGATACCTGTGTGACGATACGCTTCGTGGGGTCCTCGCTGGCATAGCCGAACCCCAGTCCGTCCTCGCGCACCCGGAGCGTGTCGCCCTTCTGATACCTGAGCAGCGCCTCGGCGTAGTAGCGAGGCGTGCCGTTGATACGGCTGTCGAGTGTCTCGGAGACATCCACGGCAAAGACATCGAGGATCGACTCGAAGGTGTAGATCAGCGCCGCGACCATCCATGCCACGCCGTTCATGACCGACATCTTCGAATCGTTCGAAAATTCTGCAAGTTCCAGACGTTTGTTGCGCTCGGCAACGGCTTCCTCGTATATCTGTCGTATGGTTCTGCTCATCGTTTTCTGTGGCTTAATCGTTCGCTCCGCCGGAATGCGGAGGAGGTGTAGGTCCGGGTTCTGGCTCTGGCTCTGGCTCTGGTTCCGGTTCCTCGGGTTCTGGTTCCGGTACCGCTTCGTAAACATACTCTTCGCCGCAGATTGTAAAGCGCCATGGGGCGCCCTCGTTCCACGCCTCCTCGTGCGTCAGCAGCCATACGGCCTCCATGCCGCACGAGAGGATGTAGTTCAGCTCTTCGTCACGCGCCGGTTCACGGTACTCGCCCGAAGGACGCACGGAGAGCGTCACGTGGCATGCGCGGCGGCCGTAATGTCTGCGCACGAGATCCGTGAGCCACCCATCGAGCACCTGTCGCTGCACCTCTGCGCTCGACAGGTCGAGGCGCATAAGGTTGCGACACTCGATCAGCGGCCGCAGATCGTCGCATACGGCATCCCGCAGGTCGAGGGCATAGAGACCTTCCATAAGCGGCAGGAAGCTCAGCGGCGCCCGCCACCAGCGCAGGGCGAGTTCCTCGACATGCAGAGGCCGCAGCAGCAGGAGTTCCTGTGCCTCGAGATCCGAGAGGTCGGCCTCGCGAAGTTCGATGTCTCCATAAAGACGTACGATGCGCGTCGTGGCCACGCTGTTATCGAAGGTGTGGCGCAGGATCGCAGGCTGTACCTCCAGCCCCACAGTCTGCAGGGGCGCATTGTCGCCCCAGTCGATCTCCGCCATTCCGCGGCCCGAGAGGGAGAAAAACACACCGGATGTTGCGGCAGGGAGGCACAGCTCCAAACGCCGTGGCTGCGATGTCTGCCGAAAATAAACGCGTCGCTCTCCGCTGGCGGGCGTGATGCCCTCGCGCCGCAGGTAGGCCGCCGTCTCGGCATCTATGAGGTAGTCGTCCGAGTAGTCCAGCCGGTCGCCCGCGTGCAGCTCCGAAGCCATCGACAGCCGGGGGTTCGAGACCAGCAGGTCCGTGATGCCCTCGATCGAGCCGTAGATGTCGAGCGATACGTCATAGAGGTTCTGCCCTGTGATTACCGTATACCGTCCCATCGAGTGTATCTGTTATTCCTTCTCCGTGACGTCGAGCAGTAGCTCGCCCGTTTCGGAATCCATGTATGCGTTGTTGATGATCATTCTGTCGTTCTCGAACTCCCGCTGCAGCCGTGCCGCGAGGCCCGTCGTCTCGAAGTTGCCGTGCAGGAAGTCGATGAGTCCCACGCCCGTAGTCGGGTGTTGGTAGAGGCTTCCCGGAGAGGCTTTCAGCAGGAAGACCTCGTTCTGGCGCAGGGCCGCACCGATGCGCACGTCCGTATCCGTACCACTATAGAGCTCCAGTGTGCCGCCTCGCCGCACGAGGCGGAAGAGGCTGTCCGCATTCACCTCGGCATATTCCGAGAGGCGTATGACAACGCCACCGGTACGCTGCACATCGAACCACGGCGTATTGTTCGCAGGATTTACCATATAGTGCTCCCCGCCTCCCGGCGTCGCAATGTGGAAGCGAACGCGCAGAGGCAGGTAAACGGCCGTATAGGGAATCCGCACATGGACACTGCTGCCCTCGTCGTAGCGCCTCTCCGCCTCCTGTGCGAGGGAAATCTCTCCGTAGGCATAGTGTTCGTTATCCATACCCGCGACCTCTTCCAGCAAAACGAAGTCGTAGATGACTCTGCCCGCTGGATTGTCCGCGGTAACCAGCTCTCCATAGGTGGAGTCGACCAGTATGTCCTCCCGTGCCATGCTTCATATCGTGATGTCGTTCGGTTGAAGAATAGTGACCGAGCAGGACAAGTGTTTGGAGTGGAGCGGGACCCGAGCGGACAGAAGTCGCATTTTGTTTTGTCCCCGAGATGCGCTATATTTGTCATTCATGGGAATAAATATATCCATTGGAGGACACGCCGTTGTAACTTTGATATTCGACGTATGAAAAAATTTAAGATCACACAGCAAGACTACCTTAAAGCCCACCGAAAGGCTGACCGCGAGGCGGAGATCGAGCGACACGGCAAATCTGCGCATCTGCGGCGGACAGTGCATCGCTCGAAAAAAACATACGATCGCAAACGCGAGAAGGCAGGAATCCGCAAGATCCTGCCTTTTTCGTTACTCCGCCCGACGATTGTTTACTCCGCCTGACAGTTATCGAAGATGCGCTCTACTGTGGCCCACATGTCATCCGGCAGGGTCTTCTCCGAAAGTTTCTCGCACGCTTCCCGCAGGTAGTCGAGTTCTTCGCGTGAGAAGTCCGCCACAAGGGGCGTCTCCTTGTCCGTGTCCCACTCTATGCGGTCCGTTTCCTCCACACGATGCAGGCCCACCGCCTCGCGTTCGGCATCCGTAAGGGCTATTTTCTGCAGAATGCCCTTCTTGAGGTTGAACTCCCTGTAATTACCCTTGTCGGGCAGTAGCGCCGGCAGGTAAAGCCGGTCTTTGATCGTCATTTCCATACGTTGTATCTTGTTATCTGGATTGTCGTGCGGGCGCCGGCACATCCGAGGTTGCGGCCGGTACGGCCGCGGTGCACTCCTCGACGATCTGCCGGATAAACTCTATGGATTTACCGACGTAGTACGGAATCTCTTCCGAAAAGGGAAGGTTGCAGGTGAAGTCGTTTCCGTCGAAATAGATGTTTCCGCGGTATTCTTCCGCGGCGGCATCGCTTGCCATAGAGTAAATGTTGAATTGTACGCGTTGCAGTGTGCCGTTGACGGTCGAATATTCGATAGCGAAAGTTGCCTTCTCGGTCTGCTGGCGGGCCGTGCGCGTGACAATGGTGCTGGTGATCTCCATATTGCTTTTTTGGCTGTTTACCGAAGGTTAGGGCGCACGGCTGGCAATGGTTTGAGCCGCGCTCATCTTTTATGTGAAATCGGCCGTAGAGATGATGACGAAGTTGAACGATCCGTCGTTGGCCGAGGCGTCATCCTGTGTCTGTACAATAAAAGAGGTCGAGTATTGGTTCTTCACGGTGGCATAGATCGGCGTGCTCTGCACGGGGCTTGTCTTGCCCGAGAGCATGACCATGTATTTGTTCACGGACAAAGTCCACGGTAATCCCACAGTAAAGAGTCCCGCTCCCGTACGGCGTACCGTAACCTTGCTGCCGTCATAGGTCTTCTGTCGGAGCGTGAGGCTGCTCGTGGAATTGAGCGTTACGGACCCCATGGCCAGGTATTGCATGTATTCGCCGTATTGGGACGTGGTGCCAAGATCGCGGCGGTTCAGCACGATCCATCCGTAGAAGGTCGAAGAGGTGCCGAAGCCTATCAGCTCTACGACTTGGCGCGACATGTTGAGTTTCGAGGCCAGACGTCCGTTCTCGTAAAAATATTTTCCCGCAGGTGCCGTGAAGGTACTCGTGCCGTAGACATACTCGCTGCCGTAGCGATAGTGTGTCAAGCAAAGACGGCGGCCCGACTGGCTCACATCCCATGGCAGTTCCGGCTGCCCGATATTCCAACCTCCCGAGTCCTGTCCCGCCATGATGCAGATGTTATCGTACTTGTCCGCATCGGGTTTGTTCGTCGAAGAGCTGCTGCCGCCCACATCGACCCAGATCGAATCGTCGACCTTCACGAAGGGGCTGCGCAAGGTGCCCTTGATAATGGCATCCTGTATCGTCGCGCCTTTCATCGTAAGCACGCCGGCCGCCGTCCACGAGATGTTGTTCTTGGCAAGGTATCCCGAACCATTGGCCGACAGACGCCAGTAAGAACCGTTATAAATATTACCCGTAGAGCTTAGATATACAGCTCCTGCATAGAGCGACGAGGAGGTAAGGGTCCAGCCACCGATCTTGCCGCCTACGGCTGTAATGCCTGTGCGGTCAAGCGTAACCTTGACCGTATTGCTGGCGTTACGAACCGAGATACTGCCGTTATAGGTACTGCCGCCCACGACGAGTGCGGAATCGACCTGAATCTGGTTGGCGCGGATGGTGCCTGTGTATATACCCGTGGAACCAATGTAGGTCAGCGGGTGTTCCTTGAGCGTAGTGTCGGATCCCTGTGCCAGCGCAATGAAGCGGTGGCGGCGAATCTCCTCCTCGACGGCAGCCGTAAGCGTGCGCGGTGCCGCAGCGTAAGCCATCGAGGTGCCGCTCTGGAAGATCAGGTCCGAGTTGTAGGCGATCTGCGGTGCCGGAGGAATCGGCGAAGGACTCATGGAAGAGCTCTCGATGGGCTGGTCCGAGTAGAGGTGGTATACGGCGCCCGTAGTGCCTCCGCCGCGCAGGAACACGGCAAACATGCAGTAATTGCCGCAATGTCCCGCACCGCCGAACATACGACAGTAACTCTCTTGAAGATCATAAATATCCCATCCGTATTCTACACCGCCCCAACCGCCGAAGTTCGTTTTGATCAGAAGGTTCAGCCCCCCTTTGTGCGTCGGGCTGTACCATGTGTCCGGTGCCAGTTCGTGGTAAGCACGCCGGATCATGATGTCGCGCTGCACGGTCTGGTCTCCGCCCTTGAAAATAACGGGATAATATTTCGTTTCTTCGCCGTTGATGATGACCTGTTTATAATAGCGGTAGCCATAGTTGGCGCTCTTGGCCGTTTCGATGTCGTTCTTCCACTGAAGCGACACAGACGAAGAGAAGGTTACAGCACCGGAGGCGTTCCATGAAATATTGCCCGAGGCAATCGACCCTGAACCATCATTGTTCAGTTTCCATTTCGAGCCGTTCGTAATGGACCCGTCAGCACCCAGCGAAACGTTGTTTTTCCAGATGCGTGAAGTCTCGATGTTCCACCCGGCAACCGTATTGGCAGCGCCGAACTGAGCGATACACGTTCCCGCCGCGTTCGTGGCAAAGAAGCCGAAGTCCTTGTCCGAATTGTAGTATATCTGCACGCGTTTGCCCGTCCCCACGCCGGAATTCGCCCCATAGACGACCAACCGTTTAGTGTTGCTGTCAAGTAAAATATTTCCTCCCGAGAGCGACGTGGCGCCTATTGTCCAGCCGCCGATCTTACCCCGCGAGAAGGTAAGCTCCAGACCGTTGATATAGGAGGCGTTGATGATGTCTGTCTTGATACTTCCCGCGTCGAGCTTATCCGCTTTGATGCTTCCGGCAGCCAGACGGTCCGCCGAAAGCGTTCCGGTCTTGATGCTCGCCGCGGAGATTGCCACGGCATTGACCTGCTGCGTTGTTAGCGTACCTGTATAGATACCGTTGGCGTCGAGCGTCGTGATGTAGCCCTCAGAGGCCGTGACATCGAAGACCGTAGCGTAGGCGATGTACCACACCACGGGTGCTGCAGAGGTGGGGGTACTGCCGCCTGTGAGGGCGAAATGGTTGACCGTGCTGAAAGAACCATCTTTGCCGCAGACGACCTTGCAGATGTACTCTTCCCACTTGTCCGTGCCGGCTTGGGAGGTCAGCCACCGGCTCGTACCTCCGTTGCCGTAGGCGTTGTGGTAGTTCTGCAAGGTGCGGCCTATGGGAATCTGCGCGATGATACGTACGATGAAAACCGCATTGGCGCGCGAGGCATTGCCGAAGAGGAAACCTCCGATGCGCAGATCGGAGGCAGAGTTCCACGCCGTAGCGGTGTACTTGAGAGCGTAGCCCGTAGAATTCGGGCAGCCCGCGACACGCTCGATGGTGCGATGCACAGTTTGCGGCAGGTAATTGCCCGTACCGTTGTAGTGGACACTGCCGTCAAGAAAAAACTCCGGCACGCGGTAGAGCATCTTGCCGAATGCCATGGCACGTGCCAGTTCCTTGGCTGCCTCAGCTTTCGACGTGGCATCAGCCGCTGCGACGCTCACGGCTTCGCTCTTCTTCGTATCGGCATATGTCTTGGCCGAAGCCAGCGCTGTATTGGCGGCACTGGTCCACTGGAGCGACACGGAAGTCCCGAATGTAACGTTGCCGTATGTGTCCCACGAGATATTGCCCGAAGCCAGCGCGCCGGAGCCGTCGTTGCCGAGCCTCCATTTCGAGCCGCTCGTGATCGAGCCGTCGGCACTCAGCGAAACATTATTCTTCCAGATACGCGAAGCTTCGATATTCCACCCAGCGATTTGATTCATGGAACCCAGCGCGGCGACACGCGTCCCGGAAGCATCCGACGCCCACAGGCCGAAGTCTCTGTCCGAGTTATAGTAGATCTGCACGCGGTGTCCTGCCGTGGAGCTCCCGCCCGCACCGTAGACCGCCACACGCCGGTTGCCGCTATCGAGCAGAATATGGCTGCTTGCGAGTGTCGAGGCCCCGACCGTCCAGCCGCCGATCCTGCCGCGCGTAAAGTTCAGTTCCAAACCGCTAATATAGGCGACATTGATGATGTCGGCACGGATACTGGCCGCATCGAGCTTCTCGGCCTTGATGCTGCCCGCGGCGAGGCGGTCCGCAGAGAGCGTGCCCGTGCGGATGCTGCCTGCGTCGAGCGCGGCGGCATTGACTTGTGCGGCCGTGAGCGTCCCTGTGTAGATACCTTCCGAAGTGATGTGCGTCAACCGGGGCGAAACCTCCTTTTCGAGAGTTTCGGTAATGGCCTCCAAAGGTGCTGTCCACTGCAAGCTCACCGCCTCGGAGAAGGTTACCTTTCCCGAATCGTCCCAAAGGATGTTGCCTCCGGCCAATGCTCCGGCGCCCGAAGACTCCAGACGCCACCGGTAGCCGCGCAGACCGTTCGAGGAGAGTGTCATGGCGCCCGGACCTGCCGTATAGCCGCCGGGGGTATTGTTCTTCGCCCCGCGGAAAATCGCTTCGCTGTCGATCGTCCAGCCGCCGATCGTTCCGCGCTCCACGTCGAGCGTCAGGGCCTCGATATTTTCGGCCGTCAGAAGCCGGGCTTTCAGTTCGTCGACATTCAGACGCTCCGCATCGATGACTCCGGCTGTGATCTGCCCGGCGTCGAGCACGATAGTCCGCACCGTATCGGCCGAGAGCGTGCCCGTGAAAAGACCGTCCTTGTCGATGTAGGTCGCACCGATCCACTGCATCGAAACCGTTTTGCCGAACGAGATTTTCCCCGTCGAGGCATCGTAACGGATCGACTCTTCGCCACGGCCGAACGTTACGCTGCCCGTCGTATCTATGGCAAATGTTTGCTGTCCGCTGTGGAAACCGTACAGCCCGTCGATCGTCTCACTCTGGAACTGTCCGGCCTCATTGCGTGAAAGCAGCTCGTAGCGTCCCAGCGCAACGCCTGTGATTGTACCGTCGCTGTTGCGAACTCCGGCAAAGATTTTAGGGGTGATGATGCTGCTCCCGTCGATGACGGTCTTCCCGCTGTCCCAATCCGCAACCCAGTCCGGCAATACTCCGTCCTTGCCGGGTTTTCCGGGGTCCC
The DNA here is from genome assembly GCA_003343885.1 of Clostridiales bacterium. Taxonomy (GTDB): domain Bacteria; phylum Bacillota; class Clostridia; order Oscillospirales; family CAG-382; genus UMGS882. The sequence goes on along the minus strand of QAKH01000079.1, from coordinate 69,907 downwards.
CTTTCTCGCCCTTGAGGTTCTCGCGGGCCTCCTCGCTCAAGTCTTCCCAGCGTATCGTGAAGTCCTGAAGGGCAATCGTATCTGCCGTCCAGCGGAAACGTCCCGAGGCGAAGTGTCCCGTGCCGTCGGAGTTGATGACAAAAGAGTCGTCGCCCGCCCGGACCGAGCCGTCGTCGTCGAGCCGCAACAGCGGGTGCTGGATCGTACCGCCGATACCGCCGCGGGCGAACCATGCCCCGTACTCGTCTGTATCGCGCAGCACCCCGTCCGTAGGTTGGTACGGCGTGGGGCGGGAACCCGGCTCCAGCTGGGGCGCTGCGAAATAGAAACCCTTGCCCTTGGTGAAGGAGAAGGTCGGCTTCGACCCCTGCACGCGTTCTACGCAAAACGAATAATGGAAGCGCTGCCACTGTCGGGTCAGGTCGATACTGACTTGCGGCTGATGGGCATGGCCTACGGTCAGGGTATGAGGAGAACTTGTCCGTGCCCAGAAGGAGAAGCAGTACCTCTGCCCTTGATGGTCGCGGGCCCACACTTCGTCCAATACTTCCAAAAGCGATGTCCCCGAAGAGATATGACAATAACCCCCGATGCCTGTGGGCGAACCGTCGGGGAAGGCTTCGTACTTGGTATGGAAAGCCGGATGCAAGCTGTTCGGGAAGCTGTTCCGATGGATACGACCCACGTAAAAGGTACTTCCGAAGCCCTGCTCGTCGGCAGCCGTCAGCGTACCGGCGATGTGGACGTTCCCCGAAGCATAGAGATTCTTGAAATAAGCCCCGTAGTCTTCCAGCGTACCGAAAACGGAATCGACGATGCCCCTGATATTGCCTATACGCCCCTTGACGGCCTGAGCGAAGGCGCCGAGATCCGAAAGACGTACGACGTTGAGTTCGGCTATCTCCAGCCACGACTCCTGAGCGAGTCGACCCGTAAGATCTATTTCGAATGCCCGCTGATACAGCTTGGAATAGTCCACAGTGAAGACTGCCAAACGGTATTCCCACTGCGTATCCGCGTCGAGTGTATCGGAATAATCCGATTGCGAGCCATCCGTATATCCGAATGTTACCGGAATATTCTCCAGCGTTTCGGAAGCCCGGATTCTGAACGAGACGAGAATCCGTTCAGGTGCCTTCACCGTTTCCTCCGGAACCATTTTCAATCCGTATTTTCCCGTACCCTCGTACGACGTGCGTGTCAGACGGTAGATCCTCGAAACATTGCCTTCGCTCTGCGTATAGGTCTCTGTCAGATACGACTCTCCCTGCATGGCATAACGACTGCGATCCGCAGCATACTGATCGCCTCCGCCCATCGTGGGGTACAGCAGCGAGAAGTCGCTTCCCAGAGAGTCGATCACATCCATGTAAGGAGCATCGCTGTCCGATGCCGTGAGGTAGAGAGCTCCGCTGCGCTGCGTATCGAAAAGGTTCGTGATACGCACGAAGTCGAGCAACTCCTCCCCACGGGGTTCATCTCCTTCGATAAGGGCCCCGGTAAAATACGGAACCTCGGCATTCCCGATAGTCTCGGTGCCGGTATCGAGTACAACCATCAGCGAATAGACCTGCCGCGGAGCATCATAATACGAACGCCGCACCACATCCCCGACTGCAAGGCTCTGCACCTTCTTCGAGTGCGGGTCCCGGCGGATCTTGTATATCGGATAATCGACCTTTGCCATCAGTGTATTCTCTCGACCTCGTCGCCGCGGAAGCTGTGGCTGATCCACAGCGCTCCGCCAACGACATCGGTCTTCTGTATTTCCAGTTCGTAAATGCGCATCCGCTTGCGGACGGTCAGCTCGTCGAACGTTGCCGCGGCATTGCCCGTTGCGGCGCTGCGCTGCACGCCCCAGCCTGTGCCCGCGAGCCCCGGCGTGAAGCGTGCACTCGTCACGTCGCCCGCGAGGTAGGTGTTGCCGTAGTGCGTGATGCCGTCCGCCCCGGCCGAGATGAAGAGCCCTTCGGATAAGTATAGGACACCGCTGGCAAGGCGGGTTGCGGAACCGGCGATTCCGAAGGATTTACCACTGCGGATCGGACTTTCGAAAAGTACCGCGGCGGCATCCGTTTCTATGGAGAGGACGCCTGCCGGACTCTTTTCGCCGAGCGTGTCTTCGGCGGAATAGCGGTAACGGAGTCGCGTGCCCAGTGCCGTGCGTTCCGTCGCTCCGTCCTCGGGAAGCGTCCGCGTAAAGACGCCGTGCAGCGCCATGCCCCCGTCCTCCGCACAGAGATACGCTCCTGTGTTCGAGCCCAGCCGCAGTCGTCTATGGATTGTGATGCCCTCATCCGAGGAATTGGTTCGGTAGCTTGAAAGCAGCACCTCGCCGAAACTGTGGCGTACTATAAGTGAATCGGGGAAATAGGCTGCTCCGTGCGGTGAGAGAAGCATGTAACTGTCATCCGTATCCATCAGTCCCGAGAGCAGCCGGATACGCGAGGTGTGGGCGCCGCCTAGCAAGAGGCTGCCCCTTGCGCCCGAGAGCTGCACTTCCGTCTCCGACACATGTTTCAGCACCGTGTAGCCGCCCATACGGATTCCGCATCCCTCGGCCAAGGCGAGGTCTGCAAAAGCCGTGAGGCACTCTGTGCCCAGCAGAAGTTGCGTTTTGCCTGCCGTACCCAGCTCCGCGCCGTGCAGGGCCTGAAGCGTACCCGACAATTCGACGGCTCCTGCAACGGACAACGTGCCTGCGACCTTCGCGTCGCGCATCGTCCAGTCCGCATCCGCGCAGTTGGCATTGCCGCCGTGGAAGACCGCGTTGCCTGCAACCGTAATATTATCCGGGGCGATCCGTACGCCGCTGTCGTCCGCACCCACAAGGATTGAAGCCTGCGATGTGAGAACCGTTGCGCCCAGATCAAGCTTCGCGGCCGAGAGAGTAATACGGTCGCTCTGGATATCGTAACCGATAACCCTATGTCCGGAAAGCAGGACGCCGCCCTGCACGTCGATATCTTCTGCGAAGCGGATACCGGCACCGTCATCACGGGTGTAGGCCGCAAGAAGTGTCCGGTTACCCGCACCCGCCTCGAAGCCGTAGTGGGCCCTTAAAAGGCCCGACATATCCCCGCCGCTCCGACGCAGGTACTCGATGAGGATGCCGCCTTCACTGCTGCCATCGCCGCCTACGGCCCCCGCAATGGCTGCAGCAAAGCCGTAGGCCGTATTGTGCAGCCGGATCGATGTCTCGTCGCCTTCCTCCACGCCCCACGGATGCTCGTCGTCCCGCCGGTCCTGCGCGTTGAAGAACCGGTTGTAAAGTTCCGTATAGATGCTGTGGCAGAGGCTCCCCGGCGTAAGGGAGCCGATGGCGGGGTCTTTCTCGACGCTCATTTCGTGAAGGAGGTTTGCGAGAGGAAGTTCCGGATCTTGGAGATAAGGGGCGCGAAATTCGGAGCGTTGACCGCAGGCATCGTACCCATGAGTGTCGGAGTCATCACCTTCGTACACTCCGTGAGAAACTCCATCATCAGTTGCGCGAGCTGTTGTCCCAGCACCATGGGTTCCGTGGCGTCTTCGGCGCCGAGGGTGATCTTCTGCCCTGTGACGGTTACGGCCTGCCCGCCGACCTTCGTCTCGGCTTTGTCTGTCGAAAGGTTGAGCTCGCCACGGTCGACCTTCAGGGCGATATTTTCAGCATCCTGCGTAACGGATGTTTCCTTGCCGCCGTCGTTTCTGACCGTTGACGTAATCCCCTCGGCCGTATAGTGCGTCGCGGCCTCGTTACCTGTAGCTTCCAGCTCGTCGTAGTCGGGCGACGAGTCGCTCGAGGTATCCAATTCCTCAGTCTCTCGAACGCCGATCGTGACCTCGCGGTGCGCGTTGTATTGCAGCACGTCGGCATGCGAGAAGTTCACGACATACATCGCGCGCGTGGCGGCATCCGAAACGATCGTAACGTCCGAGAGCAGTGTCGGAACGAGCAGCACGCCGCCGCTGTTATCCTGCGTACCTGCAAGCAGCACGCCCTTATGGATGATCGGCTCCGTGGAGGCCGTCTCGTCGGGATATTCGCCCACGTCGATCGTGCCGCCGTACTCGGCGAACTCCGCATCCGAAGGGTCGTCATGGACCTTGGCCACATAACCGTGGATAAGACGTGCCGTGCCAACGCCGCCCGTGCCGCCGGGCGACATGTCCACGCGGTCGATGCTCCGCCCCAGCGCGATACGCCGGATCGCCTCGCGGATCACTGTCTGGCTGCCGCCGCTCTCGAGGAGTTTGCTTTTCTGTCCCATATCCTAAGTCGCTTTTCATAAGGAATAGGAAAAATCGGGGCATTACGGTGATAATGCAGTGTCTTTCGCCAGATTATCCGCATAAAATCATTACTTTTGCGAAAACAATGGCACAATGATCGGCGACCTCGCAAAAGATTACAAACAGTGGCTATCGGAGATAAAGCAGCATATCCGCCAAAGCCAGATAAAAGCTGCTGTAAGAGTAAATACGGAGTTGTTGCGCTTGTATTGGCATCTTGGTAAAGAGATCGCGGAACGCCGGGCGGAAGCGAAATGGGGAAATGGATTTTTCAACACCCTGAGCCGCGATCTGAAAGCCGATTTTCCCGATATGCAGGGGTTCTCACCTACGAACCTGAAATACTGCAAACGCTTTTATTTATTTTATAGCCAATCCGATACAATTCGTCACCAAGTTGGTGACAAATTAATATCCCCGATATTTTCAATCCCGTGGCGCCATCATATCGAAATACTGACCAAGTGTCGCACCATCGACGAGGCTCTGTTTTATGTCGGCAAGACTCTTGAAAACGGGTGGAGCCGTGCCGTGCTGCTAAATTTCCTCGATGCCCGATTGTTCGAAACGCAGGGCAAGGCCCTGACGAACTTCCGCAAAAACCTTCCCGAGCCGATGAGTGACCTGGCACAACAGACGCTGAAAGATCCATACAATTTCGATTTTCTGACCATGCGTGAGAACTACAATGAGCGAGAATTGGAAGATGCCCTAACCACGAACATCACCCGTTTCCTGCTCGAATTGGGCTCTGGATTCGCATTCGTCGGACGGCAGGTCAGACTGGAGGTAAACGGAAACGAATACTTCATAGATCTGCTATTCTACCATCTGAAATTGAGGTGTTATACGGTCGTGGAGCTGAAAGTAACCGAGTTCAAACCGGAGTATCTCGGACAGTTAGGTTTCTATGTTACTGCTGTCAACAGGCAGCTTAGACGCACTGAAGACAATCCGACGATCGGACTGATTATATGCAAAACAAAAGACAGAGTCGTCGCAGAATACGCATTGGAAGGAACGAATCAACCCCTCGGCATATCGCAGTACGATCTGATGAAGGTAACCTCTGAAGAATTGAAAAATACGCTCCCTTCCATCGAGGAAATCGAAAACGAACTCAATGAAAAATAACGACGCATTCGGAAAACGTCAGTTCTTTTTCTTTCCGTCCCCGTAAGTCATTTTCTCTCCTTTGATTTTGTAGGGAATCGAGATGCGTTGACGGTAGCCTCCCGTGCCGAATGTCGTTGTGACCTCTTCGACAAGGTAGACGCCGTTCTTCGAGGGGTTGCGCTCGTCGCTAAGTTCCACTTGGCAGGCAGGTGTGAGGGCATGGTCGCCGAAGATCGTCAGGTGGCCCGTGATGCCGTTCAGATTGTAGGCCCGGAAGTATTCAATGGCCTCCTCGACGAGTTTGTCGGAAGTGATCCGCATATTGGTCGAGGTGTACGGCACCACCGTATAGGTCGAAAGATCGACCTTCGTGCGGGTGTCGGCCCCCGCGGCCGTGGTGTTGCCCGTTATCTTGTGCGTCTTCTTCGAGATCTGCGTTGCATTGACCGTCTGGAACTCCTTGCTGTCGGGATTCGAAGGGTCATAGTCTGGGTTCAGGCGTACCGTGACTTCGAAGAACTTCTCGTCTGCCCCCAACGCCTTAGCTTGCACGGCCAGAAAGCGCGGGTCCGTACGCAGCACCTTCAGATTGTTCTGCGCCACATGTCTGTCGAAGCGTATGACGAAGGGCCCTTCGCCGTCCGAGGGGAACTGAGGCTGGCTCGGGGACGCAGAGTACGGGCGCCCCACGGCGATCGCGGGCATCGCATCGTCCGAGGAGCTGTCGTACTTGAGGAAACAGTAGACCTTGTGGCGGCTCCATGCCTCCAGTACATCGGCCACGGTGAAGTTGTCCGTAACCTTGATCTTGCCGACCTCGATGTCGAAACGGCGTGTCTGGCTGTGGAGCGCGAAGCCCGTATCTTTCAGCAGTCCGTACCGCTCGCCCAGCACGTCGGCCACCTTCGTACCCTCGACGGGTGTCTCGAACTTCGGCGCCGTCTTCAACTTGAGCTTGTAGGCCATGTTCTCGCACTCGATTTCGAAATGACTGTCCGAATTATAAGCCGTGATATATCCGTCGAACATGTTTTTCAAGGCCCCGTTGTAGCCCAGTTTGATATTGATGCGCTGGCCGATCTTGAAAGTCGTCTCGTCCACAAGGCGCTGGGTCGTGCGCTTTTCGATGAGCACGCCGTCTTCCATGATTTCGGTCGTCAGACGGGATGCGTCCCTGCCTTCCAAAGTTATGTTGCCGATGATGGTTGAACGGCAGACCGAGCCTTTCGGGAAAGTTACTTTGGCTGTCCCTATCAACTTCTTGTAGCTCTCGTTGATTTCAATTGTGTGTACCTCCGTCATCTCCACCCCGTTCAGTATCTTCATCGGATTGTTGGGGTCCGGGTCGCCGACCGTGATGCGGCAACACAGCACGTCCATAGCCGCTACAGCCATAATTGTGTAAGTTTGAGCAAGGACGCCGGATCGACAACCTCCGTACCGAATTTAACATACTTGATCCATTTGTTGGTGTGCTTGATGGCCGTGTCCACCACTTCCTGTTCGGCCAGTTTCACCTCTACCGCCTCGGAAGGCTCGACAGCCACGCAGGTCACCGAGTATGGCTGCACATTCCGGCAGTCCGTTGGCTGTAAAGTATAGCTTTGTATGATGAGCTGCGTGATGTTGAACTGCCTCAGGACGGTGTTGTCACATTCGATGACGCCCTTGTACTGCATCAGCCGCAAGAACTTCGACACTTCCGCTTCGGGGTACACGTCGGGATATTTCGAGGTGATTTTCCCGTTGATGGTAATTTCCAGATCACCGCCGGAAATAAATTCCTTGCGCGTATAGTCACGCCCCTGTACCTGTGTCAGAAGTATGTTGTTACGACTTGCCACCTGAACCTGCGGGCCGAGGTCCACGAATGTCACCAGCCCGTATTTCGTGTTGGGTTCTACCTTGCATTCCTTGTTGTCGTAATACCGGCCTTCCTTCGAGATGGAGAGTTCCAGATAATCCGCCACCGTACGGCCTACGATCGTATCCGTATAGTTCTTTTTTTGGGCCACCGCCTGCTGCTCCTTGATAAGTTGGTAATACTGCCCGGTCTTGTTGGCTAGGCTCGACTGGGACTGGGCTTCCAGATACTTGTCGCGTACCCGTTGTTCCCAATATTTGAGATAACGCGGGTACGACCGCAAGAGACCGTATGCCGTCTGCGAGGCGACTTGTATGGCCGCCCGTTTCAACAGATCATGATGCTTGGAGAAATAATGGACCTGGCCTTCCTGAAGCTCTGCCAGCCCCATGCCCAATGCCAGGCGGGTTGCGTTGCTGATATAGCCGCCCAGCGTTCCGTTATTCAGTATGCCGCCGCTTAACAGGGTTGAAGCGGTCATTTGTAAAAGTCTTCCCATATTTGTCATCCATTCCAAGAGGCATCGAAGTCATGCACGACATCGATGAGCGCCTGCGCGAGTTGTTGTTTCAGATTCTGTATTTCTTCGGTCTGTCCTTCCTGAGATTTCATCAGATCGATGGTCTGTACACTCAGCAGACTGTCGATATTGACAATTACCTGCTTGGGGGCCGCTGAGGAGAGGCGTCCCGTCCCCGAATAGTTTCCTCCGGCCCCTCCGTCATCCGGACCGTTGTTGGTAATCGGGTTGCTGGAGAAAGGCCTGGTATCATTGGAGTCGGGTTCGTTGCTGTATAGATCCGGGGTAAAGCCTGCCACACGGAGAATATTTTCTGCGGCTTCCGCCGAACCACCGAAAGTTTGCCGTAAGGAAGAAAAAAACTTAACCAACGTGGTGTGGGCCAGCTTTCGGTGGGCGATGTTCTCTACACGTTGTTCGTCGGTAGCGTTGCTTCCCAACTTTTTCTGCACCCAATGACCTTCGGCATTCTGGGAATAGCCCCAGGCTGCCAGTTGCTCGAAGTCGAAGCCTCCCTTGCGCATGAGTTCCTGAGCCTTGGCGGTGCTGGATATGGCGTCCCGGTAGGCTGTGGCTGCGCGGACAATCTCGGGAACGGTCGTATTGTTGATGTATTGGGCGTAGTCATACGTCTGTGCGGCTACGGCTTCCGACATCTCGCCGATCTTGTCGTTGTACACCGCCTTGCCGTTTACCATTCGCCACAGGCTCGTGTCGAGGTCTTTGTCCTGTTGCCCGAAGCGTTCATGCACGGTATTCAGGAAAGCGTTCACCTCCAGCACGGAGTTCAGTTTGCCGAGCTCGGCATACGCCGAATTGATGCGTGTCTGGCTGTCCCGCTTGGCCAACGTGACAAGGGCGTCCCGGATATCATCCTGACGGGCATCGTCCATGTTGTAGACATCGTTGATAGTCATCATGCCTTCCGACGAAGCGGCCGCAAAGGAGCCCATGAATCCCGCCCACCAATGCTTCGTAAAGGCGCCGATTTTATGTCCTGATGCCTCCTCGATGGTTTTTCCGGCCACCACTTCCTCCACCGCACGTTTGGTCCTGACGGCCATACTGTAAGTGTCGCTCAACGACGCGTAGAGCGCTTCGATGGATGGGTAGCGGTATTTCCTGTTCTGCTCGATCTCCTCCAATACGGCATCTTTGGCCTCTTTGACCTTCCAGGTTTTGTATGCAACCCAGCCCAGGGCTCCGACCAAAGCGGCGATGCCGGCCGTTGCCGCCACGGCACCCGTACCGATGGCGCTCAATGAGGCGGCAGCGCCGGTCAGTCCGGTTCCGGTAGCTACCTGTGTGGCGAACAGGGACTTGAGAACGTTCTGTGCCCCGATGGTGCCGCCTCCGGCCAACAAAGCCCTTGTCATGGCTCCACGGCCTGCCACGCCTGCTGCCTGCATGGTGGAAACGATGGCCCTTCTCTGGGCAAAAGACAGTTTCCCTGCACTCCCGAAACCGATAAGCCCCTGAATAGCCTCGATGGAGGTGGTGGCCGCGGCCTGTTTCCCGATAAAGCCGACAGCTATGCCGATATTTGTCAACGCCCCCGCCACCTTGAACAGGCGGGTAGCTACAACACCGGTAAACACCAGCGGTTCTATCCAGTGGAAGTTCCGGGTGACCCAGGCTCCGATATTGCCGATGACCGTAAATATATCCAGCAGAGCGTTTCCGATGGAAACCAGTCCCCGGGTGAATTCAGGCGCTTTGAACTTCTCCAGCAACGACCGCAATACCGAGCGGATGGAAGGTTCCAGCACCTCGTATGCCTGCATGAACCCTTCGGTAAGCTGGGAGGTCACCTGTGCCCACAGCCCCTTGGTCGTATTCTGCTTGACCAGTGCCAGCTCGGAGGAAATACCTTGTGAACCCCGGTTATGCGCCGTAAGCGTCCGCAACTGATCGTAATTCCGAACAAACATCATGGCCGCATTTCCTCCGATTTTACCGAAGATGGATTGCATATCAGCCATAGATGCACCCTTTCTGTTCAGCTCCTCGAAGATGTCAGCCAGAGGTCTCAATTTCTCGACCATGACTCCCTCGATATCCCTCATTTCGGTAAACTGGACTCCCAAGCGGTCAAGTACCTTCTGCGCCTCTTTTGTGGGTTTGGCAAAACGGGTGGCCATGGCACGCATGGAGGTACCGGCCAGGGTGCCTTTCAGACCCATATTACCCAACAGACCGATGGCGGCACTGGCTTCCGTAAAATCGATACCTGCCATGCGAAGGTATCCGGCTGCCATCTTGTAGGATTCAGCCACCTCCACGATGTTGACGTTTGATCGCGATATGGTAGAGGCGATGACATCGGCCACACTGTCCATGCTGTCGTTGTTGATATCGTAACCAGCCATGATGTTGGTGGCAAGGTCGGCAATGTAGGCCACGTCATTGTCGCCGATCAGAGCCAGATTCGTAATCGGACGGATCGACTTGTGGATGGTATCGATGTTCATTCCCGCCATTGTCAGGTACTTGACAGCACCGGCAATCTCCACGGCCGTATATTTGGTGTCGATACCGATTTTACGGACGTGGCGGGCCATATTGTCAAACCGGGTCTCGAAAGTTTTCAGGTCGGTATCGGCCACTTTCAGAATGGAGTGTGCCGACTCCATGATATTGGAGTATTCAATGGCTTTTGTCAGCTCCGAACGCACAAAGCTGTAACCCATGTAGGCATTGAGCATCGAAGCGAACGGCAAGTTCCGCAGCGAGGGTGCGCGGGAATATTGGATACGGTTGATGGCTGCGCGACGCTTGCTGCGGTACAGCGTTCCGGCGGCCGTGTTTTCGCGCTGCATCAGCCGCACCGACTGCATGGCGTTGCGCTGTTCCTGCCGTCGGGCATTCTGTTCAGCTTTTTTCTGCGCCGCTGCTTCAGCCCTCAAGCGAGCATCCTCCGCTTTTCGTCGGGCAGTAGCTTCCTTGCGCGCTGTCGCTTCAGCCTGGCGCCGCAATCGCTCCGCTTCCTTTGCCGCATTTTTGCGCTGTTGCTCCTGCTGTTTCTCCGAGTCAAGACGGGCCTTGCGACGTTGCTGTGCCTCAAAATTCTCTTCGTCCTGGACCAGTTTCTGACGGTGGAGCTGCTGTTGGGTGTACAGCCGCTCCATGAGTCTCTGCTGCGCCTTTTCGGGCAACGCGAAAGCCGTTGGAGCATATGGAACCGGCACACCCGAGGCTAAGGAAATGCCGGCACTTCCCAATCCTCCCTGAATATTCAGGGAGATAGAGGAAGCGCGCCGGACTTGTCCCAATAACGCGAGAATGTTTCTCAGCCGCTGTTCCGCCTGGTCGGTCTTGATATTGAGCTCCCGGCCACGCTCCATGTATGTGAGGGCCGAGTTTATTTTGCCGATGGCCTTTGTGATGCGTTTCTGAGCATCTGTCATGGCTGTTACCGAAGACGTGGCGTTCCGTTCAATTTCCGCCTTACGAGCTTCGGCCGCCTTCTTCTCATACAGGCTTTTTGCGTTCGCCTTGATTTTCTTGCTGTCAAGTGCCTGCGCCGTACCGATGGAAAGCGTGATACCCCTGGAAAGTTCCGAAATCTCCGTCAGCAGTTTCTTGACCCTTTCAAGTTTCGCCTCGCTGTTCTTCGTGTCAATAGTCAAACGATAATCGAAGCTCCGCTTTTTCCCGTTCTTGGTCCTGAACACCCGGTCAATCTCGTCCATCATGTTCTTGATGTTCGTGACGGCCGGAGTCAACGATGCCTTCGCCTGCACAAGTTTCCCGACGGCCTCACCGAAGGCGATGACCTGCTTGGTACCTTGCGAGGCTTCTACGTTGATGGTATAATTGACCTGGTAATTCTGTTCCTGAGGCATGAGGTTGAGTTGCTTCTATCTTAAAAAGGAATAGGTCTGTAAGGCTGGAGGAGATTAAAAAAACGGCCTGTTGCAGGAGTGGTGTACATTCTTTTTTTTGCTCTGTCCGGATTTTGTATTATATTTGTTAAGTGACTGTCTGAAAAGCTATCAAAACACAATAGGAATTATGGCACGACAAAAGAAAGAACCGGAAACCCTGGAGAGCTTCACGCAAAAATGTATGCAGCGGCCGATGGCCAAAATCATCGAGGAACTGTTCAATACGCGAACAGAACTTATGGAATGCCGACGGGCTATCGGAGGCCTGAAACGGCGGAAGGAATCGGAAATGCCAAAAGAAGAGATCCAACGCCTGCAGAGCATTGAACGCAAATATAAGAAGATACTGGGACTGGCCGCGGATGTAGCCAAAACCGAAGAGTAACTCAAAAGTCGTTTAACTGACGCGAAAGCGGGGCGCACACTATTTGTGCAGCCCCGCTTTCATCAGTTCCTGGTTGAGATGTATCGCTTGCATCTGTTCGTGCAGCCAGAGTGCCTCTTCCGACAGCATGGCAAATTCCTCATCCGTGACTGTGTCAAGGTTTACGCCGGGAAAGTAATGACGGACGTAAATCATCCGTTGTCGGATGCGCTGCTCGTCCGTCACCACCCACCGGCTTATAAGTTTACCAGGACAGTCTGTCGGGTAGTGATGAGTTCCGACAACTGTCCCATCAGGCCGAAGAGGAACAGCGAATCATTGTCGACAAGTTCCTTGTCTCCGTCAATGAAGCAGTCGCGCGCCAGCGTACGCATGGCCAGAACCTCGTCCTTTTTTGAGGCAGCCATGAACTTGGAGAACTGCGGAAAGTTCGGCTCTGCCATAAATGCAACATAAAATTCTTTCTCTCCGCATTCGGTGTCGCCATACACGACCATCGGGTAAACCTTGCGCAGTTTCTTCTCTTCTTTGAGTTTGAGGGCTTTTTCCTTGATTTTGGCTTCCTGTTCCAGTGTAAGCATTTTTTCTTCCATATCGAAAATATATTTGATTCATTTAAAGTGTAGGGGAAGATGCCCCGGAAAGATTACTAAAACACAAATTATCTCACAACGGGACAAGCAACCCCAATGATTAGTGCTAATTACTTTATGCGATCCATCGGAATCCTCAAAAAAATGATATACAGTCCGGCCGTACCTATGCCTGTCTATTGGAGCCTCTTATAGGACAGGTTTATATATAGACGGAATCCTGACAGGAAATAAAATTCTATTTCAATATTTGTATTATCAGATAATTATCGGTACTTTTGTACTGTTATCACGCGAAGTGATAATGGTACAAAATAGATGATAATGGTTATAAGGGAAATCATAATAGCCGGGATAACTGTCGCATTGACACCCGTCCAACGGTCAGAACTGAAGGGGCTGAATATTGATACGACCACAAGATTCAGTTTCTATCATGGGACATTCAACGGGCAGCCGTTCTGCTTTGCTTCCCAAAACGGTACGGCAACGCTGACTCCGGCCAATTATCGCAGATATGCGGAACGTGTAGAAACGATTGTCGGCGTGCCGGTCGTCTTCATCCTTGAAGCCGCGACATACATCAATCGCAGCCGCTTGATTGAACAGGGAGTCTATTTTGTAGTATCCCGAAAATATGCCTTCCTGCCGACGCTGCTGGTAAATGCCATAGAGAAATCCCGAAGGCCCAAAAAGAACAGACTTCTGTCACCGGTGGCGCAGTATCTTTTGCTGTACTATCTGCAATCATCGTTGCATGGGAGCTGTACCATAAAGGATTTTGAAAATATCTGTCCGTACTCTTATCAATCAATCGGACGGGGGCTGTTGGATTTGGAACAGTTCGGGCTCTGCCGGTCTGAAATGATTCCCAATGTGGAGAAAAGAGTAATCTTTACGCTGCCTAGGCAGGAACTTTGGGAAAAGGCTGTGCCGTTTATGCGGAGCCCGGTCCGCTGGGTGTATTACACGGATGATGACCTGCCGGACAATCTGATGACAAGCGGTATCAACGCCCTGTCGCATTACTCGCATCTGAATCCGGAAGAGAGGCGGACCGTTGCCATCCTGGACCGGGATTTCAAAGATATGGTGTCGGAAGGTTTGAAGGTTGACGACATGGAAGGGAAACATTGTATCGAGGTTTGGATATATCACCCGCGGATGTTCCCGGACACGGAATATGTCGACAAACTGTCCTTGTACCTGTCGTTACGGCACGATACGGACGCAAGGGTGGAAGGTGAATTGGAATATATAATCAAGACAATAAAATGGTAAGAGGTTTAGAAAAATTCAAGGAGTATTTTAAGGATTTCAGCGACAATTATATCATCATCGGCGGAACGGCTTGTGATATCGCGTTGACGGGTAGCGACATGCCGCCCAGAGCCACGGATGACATTGACATGATTCTGATTGTCGACAACATGACCCCGGAATTTGGCCAACGGTTCTGGCAGTTCATCTCTGATGGGGAATATCAAAACCGTGAACGCAAGCGCGGAGAAGGCAAAAAGCCGGTGCCCGAGTTATTCCGGTTCATCAAACCGTCTCCCGGTTATCCAATCCGCATCGAGCTGCTGTCCACACGCCCGGATATTCTCGGAGAACCTACCGGATTCCACCTGACGCCCATTCCTGTCGGAGAAAAGTTCTCCAGTCTGTCCGCCATCGTTATGGATCCGGACTGCTATCAATTCACCATCGAGAACAGCACGGTACACGACGGTTTGAGGGTTGCCACGCCATTATGTCTGATCTGCCTGAAAGTGCGGGCGTTTCTCAATCTTACGGAAGAGAAGAAAACCAATCCTGAAATCCGCAGCCAGGATATAAAGAAACACCGGGACGACGTATTCAAGTTGCTGGTGACCGCTATCGATCCTACAAATACGATTCTTCTTCCCGACGCACTGAGGAATGACATGAAAACATTTGCGGACATGATGGAGGCGTCGTTGCCGAACCAGTCCCTACGGGACAGGCTGCGAGTGGACGATGAACAGATCAGAACTTTTATTGCAATAATGAGAGAAGTATTCGTATTATAATATGAAGATACAATATGCCAGTGACCTGCATCTAGAGTTCTCCGATAACAGCCGCTTTTTGAAAGAGCACCCGCTTGAAGTGACGGGAGATATTCTCCTCCTGGCTGGCGACATCGGCTATATCGGGGACGACAACTATTCCACGCATCCCTTCTGGAGCTGGGCATCGGACCATTACCGCCAGGTCATCGTCATACCAGGCAATCACGAGTTCTACAAGCTGTTTGACATCGACAAGCTTTACAACGGCTGGAGTTATTCCATTCGGAAGAACATCACCTGTTATTATAATGCCGTCATTCCCCTGTCCGCAGATACGACGTTAATCGCCACGACCCTGTGGTCTAAAATCTCCATGCAGGATGCCTATGCCACGGAGAGTGCCATCAGCGATTTCAAGCGTATCCGTTACGGCAACGAACCGCTGGACTGGACCCGTTTCAACGACGAGCATTACCGTTGTGTCCGTTTCTTGAAGGATAGTATCACCCGAAATACGACCCGACATATCCTTGTCGCCACACATCATGTGCCTTCCTTCAAGCTGCTGGCCTCGGAATTCAAGGGCAGTCCGTTGAACGGGGCGTTTGTTGTCGAGTTGGGTGATTTCATCGAAGCAAGTCCCGTGGAATACTGGATATACGGGCATTCCCACCGGAATATGGACAAGCGAATCGGCCATACCATGTGTCTTTCAAACCAGCTCGGCTATGTTTTCAGCGGTGAGCATATCGGTTTCTTGCCGGGAAAATACATCGAAGTCTGAACAATAAAAGGTGCGCACGGCCTATGCCGTGCGCACCCTCCTGAGAAAATGGGAACAAAAACAGGATCATAGCCTGACCAAACATCCTTCAATTCCACTCTGTTCAAGCATTTCCGTATTTTGTCGGTCGAAGGCAATCAAGCAGGACGGAGCGCCCGCGGGACCTCCCTGCACTCCCGAGGCGTGGCAAAAGCTCACCCTTCCCTTGATAAAGAGAATAGAGTCCGCACGGGGGAAAATCAGTTCCTGGAACAGTTTCGTGTCTGTCCTGACAAACGTCAGCGCCACGGCATTGCGATGTTCCGCGCACCGCTGTATGAACTGTGCGATGAGCGCCTTGTCATACGGCGGATTGCAGAATACACGGCCATGCCACGGGAGTTTGAGTCCGTCGTCCTCGACCGTATAATGGTGCGCCGCAATGTTCCATGGACGGTTCACCGGCGCACAAGGGTCCAAATCGAATGCTCCCAGCCGCTGCAAGATGGACGGCGGGGTCAGCCATTCATTCTTCCCCGTTGCAGTATTTCCTTCAAAAGTTACATTCATAGCCTGCCATTAAATGGTATCCCCTGACCCGATTTGAATATCGAAAGGATTCAGATCGAATTCGTGGGTGATGTTCGTGTCATCCTGCTGGGACTCCAGGCAATCCTCGGTGAAGATACAGCCTTTCAGTGTTACGGTTGTGGTCGTCCAATCCTCGGAAGCCATCGGGTTGGCAAAGGAGATGATCAGGTCGAACTCACCGATTTCGAGCAGCGAGCCATAGACCGAGCGCAGCAACTGCTGTGTAGCGTAATCCATGGTGATGGACGCCGAATAAGTGATGTTCCCGAATCCGCGGGACACGGGCTTCCCACCCATGCCGTAGTTGGATTCCACCTTGCGCTTTTTGGACCATTTTATCGCCGATACGCCTTCAAGCGTCGTCGAACCTTCGTCAATTCCCAAAGCTGTCGATGACAAGGTAATCATCGACCAGGAGTATGCTACGTTATTGATTACAGCCATAATGCGGGTATTAAGCGGTTAATGAGAGACCCTCTTCGACATAGATCTTGACAGCCACTCCGACCGGTACGATGACATACGAAATGCGGAGCGTATCATCAACCAGCACATTCTGATTGGCGTCAATGGTCACGGCATACCCGGAAATCTCCTGTGCGGCCTGCATCTTGGCCAGAATATCCCCGATAAGCGTCTTGAAGGCCGTTATCTTGGAAGCCGCGAGGTATCCCGTCGAGGGATTGACCAGCAACGGCGAGTTGACATAGGGAAGCAGCGCGGCACGTACAGCCCTGCGGCTCTTGTTGATCGTCCTGTTGCGGGCAATGGTACGGTAGTCTCCCGTGGAGCAGGTCTGGTCCTTGGAGATATAGATGCCGTTCTCCCGTCCTGCGTACTTGATCGGGAAGATATAGCCCTTGTCATCGAGCTCGTCCAGCAATGCCGGGGAGAGGGATTCGTAACGGTTCAGACTGAGGAAGTTTTCCTCCGCCTCGTCCAGGTTGATATCCCCGAATCCCAGTTCTATTTCCTGGAAGTCATCGGTGAACAGGTTGAACTGCTTCACCCATGCGATGGATTCCTGCACCCCGGCTTTCGCGATGGCACCCATCACGGCCCCGAGGAACCCCACGGGTGTATGGTTTACGTTGCGCATCTGCATGAGGCCGACAGTCTCGTTATGCGCCTGTCCGAAGATGCAGCTGATACGACTGGCCTCACAGATGCAGGAGGGAATCTTGTTCAGGTCGACCTGGCGGCCCTCGGTCGTATCTGCTCCCGTATTGGAAGGGTTTGCCGAAAGAATGAGCGACAGAGGCTGGTTCTGTTCGGCAAGGCCGACAGCCACGTCATTCAGTCCCCTTACAAGATTGAGGTTGTACTTGTCTTCGCCTCCGTTGGCCTTCCACAACGGCTGTTCGGTCCAGATGCCGAGCTGGTTGATCATCCCTCCGGTAGCCCTTTGCATGATTTCCAGTGCGTCCCAGTTCGAGGAGCAGTCCGCGAACATGACATAAAGTTTTCCTGTCCCATTCACGTTTCCCGACATGCGGAAAAACTCCCGTATATGGTATGCCGGAATGCCGTGCAGGAAGTTGACATTGGCTTCCTCCTCCTCCGTGGCCACTACGCGCTCGATGATGCCGAAATCATTGACGGCGGACTTGAGCGAAGTGATATAGCACACATCTCCGAGTTTGAGCTTCGATTCATTTGTCTTGCCGTACCCCTCGGTGAAGAGTGTCGGCTGCAAGGAGACGTCAAAGAGCAGTCCGGTCACCTTTTCGTTCCCGGAACCGGTATCGTACGGGATATTTCCGTCGACATCCTTGATAAATACATTTCCAAGCGCCATTATGATTTCATTTTAGATTGTTTGAAATACGGGTTTTTGTACAGCACGGCTTTCCCACGGATGTGGATGGCCGTGTCCGGGGTGAAGGTACTACCTCCGTTTCCGATGTAAAGTGCCGGATAACCGGGGAATTTCTTCAAGAGTTCCAGAATATGGGGGTCGGATGTTTCCTGCTCCTTTGTCTGTTGTGTTTTCGGTTTCGCGGTCGCTTCTGCCTCGGATTGTACCGTTTCTTCCTGTATGCGTTCAGCCTCCTGTTCCGCCACGGCTTGCGTAGCGGTAACATCTGGATTCTGGGGCGTTTCTTCATTATTGATTTTTTTTGCCATGGTTGTCGAAAGAAAATTGGGGAGCGGGGCCTTACCTCCACTCCCCGGGTGAGACATTCAAATCAGATGAAAGGTGTGTTATTCGGTTTTCTTGTAGGCGGTGTGAACCACGATTTCCGCAGGACGCACAATGTTGACATCCATCTTCATGCGCATCTGCATGAAGAAGAGCTCGGAGTTGGCCTGGAGGCGGTCCACCTTGAGGATTTCCGTGTCGTTGGCGAAATCCACGCCCATCCAGAGGTTGGAGTCCATGCCTGTGGAGAACTCGCCAAGCACCATGGTGTGTTCCGGAATACCGACGATGGGGATGATACGTTTTCCCTTGAAGCGATACTTGTTCACCTCGGTATTTTCCGAATACTTGACCTGCTTGTCGGAAATGTACTGGTCGTAGGCATCCCAGGCGTCCCAGCCGACAATGAAGGCCAGTGAAGTCTTCTTGCGGATCTGCTTGGGACAGTTCTTCCACATGGCATATAGGGCGGCTTCCACGGCGGCACCGTCTGAAAGTTCGGTAGTACCCGAGACGATACACTGTCCGCCCGCTTTCACCTCGTCATCCGTGGAGTTCACGTTGTCGAGAATTCGCTTGATGACCCCGTCGAAATACTTCTCCTTGTTGGCGCCGATTTTCGTGCAGCCTTCGGGAGCCGTAATCTTGGCCGCCGACTCTCCGCCGCGTGCGGAGGTCCAGATAGCGTTTCCGATGTACTCGTTTTTCTTGTCCATCAACAGGCGCAGCATCGTGGCCTGAATGCGAGGATCCAGCTCCCGGAACACGAGATTGCCTTCGGGTTGTGCGAACTTCCAGTATTTCTCGTAATCCCTGGGATTGAACTCCAGGTAAATCATGAAGTCGGAAGGTTCGAGGTAGCGCTCGGTGAACTGGTATTCGTTCAAGCCGTCTTCTCCCTTGGTGCCATGCGTCGACTGCGGAGTGGGAACGTTGTCCTGAATGACGTTCCCGAGTTTTACTGCCGGCAGCGTATAACGGTGCTGGATGCCGGTCTTGATGTGGATAAGTCCTTCGCGGACCGTGTCGTTCCCCTGAACGGTATAGGTCAGCAGGTCTTCCAGCACCTCCCCGTTATACCCGTTCTGTAAGAAGTTTAAAGTATCAGCCATTGTCTTTTGAGTTACAGGTTTGAAAAAAGAATCTCAGCCGACAGGCGGATACCTCTTCCGCGTGAGACCTCAGGTCTCCGGCACGTCAATTTACAGTTGATAGGAGTTGCGCCGCAGCGGGCGCCGGTTTATCGGAGCTTCTTGAACTTGAAGTCGCTGCCGACCACCTCCTTGACCTTTTCAGTCATCAGTTCCTCGGCTGTTCTCGCCGCTTCTGCCGCAGCCTGGATATTATCCGGGTTCTTGGCGATCTCGCGTGAAATCTTGTCACGGGCAGGAATGGAGGCCAGCGTGCTTTCCGCCAGTGCAAAATTCGAGGTGGCCATCTCAACCCATTGGGCTTTGGCCTCACGGTCGATTTTCCCCTCGTTGATAGCGTTCTCCACCAGCGTCTCGATGCGTGCCGCCTGCTCGTCCTTCTCCTTCTGCTCATAGGCTGAAAGTCGTGAAGTGACGGCCGCCAGGTCCTTCTGCAGATTCTGGATGGTAGCATCCTTGCCGGCAATGACCGTCTGGGCGTCATTCAGGGATTTCTGCATTTCCTTGTACTTGGGTTCCAGGGCGGCCAGTTCCGAAATGCGGGCCATGACGTCTTTGACATCCTTGTCCTTCATGCCGATGGATGCCGCAATAGCCCCATATTCAAATCCTTGTGTCTTGTTTTCGTTCGTCATATCGCTTTTTGTTTGTATAAGAGTAGGTATTGTTTCTTCAAAAAGTTTATTCTCCGAACTGACTCGGCTCATGAGCTCCTGAATGGCCGCCGTGTCGGTCAGTGCCGCCACCTCACTGTGCACCTTCTCACAGAGTTGTTTGGAGGTGTGGATGACATTCTCGGCCGGGATGATGCCCGCCTTCACGGCTGCCGCAGCATCGAAATAGGTGCCGTCCTTGCCGGCCTCCCCGTTCATGATGGCGCGAACCTGTTCCGCCTTCAGTCCGAACCGCTTACGGTAGATGGTTTCAATCTGCCTGGTGAATGCCCGGACCATATCCGATCCTTCGTCGTCATCCCCATCCGGGAGCATCGGATTGTGAATCATCAGTATGGCATAGTCTCGCATGAGCGAACGGTTCCCCGCAGCCCAGATGATGGAGGCCATCGATGCGGCAATACCTTCGATGACACATTCCGTATCCACCTTGCTGTTGGCGATGGTGGAATAGGTTGTCATGCCGTACAGCACACTGCCACCCTCCGAGTTGATCAGTACGCGTATGCACGAAGGGCGCACGACGTTCTCCAGAAAATCGAACTCTTCATTGAACCGTGCGGTATTCTCCTCGGAGACGCGTCCGAAAAAACGGATGATGGCCGGCTCCCCGGTCTTGACCTCTCCGACAACATATTGAAGTGAATTGATATCCATAATCGACTGTTTCTTTCCGAAAGAGTAGGAGTATGGTTTGAAGAAAGTTGTAAGAGAGAAGTTGGCCTGAAAAAGAACAGGACAGGGCCCGCATCGTCAGGTCCTGTCCTGTTCCTCCTCTTCGCCGGAATCCTCCGTAGGTGGTATCTCATCCGCATCGGCGGAGATCACGAATCCGGTCACCTCCTCGTATTCGGGTTTGGCGTGATGCCCATGCTGTTGAAGATCATGCTGCGGAGCGTCGCTGTGCTGTGTGAACGGCGGCATCACCAGATAACGCTTCACCCAGTCCCGGTAGCGCCACGCTGACGACTCGCGGAACCATACCTCGTAGTCTATCCAGTAGGCTTGTAGCATGTTGGTCGTCTGCGGCATATCGAAATAGGTCAGGTTGCAGCGTTCGTTAAGCGCCGGTTCCCGATCCTTGGCATCCTGAATAGCCACATTGAGCCGCTGAAAGACAATGAAGGGATCGCATTCACGTTCCGGGTCGGAGTTGTTGAGCGTGTTGAGAATGAACCGCACCCGCATGGTGGCGCGACCTTCGCCGATGCGTTGCTGCGCCACCAGGTAGCGGACGTTTACGAAATGGATGAATACCGCAGGGAAAGCGATCTCGTATTCCGTGTTCTCACCACGGACAATCCGCGCAAACTGCCCGTTATCAATGGCTATGGTCTTGAAAAAGGCAGGCGAAGCCCCGTCATCCGGATTTTCCCGTATGGTGAGTATCGCTCTGCGTACCGCCTGGTACATGTTCACGAACGGGTTCTCGGAGACCTCTTCCGGCAGGCTTTCGTTGCGCGGCGCCGGCATTACGGGAGTGCTGGTGTTATGCTTGTCCTTAATCATGACATGGGGAATCCTTCAAATATTTTGTCAATGAAGTGAGCGGCTATGTACGCGTCAATCTTCGGAGAGAAACCGATGAACTGACGATGTACGGGGCGCCGTGAAGAATACTGGTTCACCGTGTACAGTCCAAACTTGGGGTCCGTATTGTGCACGGCCGCATAGTGACCGTACCGTTCCCGGCTGCGCCCTCGCTTGCCACGGACAGGGACACTCTTCTCGGTCGTGTAAATGTTGTAATATGCCCCTTTACTAAAAATACGCGTGCGGTTATTCCGTCGGCCCACAATGTTCGTCCGCTTGTTTTCAAAGTTTATACTTCTCGCCAGAGTTCCCGAATCGTTCATCACCGGATGTGTGAACCGTTTTCCCCAGCGGGAAGTACGAGGCGCCCAGTGGCTGCCGCCACAGAATCCTCCTGATGAAAAAGAGGCCTGGAACTGCTGACGGGAATAGTCACCGGCAAGCGTCACAAAGTCAAAGACGTTGTATTGGAGCTTATTGGGCATCTTCGTAACATACTTCCCTTCCACCCAATGGGCACAGAATTCATCAAGCGTTATCTTAGGCATAGAGGAATCGTTTTTTGAGTTTGTCGCCTGTCTGCACGGCAAACTCCGGCAGCGGCGTGCTGAAATAAGGATGTGCGTCGGAGAAGATGCGTCCACCCGTGGCAAGACTCTCCCGAAAAACCGGATCCACCTTCCTATGTCCGGAAGAACGGGAGACAGAAGCGTGTACCGAGGCGAAACCGTTGGCCACGAGGTAGCATCGGCAGCCCCATTCGATGGGCGGAATCAGTTCCGGCGGGAATTCCGACTTGCGATAGGAAACCCCTTCGAAGGAAAGGTGCCAGGGACGGACCCGTTCATCCCCTTGCGTCATGAAGGTAACAAGCGTGTCCTCGCTGACAGCCATCCACCAGGCAGCCATCGCAGCCGCCAGTCCTACCTGCTCGTTTTCTTTCTGCGCGTACACGAGGTTATAGCGTTGGCAAACCTCCTCGCACTCCGCCAAATTCGTTTCTGAGACCTGTTCAGGGAGAGCTCCGAGCATGGTCATCTCTTCGGCCACGGCAAAATCAATCAGGTTTTCCACCGCAGCCACGAGAATTTCATGCTGTTGTCGCTCACGGGCGGAGATGAAGGCGTTCCGGTTCCGGAGAATATCCAGCGCACGGTCGAAATCAATGCGCAGCCCACGCAGGGCCCTGTCAATTAAGAATGAAGCCCGCAAGGTGATGATTTCCTCGATCAGGTCTTTCCGCTCGGCACTATTTTCCCACCATTTCACAAGCCGGCGGAAGGCGTCCCGAACAGCCTCATATTCCTGCTGTTCCTCCGACCCGTAGGCAGCATTGTCGGCAGCCCTGCATTCAGGGAGCGTAAGACGGGCCGTTACTTCGCTCCCCGCAGAAAATTTGCCACATGCACCCCGCGAGGATGTCCGTAGCGGCGGTAGTATTCCTCGTCGGACATGATCCCCCGGTCGTTATGGCTGGTTCCTGCGACCGTTCCACCGACCAGCCCGGTCATCACGTTGAGCTGCTTGCCCACGTTGATGCCGAACTCCTTTTCAATCTCATCGGGCGCCACTTCATATTTGTCCGTAATCAGCGAATAGAGCTTGATGCGGTCTTCGTTGCTCATCTCGATGCGGTTCGAATACTTGAATTCCAACCCCGGTAAGATATAGCCCATGGCAACCAGTCGCGGCACGATCTCCTCATTCATGATGTTCTCAATATATCGGCGGTACACCTCGATGCGATCCCGGAAAATATCCTGATGGGCTTTGGTCGAGCCGACATACGACTGCATACCGCCCGCCATCGACTCGCTGCCCAGCACCAGATTGGAGACTTCCCGGTTCACGAACTCGATAAGCCCGGTATATATTTTCTCGCTGTTGGACATCGTGAAGGTCTTGATGTCAACCTCGTCCTCAATGCCCGTAACCACCACCTTGTTCTGCGCGGCGTTGGCAATCTCGTTGGCCAGCCGCTTGCGGTCCGCATTGCTCTCCGAAACGGTTTTTCCGTGAATGATGGGCTGTCCATAGGTGTGTGAGAAGTTCACATAGTTGGCGACGGTGAACTTCTTGGCCAGAATGAGTGGCGTAGTGGCTGAAAATAGCCCGAGGTCCCCGGAATTTATCAGCACATAGTGTCGCCGATAGGCCGCCTTGCGGAGATCCCAATGCGGCATCCATTGCCCCTGCCGCTTCAAGACCACCTGCTGATCCGGCAGGACGTTTCTCCGTTCTATGATGTTTACCTCCGCCAGTTTGCCCGTCTTCGGGTCTATATCCGGCATGATCTCCAGCAATGTATAGCCATACAATTTAGCCTCGATAACGCCCTTGATGATGCGGTCGAATTGAGAACCCTGTATCTTCTGTGTCTGTGCGACATCCTTGATGTACTTTCCTTTTTCATTCACTCTTGCCAGCATGTAACGGTCCCCCAGAATCTGGCTCTCCAGCGTTTCGATGACCGAACGGATATGAGCGTCCTGCTGCAGACACGCCTCATACAAGTCTATCAGTCTGGACCGGTCGTCCAGGATATAACCTGTTTCCGTATCCATGCGGCATGAGCGGTACAAGTTGTTCCGCTCGATTTCCCGGACATACTCCTGTATGGTCTTTTTCGAGGTCTTGAATATGCTTTCCAGCAGTTCTCCGTGAAACGAATGGTCTGATTCTGCCATCTTTGCTCCTTTTCTTTTAAGAGTAGCCTGATTTGGAAAGCAAAGTTTTCGGTCGGGGAAATGTATACAGTCGAAAATGGGGTTATGGGCTATTTTTCAATTAAAAAGAACTGAATAGAATATACATATTTCACATCGTATTTATTTTATAAATAACTTATAATCAATATAAAAAGAGTAGTCCAAAACATAAAATAATAATACTTTTACACTATATTTACACGCAAAAAAATATACCTTTGTTCCTACTTGTTAAAAACGAATCAAGAAATGAGAATCAAGAGATGAAAGTTAAAAAGGTTCCTTGTCGGAGCATCCGGTACAAGGAATTTCCCGACTTGCTGTTTGGAACGCCGCAGGAGGGCGCTCCGGCCTATTTCGACGCGACACATTTCATACAGAGCCGCGGAGACGAGAAACGCCACTCTCTGGCTGATTTCCGGGTGGCTTTCCACTTGTGGATCGAGGAGTTGTGCCGGCAATACGAAATAGACAGGGAGGATTTGTTCATCCGCGACGAGGCATCGGGGCACCTGTTAATTGATGAATGTCTGGCTCTATTATTTGTCGTTTACATCGAGCCTCCTTTCGGCGTCTACCTTCTGGAGCGAATATCCGAAATGTTTGTCGATGGATTTACGGTTTCAGACACCTGGCTGGTTCAATCGGTCGGGCTTAGATTTACGAATGAGGAATTAACGCAAATTTTAGAACATCATGAGACGCAGTAATTTTAAACGACCAAAGATGGTGCTCATCTTCAACGGAGCACAGATTCTCGTTGCCATCACGCGCTCGCTTCATAGTGCGGCTGAACTGACAAAAGGCAACTTGCAGGCAATTTCTTTTTGCTGCACCGGTAAATACATCTGCAGCGGAGGGTTCTATTTTCGACACCTGCATCCCAACGTGGAAATCGAGTTGCAGGATCTGGGAACTCTCCAACTCCAGGATTACGATTCCCTGTGTGGGGAGAAGCGGACCTATTACTCGGTCCGGCAAATGGCACATAAGCGGACATTACGCGAAAAGAAAGGTAAACAGGAAAACAGAAATACCAACGAAGACAAAGATTCATGAAAGAATATAGGAACGTGCCGTTCCGCGACTGGAGCATACGGGTGTCGCGGAGTCATAACGGACAAGTGCACATCTGTGCAAGCGATGTATGCGAGATACTCAAACGGGATGAGCTGATCAAGAAAGGATCGATTGCCGAGATATGTCCCTCAGCCCTGCGGCTTCCCTTCCGCGCCAACGGCCGCGAACTCTGGGGATTCCGTCCTGCGGACATGAGACGGCTTCTGCAATTGGTCCGCAAGGACAGTATTCTACCCCGAGACCTCATCGATGAGCTGGAGGTCTGGGGAAACCAGTTGTTGGAACTGGAAGCCGGAGATATGCACGTACACGGGCAGCGGGACTTTGTGCTGAGCTACGAAGCGGATTTTCCCGTCACTTTCCGCAAGATGGGTAACAAACTGATGGTGAATGCCACGCAGATCACGATGCATTTCGGGAAAATCCCCTCCGAGTGGCTGCGAATTACAGCTACGGATTCCCTGCGGCGTGAGATGGCCCGCAGCGGACAAACTGACCGTTACGAATTCCAAATCTTTACGACTCGCGGACGTGGCAAGGGTGCCACATGGATTGAATCACCGTTAGTGGTTCCTCTGGCACGCTGGATAGCGCCCGACTCGGGATTGGCCGACTGGTGTGCACAGCAGATTGAACGGCTTACGGCGGACATAGCTCCGCGTCCCGTGCGGAGGAGGGAATACAAGAGCCTTGAGATTCGCTGTCTGGACCAGCCGCTGCCCACGGATATGGATACGGCTCTTGCCATGATCGAGGAACACAGGAAGGTTATCCGGGATTTCATTCCCAAAGTGGCCTTCTACGATGATTTCATCGAAAACAGGGAGTGGTTCCGCAGCACACGCATTGCCGACGAACTCAATATCTCGCCGCGCAGCCTGCACCAGTTCCTGCTCGAACAAGGCATCTGCAAGTACCAGAAGCACCAATGGCTGGTCTTCCCGGCGTACAGGGCATGGCAATGCGATGTTCCCTATACCTGGGAGAACGCACAAGGGAAAGTGTTCACCTTCGGTTCAGCCAAACGGTGGACACAGGTAGGACGTGAATGTATCATTGAGTTGTGGAAAAGAATACACCCAGAATATCAGTGACTATGGAGAAAGCCTTACAACGCATCATCCGCAAGACCGGGCGCAAGCCCGTTTCCTGCAAGTGCGAGAAATGCCGCAACCAGTGCCGCACGCCTTGTCTGGGTACCCCCGACGACATTCTTCGCCTCATTGAAGCCGGCTACAGGAATCGATTGGCACCTACCTTATGGGGTGTAGGACTCGTCATGGGCAGGTTGCCTTACCTGGTGCCCATGGTACAGGCTATTCGTGAAGATAACGGCTTCTGCACGTTCTACCACGATGGTTTGTGCGAACTCCATGATCGGGGGCTCAAACCCACGGAAGGAAGGCTCTCGCACCATACCATCACAATGGAGAACTTCAAGTTCGGCAAGTCCCTCTCATGGAATGTGGCCAGAGAATGGCTGGACGAAACAAACCGGCCGACTATCGACAGGATAACCGCTCTGATGGCAAAATAACTTCGGCGGTGCCGGGTGGCAGACCATAATCCAGTTAATTCCTCGTCTCATGCTACCCGGTACCGCCCTGTGTTTAATTCATCTTAATTGCAAACCATTGGCATTGATTGGCTCTACTCTTAACCTGAGAACCATAAATGCCGAAAGAATGAAACTCAAAAGAAGAATGACTTACGAGGAGATGGCCAGATACCTCTCCGAGACCACCGGGAAAGTAGTCAACCGGGTCTCCGTCGGACGATATGCGAAAAAGCTGGGCTACAGAGTCTACAAACCGATGATCAACCGTAAAATCCAGCATTGTTATCTCAACGATGCTATCCAGGACGAAGAGACGGAGTCGCCGCTTACGAAAGGAGGAGACAATGGGGAAAAGTAGGAACAGGAGAAACGGCGCATCGCAAGGTGTGCCGTTTTTCAAATGTTACAGCCGGATGCTGGGGGTCTTTGAGCCTGAAGAGATTGTTTTCATGCTTTACATGGCCGACCTGTCCCGACTGCGCGGCAAAGGATTCGATACGCTTCGGAGCAAAAAGACACACATGGCCAATACCGGCATCGGATCACGCTTGTTCGACCGGTGTGTCAGGCGGATGACGGCGTTGGGACTTCTTGAACGGGTTCCGCTCAAGGGTATGTACGATTATCTTTGGGACGGAAGGGCTTATGAACGGCTCATCACGATTCTCAATGCGCCGGCCTCAGCCCTCGATGCGCGGGCAGTCGGCCGACAGCTTTTTGTCTCGATGGAGAGAAATATTCTCTCCATTTCGGATAAAGAGATTGAAGAATTAAGGGAAAAAGCATAAAATTCGCTATTGTCAGGTATTATTTATGAGTAAATAATTTGTTATACAACAATTAATGAAACAATCTCAGAGTAATCATCGTTATGATAAACTATACCCTTCTGATAGAAATAATCAAGTATTTCGAGAAGTGTATTGTTTTCGATATTTGTTATTTCTTGTAAGTATTTAAATGACACCACGGAATCACAAGCTAATTGAAGTATTAAATATTGTGGTGAATCTTTTTTCAACAGGATTTGTGCAACTTGTTTATTATCGCATATCTCATTATATTCAAATTCGGAATCGGAGTTTCTGATTTTATAACGGTATTTGTGATCAAAATAATATTTATCAACATCCTCAAAATATGTCCATAAAAAATTTCGTGAAGTTTTTGCATAATCTAATACATGCCAACCAGTTCCTTCATGCCAATATTTTTTTAGATGAAAGTTTGTAGAATTAATAGGTTGCCATTCCGATAAAATGATATCATTCCGTGTTTTATAATATCTACTGCATGTATTTATTGCAAGAGGTGTTAATCGATGCTTAAGCCCTAAATAAGCTCTATAAAAGCGAAGAAATTTTAAATTGTGTGTCGCTTCTATAATATTTTCGTCCGTTTCTTCAAATAAATTATATATTACATTAAGACCTGTAATATGTATTTTATATTGGCACGCGAATTTTATAAATAGCAAATTACTTGCAAATGTGTTAGATTTTTCTATCTTGGAAAGAAGTTGGTTACTTGAGTTTTCATAGCCTATCTGGATGTTTATAAATCCAGCATCAGCCATTTTCTTTATTATTTCTCTATTCAATCCTTTAGTTATAACTTCCGCTACAACAAATGCGAATTGAGGATGTGTTTTTTTTATTTCAATGAATACGTCCAGAAGCTGGTTAAAATATTCAAAGTCAGCGCCAATAAGATCGTTATCTGTTGTCGAGAAACGGAAACATTTATATTTATCGATTAGTTTAAGTATTTCATCTTTTATCTTTTGTATGCTTTTTCTCCGATATCGATAACCTTCATTTAAATAGCAAAAGTGACACCTATTCCAGTGACACCCCCGACTGAACTCTATAGAAAGGGCATAATCATATATCGGATAAAGTGATATATTTTCAAAAAAATCACTGAAATCCGGTATTAAGTCGTCAGCGGATAAATCCGCATACCGTCCTCTTTTAAGACTGCAAATAATCTGTTCCTTGTCTCGATATGCTATTCGTGGAATATCTGAAAAATGAGAGTCACCATCTTTGATTTGCTGAGTTAATTCCAATAAAGAGAACTCTCCTTCCCCCCACATTGCAATGTCAAATTGATGAAAGTTATATAAAAAACTTTCTGCTGCCTTTTTGCTTATAATGCCTCCTACAATTATAGGAATATGAGGAAATATTTTTTTTAGTTTTAAAGAAAGCATATAGGCAAAAACCCATTGCTCAAATTTCAGAGAAAAGCCAAAATATAAAGCATCCGATAGGTGTAAACTCTTAATGTATTCATCAAGTAATTCATCTACCTTTTGCTTATATAACAACATATGGTTATAATAGAATTCAGGCGATGAAGACAGATGACTAGGAGCATTAGCTATTAGCCCAACTTTTACTGCATTCAAAAGTTCGGCATCATCATTCTCAAAGGCGATATAATTTAAGTAAAGTAATAGAGGGTCTTTATCATGAATTAGACTTGTGTTTTTTAACAAGAATTGCTGCTGTATATTATAAAAAATTCTATTCCAATAAATCACCTGACATTTGTATCCGTTTGTTTCCAAAAAAGATTTTAGGAGTGATAATGCCGGTGATGGTAAAGCTAAAAATGCGGGAGGAGACCAATGTAAAAAAATTTTCTTCATCGAGATACGGATTGTAGTGTTTTATAGTTTCGCTTGAACAAATGCAATTAAATTATCTCGTTCCGAGCAATTAAAAACATATTTCTTTGTTTTCGTTACCACTAAAACAAGATCTTGCTTTTTGGTTACATACATATAGTAATCCCCTAAAGTCTTATTATTGAATAAACCTGTATAACCTCCAGCTCCACCACTCCCTATTTTTCGCATTGAATTACCAAGAACTATAGGCTCTATTTTTTGTATGTTAAGAATTTCTTCGTACGGAATCTTTTTCCGACCAATAACCATCTTTATTCGAATTTCATTTTCATTGTATGATAAGAATAGAGGAGTCATTGTAGCAAAATAGATCTCTGCACCAATAATTATAAGCGCCGTAATTAGTTTGCCGCCCCACATTCCAAAAGGATCCTTAAAAGAGATTGTCTTGAATATATATACTAATACGGCAATTATGACTACGCTGAAAATGACTGTAATTACAATCGTATCACTACTCCAGCCAAAAAATATTTTTTTATTCATACTCATAATACTGCTTAAACATTGTCACTAAATAGTTGTAAACCTCCTCATCATTTATGTCAGGGAATGTATCCACAATTATCCTCATTGCACAATTAATTCTGTCATTAATTACTTGATCATAAAAAATAGCTTTATCGTCTGTGGTAGTTTCTTCATTTTCTCGGTACCATAAGTTCATGACGGGTTCATTTTGTGCCCCAATTGAAGCTGAGCGAGTAGTAGCTCCATATTGGTGTACTTTAACAGCCATATCAGCAAAGCCTCCAATCTCTACTGCAACAAAACCAACAGCAACTACAGGTGCACCGATAGCAAAATCAACTTTTTCAATTTCGGTATCACTGGCCCGAGTCATTGTGTTGCCCGAATTGATGCGTTGCAACATCTCTTTATAATGTTCATAATCTTCGTCAGATGCAAAAAACTTGCGGGTGTCACCGACATTTACTGTTAATATTTCTTCAGTCGACGCAAAATAGCCTTTTTGAACACATGCATGAATGAAGGCACTGAAATCTCTTGATTTAATAGCATTTTGGACCTGTTCATCTGTCATAGCCATTAAAATCCTTTTCTCTCGATCGGACAAGTCCAAATGTAAATTTGAACTTCTGGTTTGAGGGAATCGATTGGCAATATACGCGTCAGGGTTTTCACAAAATGCTTGTGCGGCATCGTGATTAGTTGTTATATCCTCGAATATTGCAGAAATGGCTTTTGAATATTCAACCAAAGTCTTAGACAACCTTAATTGTCCTATATTTAGAAGATCAACCTTATCAGTTGGCGATAAACTGATATCTCCATAAATATTATCTTTGTTGTTATACCATTCTGTATCGAATGTACATGATTGTAGAATAATAGAGGATAGAACGGTTCCTATTGTAACTTTCGTACCGGCATCTCGGATGATTCCTTTGTCTAAATTTTCGTTGTCTTTTTTCATAGTTCTAATATTTTAAGTTTGCTTTAATGAGTTGTAGATTAAATAATATAATTGGCAACTCTGTACAAACAAGTTTTTCTAGAATAGGTATATTCTCCTTATCATTAACTATCTCAATGCAATAAATACATGGATGAGAATATGGCTTAGGTTGAATACCTTTGTATTCTGCAATCTTCTCATAAATATGTTTGGGGCCCATGGTATAAAGCCAAAGGAAAAATAACTCCTCAAATTGGCTGTCGTATAAGTCGGTTATTGTTTTTTTTCTTAGATCTCCTAATTTTAGATAAGGATTATATTCTTGCGTGAGACCACAACACGCAAGTAATTGCGAATATGGGTTTATTGTAATGTAATTATATAGATTACGACATCTAAAATCCGCTCCCACTTTACAAAAATTTATTCCGTGGATTTCCGGCCCTAGCGGATTTTTTAAATTTTGCCATATTCCGTCAATTATTTCAATTTTTCCATCCTTTAATAGATGGCTAATAGTTTCATTTTCTCTTAAAAAGTCAATTGAGCTTTGGGAATCTTCTGGATGTCTTTCATATGCTATCTGTACGGGGGATATGCCAAGATTGTTTGCAGCAAGAATGGCATATATAATATTTTGCAAAGGGACAAATTTTTGATGTTGTTTCCCTGTACTAACATTAAATTCGCATAAACCAGCCTTAACTAACCCCATCATACGATAATAGGCATCATCATACGATTTAGCCCAACTAGCATTTGATACAATTCTAGTCCTTAACCCTCGTTGTGTTCCGTAGGCTATGATTTTATCTAAATCATCCCCAAGAAGAGTACATTCTCCACCTGAAATAACAAGAACACGTATAGATGGATATGCAGTTATGGCAGAATCGACATGAAACACCATCTCTTCATATGACATTTGATGTTTTATTTTAGGCGTACACCCAAAACAACAGCCGTCACATGCTGCAGAACATTTATGTGTAGGAATAAGCGTCATTAAAATAGGATGAGGTTCTATTATGCTTTTCAGGTTCATAATTTATAAGGATTAATTGCGCAACACAATATACAAAAAAATAAATAAATATACAATGTTTATAAATAAAAAACATACATGTACACGAGCTGGCATTAAAATATATACAATATATGCTATAAACTACGAGATAATAGTATCTCACCTGTAAATCCATCAAAATTATTGTCACTCAGTAAGATCTTATGAAATTAATAAATGTGGATAATCATATGTTTTCTAGAATAAGATAAACTTGACTCCACAACTTTGTAGACGGATAGAAATGGCCGCTATGTTCGTGAGAGATACGCTTTCTCTTAACAGCCTGTTTTTATATGAATCAAATGATTATTTTAATTCCGGCCGACCTCGCAACTCTTTTCAAGAACTCTATAGAAAATGCCATACAGATTTCTTCTGTCGTTTTCAGAACCAAGAGAACTTAAAAATACAAGAGAACTTAAAAATATAAGATAGTCTAATGAAAGCGAAGAATGCTAAAAATGTATTGACAGGTGCGAAGTAAAATTGCCTGGGAATCTGTTCGAAAAGAAATATCCGGGGCATTCAGACTCGTTCAATGATACGACGAAGAAGATGATATAAGTTTGCAGTTCCTGGCAAATGCAAAATATCTTTCAACTGGCTCAAACAGCATCATAAATCAAGACACTTTGGGCCACAACGATAACGTTGTTGTTTACACACAAATCAGTAAAGCTATTTATTACACACTGTTTTGTGATTATTGTCCAATATGATATGGCGTTGATACACTCGACCCATGAAGTCTTCAAGTTCTCAGTGTCTCATTGATAAACAAACTCGCGCACACGATTTATTCAACAAGATTAATCTCAATGAGGTTTATGTGATCTCCTGACTCCTAGACTATTTGATTAATTTTATACTCGTCCCATTTGAATGAGCCCCTAATATATCAGAAGGTTAAACCCACTTTTTTGCATAAGTTCCGCATTATTGTCTCGATGGAGAGAAATATTCTCTCCATTTCGGATAAAGAGATTGAAGAACTGGGAAAGAGGGTGTAGATGTCGGTATAATGCTACTTTTGTACCATGGGATTGCTACAAATGTTTCAACCGGATTGTTACAAATGTATCAACAATACTATATGTATTATATAGTAGATAAAAGATAACTTTTTTCTTGGAAGAAAAAAGTAAACAAAAAAGAACCCCTATAACTAACAGACGGCACAAGCCGTCTGTTTTTTTAAGATTTTTCTTTTTTACCCAAGAGACCGTTTTGAAAAGATTCAAACAAAGAGAACCTCTTTCCCCAGTTGAAAAAATAATGAATGAAAGGACCCTTTTTATTCACCTTGTCCCTTTTTCCTGTCTCCTTTTCTGCGGATGGCTCCATGATGCATCCGCAGAATCGCCAGATAGCATTCCTGAATGCCACGCACCTCCTCGACAGTAGCGAAATAGTTGCCCGCAGCCTTGCGTTTGCGGTCGCGGGGCTTGTAGGTATCCTGTACCCTGCGGATTTGGAAATACTCGTCCAAATAGTAATAGAATTCCCGGCGCTCCGGAGAGATTTTGTTCAACTCGAAGCAGCGCAGGTGACCGTTCCATACGACATGAGCAGCTTCCATAGCCTTGGAGAGCTTGTTGCGTGCGGTCGAGCCGATCGGCTGGAACTGGTATTCATCTGCAGCCCCCAAAATTTCGGATGTATTATAGCGAAGAGCTCCGTCCTCCATCAGCAGACAGTAGAACACAGCGCGACCCCGATCGTCAACATGTCTGAAAATCCCTGTAGCAACAGGTTCACCCAGCACGCTGATGCGGATCCGTTCTCCATCGGCAGGCAGGAAACCATTCTCCCTTACAACTGCCTTACGCGGGTCCCAGCAAAGTCGGCTGCCATTGAACAGGCGTTGGAGGACTGTCTTCTGTTCTGAACTGGCCGGACAGCAGTCTGACTCTGGCATTACTACTTCCTCCTGGCAGAGGGTTCCATCGACTGTGCAACGTATCGGCATTACCACACAATCATTTCCCACGCGGCTCACCACTCCAAATTCCCCGGTTTTCATGTTGGCAGCCGCCAAACCTTTTCGTATGCCGGAACCTGAGGATTGGCCCTCTTCCGGCTGATTGATTTGAATCTCGTTGCGCTTCATACAACTTTCAGTTTATTATCCCCCGCGTTGCGAAAATCATATATACATATATAGGATATGGCTGCGTAAGACAAATATACAATATATCTCACAAAGATAGGATAAGAAGATTCGACAAACTGCGCCTTTTCTTATAAAATAGTAAAAAATAAACAAATATGTAAGATTCGGACGCATATTGCCGTGTCTATATATTTCTTACTATATTCATAAACAAATTATTGTATCTGGTATATGGACTGAATAAAAACGCTGTTTCCTGACTGCCAGCAATTCCCGGAAAAACAAAACCTGAACAAGTGATACGAACGCAGTCCAGGAGCGAACAATGACGCTGTATATAAAGTACCATCATATGAGCTCCTGCAATAGCGGAATCTGCATAAAATCCTTGAAAGTCTGTATATGCCTACAATTTGTAACTTTGCTGTACTTCCCAGCCGCTTGCTTGTCAGCACTCGTCTCGCACACACTCTCTACAGGTCGGTCAGGCTGAATCTGACCCCCGTCCAACCATATATATTTTGAGATCTGCTTACAATATTATCTGAAAATGGCCATTTTAGACCATTTTCAAAAGTCGGACTTGGAAAAATGGGCCGAGGAGAGATACCGAATCCGCACCTGGGCGGATACCCTCCCCAATCTTTTTTAATTTATTACACCGTTGAATATCAATAGTTTGGTATGTTTACTTTGTCCAAAAGTAAACCAAAACAGCCCTTTTGGCTTTTTGTTGCTTACAGATTGAAAGTCGAAAAAAAGATTTTTCCATTAAATACCTTATTAAAATTAAATTAAACTTGCAACAATCTGTAAAACAGCAATTTATGTAAGATTTTAGATTATTACATGCGTTGAACCGGTGCTTTTTTGATTTTTGCAAAGAGAAAAAAATTTTTTGCTTTTTGCAGAATATTGACATTCAAGTATTTAGGAGCAATCCTCGCGCGCGTGCGTTCCATATCTGGAAAAAGAATTTTTCAAGTCGTTCCAAAAAATTTTTTTCGAAAAAGTTTTGGAGAATGAAAAAACGGTTTTATAATGCAGTGTACTCGAAAGCCAAACAACAACGGCCAACAGGTACGGAAAAAACGAATAAAAAAACAAGTAAAAACAAAACAGCAAAAAGAAACAGACAAACCAATCCGCAAGAGCGAGAAACAAACAGCCCTTTTTGTGGGAAACCTATTTTTGAGGCTGGGAAAATCAAAAATTTGTCCGTGCGTTTTGGAACGCTTAAATAGGGTGTTAAATAACCACACCGAGCGGAACGGCAAACCAATGCCGCAAGTTGGAACGGTCTAAAAACGTATTTTTAGTCCGCACACGCAAAGCACGCAATTTTGGGAGTGCGAGAGTCGTGTGGAAAAGAGAGGCGATAAAATAATGCCATAATTGCGCCCTTGTGCGCTCGGAGATAAAAATCGCTATGCGGTAAAAACTATCCGCACGGGAGCTTGAGAAAAGAGCATTGCCAATGTTATGCCCATAATCACCAGCCGCGACCGCTTGCAAGTTAGCTGCCGGATTGGAAAAGATTCGGGACGTGCCAAAGAAACGCCCTGCCGAAATTGGAGTACGCAGGCACAGCGCGACGACACGGTGAAGCGTGAGTACGCAGAAACACGATATGCCGAAAATACGCTCATTTGGATAGCCTGTTATATGGTACGTTATAAGGTGCGACAAAGTTACGAAAAAATTTGCCGTGCAGGGTGAAATGCACGGTAAATTTGGGCACGTGGCTACGGCTTGCCACGCCTTGCGCTATTGCGTGAGGTCTCCGGTTCGACTCCGGAGTGCCCGCAATGCGTGATTTTGCGCAGAGTTTCTAAAATTTATCATTATGGCAACTTCTAAATTGAACAAGGAACAGTATGCAAACATCGGTACGTTTGCAGGTATTATGTTGGTTTACAACTCGACCAACAGGGACGGCGAGACGGTGCAAACCGCCCAGCACTTCTTCGGCAAGGATTTCGAGCCT
Source organism: Clostridiales bacterium (assembly GCA_003343885.1). Classification (GTDB taxonomy): domain Bacteria; phylum Bacillota; class Clostridia; order Oscillospirales; family CAG-382; genus UMGS882. Next base: position 33,746 of record QAKH01000079.1, on the reverse strand, counting down.
GCCGACAAATCGGACAACGAGATTTTCCGTGTCATCAAAAACATGGTCGCAACGATGTGGCACACCATTGCGGAGGAAAAGAAACTGCGTGCGGACGCCGACGGTATCCGCTCGAAATTCCGTGCCACAACTCCGGCGGAGATTATCATCTGCGACAAGAGTAACAACCGCATCAAGCGTTACGACCTGACCGACAGTGTGTGGGCGCGTATCGGACTGGTGCCGACCAAAGTAGACCTCGAAAAGTCGAACCGCGACTTTGCCAAGACTATCCATGCGGCGGCAAAGGCAATCCGTGATGCCATGAACTTTGCCCCGAACCTTGCGGGACTTGAAAAGGCCGAAAAGGCCGAAAAGTCCGCCAAGACTGCCAAGTCTGCCACGACCGAGACGGCGGAAATGCCCGAAACCGCAAGCGAGAAAAAGGCGGCATAACGTCCGACCCAGAACAGAAAACTCTGCCCGAAATACACAGATAGCGGCAGGCCCGACGCTCTGACAAGTGCCGGCGCCTGCCATTTTCGTATCTGTCGGAAAGGTGCGTATTTCCCGAGTATGCCGGAAATACGCCCTTTTCATATCGGGCCAAAGGTATCGTAGCGTGAATGGAAAGCGAAACAATCCGGCTCAAAAGATTGCCGGAGGTGTGCCCGCACGAGGCGACGGGTACACGGTGGACGATGTGAAGACTGCATTGGAAGAGTCCCAGAAAGCACTGCATGAAGCGGTTTTCATTGCCCGCAAGGTGTGGGAACAGGATTCGGAGGCTTTACGGTTCGACATCGACGATCTGGTGCAGATAGAATCTGCGCTGGAGGAAATATGCAACCTCTCCGCCGGCATAGCGGTAGAGGACGATGAAGAATGAATGAGGATATAGCGCGCGCACGGTTACCGGGAAAGTGCCGGGACTGTGCGCGCGTTTTCCATTACGGGCATTGATATACACTGTGTCAGGATTGTACCCTGAATTGCCCGCCAATCAAAAGGACAAATGATATGATCGAAGTATTTGACGCAAGACGCACCCGCAGTTTCGGGTGCTTTGCCAGTTTCAGCGTTGCGAAAGGAACGCTTGACTTGCTTGCCAAAAACGGTGAGTTGGGGCTGGTGCCCAGCGTCCGTGTGATGGCGTACCGTAACGGAGAGCTGTGCCGGGATTATGAGGCGGTATTTGCCGCCGGGAAGTGGTGGGTGCCGAAAGCTCCTAAAACGGAGAAACATATCCAGTCAGAGCAGGCCAACCGCCTAAGACGCCGCCGGAAACGCTGCAAGGAGTACGCCACGGCAGAGCTGATGTTCCGTGAGGGATTTCCCGACTGGATGAACCGCAGTTACCCGTTATCTGCCGACAGCCTGCGAAAATGCAACCGCAGGTGCCGGATTTATGGCGTATGAAACGAAGAATTAAAACCGTGAGAATATGAAGACTTTAGCAGATGTAAAAAGGAAAATGACACTCGGCTCGAAATGGCGGTGTGCCAGGGTGTTCAATCAGGGCAAGGATACGGGGGTGCGGGAAATCGGCAAGGTGCAGACCAATGCCGTCGCATTCGTCAAGGCTGACGGAAAACTCTCGTGGCTGTGGTGGCCCAAGGCCAAGGATGTGCAGGTGGAAGGTGATTCGTTCACCATCCTCAAAGACGGCCAACCGTTACTCCGGTACACTTTCGTGGAATAGCCCGGCATGATGGAATAATGCAAAATAATATCAATTAGTAACAACCGTAGGGGCGAAATGCCCCTATACTTTTCTAAAACGAAAGCCTATGCCAAACTGGTGTTCAACCTCCTATGTCGTGACGGGAGACAAAAATGAAGTGCGCGACTTGTATGAGAAAATGAGGTCGCTTGAAGAGCGGGAGAAGCCTCTTGTGAAGAATGGATTCGGAGTGACGTGGCTCGGGAACCTCGTAACGCTGCTTGGCAGAAGCTGGGAAGAGGTCTATTGCCGAGGGGAATGGTCCGAGCTTACCGTCGATATTGACAACGATGAGTTGCGCTTTTGTACAATGACGGCTTGGGCTGAACTGCGGCAACTGCGACATTTCCTACAGGAGAAATATCCCTCGCTGACCTTTTATTTCCGCTCCGAAGAGCCGGGAATGTGCATTTTCCAAACCAACGACAAGGAGGGAATATACTTTCCCGAACGCTACAAGGTGGAACACTGGGATGAAGAAGACGAGTATTGCACGGACCTGGAAGAAGTATTTGATATGGTTTCCGACATTACGGGAACTACCGTGCAAAACCTTGAGGAGATGAATAAGGCAATCGACCAATACAACGAAGTCCATGAGCATGAGCCGATTTACGTCTATGTATTTGAAACCGTTGAAGATTAAAAATAAAAAGATATGGGAACCATGACACAAAAACAGGTAGATGCCATCAATGCTGCGTGCCGGAACGGTTTCAGTTTCGACCGATACGATTTCGCGGTGTTGGGTGAAAAACGCCTCTCGAAGACTATCTCGCTTGTAGAGGGCAGCAAAGAGGTAAAACTCAGTCTCAGTTGGCGGGACGAGGTGGTGAAAGTTGAAAATGAACATGGTTGCATGGTGCCAACCTACACCGGCAATGTGGTGCCGCAACTACATTGCTCGATATGGGACAAGGCTCCCGGAGAGAGTTGTTGGCACAGTTACGGGTTGGGAAAATACCATGTGTTTACGGACAAAACGTCTCCGAAACGATTGATGAACCGGCTGTGCGAGATTACGGAACTAGTTACGGACAACTTGGTGTGCGAAATGCTGCCGGATAAAGAATGCGCGGAGTTTCGGCAGAAAGCAGAACGTAAAGTCAATGAGGTAAATGGCGTGGTAATCAGCCGTGCTCTGCTCGATGAATACGGATATGACGGGAACATGCCCACCGACGAGCAGATGCAGATGATTGCCGACGAATTACTTGAGTATTGGGGCGTGAGCGGCTGTTTCAAGGACGCTCTCGACAGCACGATGTCGAATATTTTCGGCGTCGAAGCAGAAGAATAAGCGTATGATGGCTTCCCGTATCCATGCAATTTATTAGGCATAACCGGCAAAGAGGTCTACCAACTGAATGAAAAACAAAATGGAAAAAAATGAACTTACCGCTCATCATAGAGGAGTTATTCTACGCGGCATCTGCTCTGGATCCGCGTTGCGGAGAAAATCTCCGGAAATATTGGAAGAGAACACCGTCATCATCTGCCAAGGGGAATTGAGCATATGGGACATCTGTAGCATATCCGCCGATGCCGAAGCTTTCGGGCTGGAAGCGCATTTCGGTTATGAGGGCAGGACCAAGATTACTTTCAAACCCAAAAAGGAGAAACCATGAAAACCTGCTACTATCTGGAAGAATTGCATAAGGAAATCCTTCTTGAAGAGGAGGATATTCAGGCCGTGCCGGAGTCGGGCCGTGCCGACGAAGCCTGCGACGCGATTGCGGGCAAAGACTATATTGCCCGCCAGTTTCAGGCCGATTCCTTTGACTCGCTCAGGCAGGCCGTGTGTCGAATTTGCGACAGCCCCCGGATACGCAGCCGCCATGAAGCGTTGATGTACATCGTCTGGATGGCGGCGCTGGACATCAAGGAAAGACGTGCCCTCCGGCATACTGAAGCGGAGGTCAAAATTACCCGTGACGACGGTTTCGTCTGGCTGATTGTCCCGCGCGAAAAGGTCCGTGGACTGTGGGAAACGGGAACCTTTACGCTATACAGGCTTTACGCGGATGATTCCGAAGCCGAGATCGAGAACAAGGAACAGTTGGAGGAGACCCTGGAAAGAGGTTATCCTGTCGGCATTGAGGTTGGTTTCGTTGCCACAATGGGATATGCCGCCAAAATGCAGAGATAAATCGAGAAACATTCAAAATCAGAAAAAGATATGAAAACAATCACATTGACAAGAGAAAACGCCCATCGTGTTACCATGGTGCGGCGTAAGGATGCCCCGGACAGTGCCCCGGTACCGTTCGTATTCCGAGGGAAACGTTACGGCTATTGCAGTTACTCCCATCTGGTAGGATTTGCCGGCCAGGAAGAGGTGTTGCCTGCCAACAATTTCGGAGAATGGGAAGTTGTGGAGGTCGCACACCCGGGTTATCTCGAAGAGTTCTTCAAACGTGCCTGCGATGCCTACAACTGTACTTCGCATTCACCGGAGGAACGCGGGGAATCTGAAATTGCCAGCCACGAGCGGCAGTTGCACGACGATCTGATGGGAATGCCCGAGGAGCAGCGTGGCCGTTATCTGGAAAACTACAAGAAGCGTTATTCGGACATCATTGCCGCCAACAGCCGCTGCTTCAGTGCGATGATTGTCGGCCCGGCCCGCTTCAACAACCGGAAATGCGAACAGGCGGACAATGCCTACCGCAAGGCCGTTGAGAACTTCATGCAGTGGAGGGAACGCGCCTTGGAATCCATCGCCAAGGCGATTGAGGCCGCCAAGCCCGAGGAACAGCGTCAGGAAGAAGCATGGCAGGAGTTGAAAAAAGACCTGGACAGAACCATCACGTCAATCCATGCCCTGGATACGGGCAAAGAACGAGGCTACAACCGGGGGCTTTTCGTGAGCAATCTGGCCGGACGACTCACGACGATTGCAGGAAAAGGGAATGTGGAACTCATAGAGCGTGCCGTTGCCTATATCCGGGAGTGGAACACGAAATTCACGAAACCGGTGGTGACGGAGCGCCACAACATTTTCAAACTGCCTGAAATCGCCCGCAAGGTCCGCGAACAGCAGGAAGAACGGGAAAACAAGGAGAACAAGGTGGTCTGCTTCGACAAGGGGAAAGTTGTCTGGAACTATGCCGAGGACCGTCTCCAGATTCTTTTCGACCAGATTCCCGACGCGGATATGCGCACGGTACTCAAGCGACATGCGTTCAAGTGGTCACCCCGCAACCAGGCATGGCAACGCCAACTCACCCGCAATGCCGAGTCCGCGGCCAGACAAGTGTTAAAAACAGATCTGTAAGACGATGAGGTATGTAATTGACAGCCGGTATTTCGACGGTTCGTGCCTCACCTCGATGCATGACGGCATACACAGTGATTATGGCGGGGAGACATTGCAGGAGTTGCGTGAGCGGGAAAGAAATCCTTTCCTGGTGGCCGTTTCACCTGAAAAGATCCTCTTCCTTACGAGACGTTACGTCAGGATACTATGCACACCTTTCCGGGAGATTACACGGGAGGATTATTACTTCCTTTTCGAGTGTGTCCCTCCCGCACGGATGGGACGCGATTGGTTTTTCGTGGGTGAAGCCTACTATGGCGACCTGTATCCCTTCTGTTTCACGAGAGACGGCCGCTATTTCAGGGGCGAACGCCCCCTGTACCTGAAAGACGAGACAATCAAAAAAATGATTGACGAGCACCTAAAAATGATGGGCTTCCACCCGGAACTTGTTCATGGAGAACCGTATGTGGAGAGCAACCGCTGGTATAACGGGAACATTACGGTAACGCCCTACTATTTCCTGCGGGATGGAAAAAGGATGTTCATCAGCAACCTTGTCTCTGATACGGGTAAGGCGGCAGACGATGACCGGCACCGCCGGGAAATGGCAGAACGCCTGCTTGACCTGCGCCGTAACCATTACGAGTATTGCACTTTCTACAGCCATGTAAAAGACCTTTTCGGATTCTTCGATTGGATCAGGAAAAACCGTTACACGCTCGAAATACAGGGAACACTTCTCTATGTTGACCCGGAACGCCAGTATGTGGACTTTATGGGAAACGTGTGTGAATACTCTGCGGCCTTTCATTACCGCCTCTATTCCCGTGGGCTTCTCGAACTGCTCATCGGGCAACTTCGGGCGGTCAAACGGAATTGCAGTTGGAAACCGACAAAAAACGAAAAATAAGATGGATACAATAGACAAAGTCCGCATCATCGAGAGTGATGCGGCACCCAAGGAAGATGTCGCCGTCGAGGAAGTCATGGCAACGATATTTCACACAGACGGTTCCCGGGAAAAGGTGGCTCCTGCCAACGGGTCGGAATTTCGCCTGGAGGAGATGCAGAAAATGGTCGGAGGCATTATCGAGATCGTCTATTTTGACGACAACACGGTGATGGTTATCAACGAGGAGGGTAAGCTGCTGGGGCTCCCCCTGAACATGGACGCGACCGCAATATTTCGCGCCCATTATCCGGATTCGGACGACTACATTGTCGGCGATGCGCTGGTATGTAGCGACGAACAAATTTTATAACAAGAAAGAAAACAATATGGATAAAGAAAAAGTGAAAATGCTGCAAGAATCCCTGGAATATTTCCAGCAGATGCAGGAGGACGACACCCTCATGGAAATTATCTTTAAGACCTCTGACGGCAAACTGCACGGGATCGGAACCCCAACCGCTTTGAAACTTCTGCTGGAAGTGGCCGTAATCGAACTGGAACGCCAGCTCCACAGCGCCCGGTTCGGGGATGCCCCGGAACAACTGACTATGTGTCGTGAATACAAGACGGCCATGGAACTGGAACGCCGGCTGAACGATTACAGCTTCGATACGAACCGCTTTGCGGAATCGATCCCTTATATGCATCGCACCTTGCAACAGACGTTCTTCCGTCTGGTGAAGGCATCCATTCTCCACATGGCGCAGCAGAAGCCGGCGTCCATCGACGGGCGCAACAAAGCCTCATACGAGATGTGCTGCAGGCTGGCGCCCATGCTTCAGGACAGTCCCCTTCCTTTTGTGTAGTCTGCCATGTTCATGGTCAGGAAAACACGTCACCGAAAAGCTGATGTATGATGCTTGTATCTGGAAAGCGAACTATGGGTATGATAAGAGTAACAAGAGACAAGCACCATGACATTTTCAAAGATGGTGTCTATATCGGACAGATTTATCTGGCAAGGGCTGAAAGCCGGACATTGAGATACTGGGCGATATCCTGTGTGCCGGGAAAAGGGTTCAATACTTTCGATGAGGCACGAGACTATGCCATGGATTTCCTCTAAACAAGAATGTTATGACAGATAAGATCCTACAAATGTTCTTCGACATCGACAGATGGACGAAGGCTATCGAAAAAGGAGTTGGCAAGGACATCCGTAAAGACCAACTCATCTGCCTGTGCGACGAGCGTACCCGGCTGAAAATTGCTGACGCGATGAAGCGCGGCTGCTACGAGATTTCACCTCCGCATACCGCACTTATACCCAAGGATAACGGAGAGTATCGCACGGTATACGTCAACGAACCGATTGACCGCGTGCTGTTGAGCATTGCAAATGACTTGTTGTTCGAGTTGATGCCGGACCGAATCCACCGTTCCTGCAAATCATACCAGAGCGGTATTGGTTGCGGGAAGGTGGTACTGGAGGTGAGCCGGGAGATGACAAGAGTGCCAGGAGATGAATGTCTCGGTTGGAAGTCCGACCTGAGCAAGTATTTCGACAGCGTGCCCCTGCGGTATATCGACCGTGCTTTCGATGCGGTAGAGTCCCGACACGGACATTCGGCACTGATCACGGTGCTGCGGAAATATTACCACAGTGACCTCTACTTTGATACGGACAACCGACTGCAGCGGAGCTACCAATCCCTTAAACAGGGATGTGCAGTGGCAAGTTGGTTGGCAGACGTTCTGCTCTACGAACTGGATGAGGAGCTTTCCGGCATGAACGGCTATTACGTCCGCTATTCGGACGACATGCTGTTTGTCGGTGAAGACTATCCCAAAGCGATGGCCGTACTGCAAGACCGGCTGGCAGAGATGGAAATGAAGCTCAACCCGAAGAAGGTAGAGTACCTCACGGCAGACAGATGGTTCAAATTTCTCGGCTTCAGCATCAAAGGACGTATGATTTCGCTCTCCCCGGGACGTATCAAGGCCTTCCAGAAGAGCATCGAGGCCTTGACCGTCCGTAAGCGTGGTACGAGCCTGCGGAAGGCCGTAAATGCCGTGAATCGGTATCTCTATAAGGGTGAGTATTGCTGGGCTACTCAGATTCTACCAGTCTGCAATGTAAGGCGGGACCTGAACGAACTCAATAAATTCGTGATGGACTGCCTGCGGGGTGTGAGTACCGAGAAACGGAGAGTCGGCGGTCTGGGATATGTTCCGACACGACGTGACGGTTGCATTGTTCGGGGTACGGGACGTAACGTCACGGCTAATCGCGGCAAGATGCCCCGTATCGAGGGTTATCTTTCCATAGGTTGTATGCAGAATGCCCTGCGCACCAGCCGGGCGGCCTACAACACGTTGGCCGCATCCCTGTAAGAGATACCGAGCACACGGTCTGCGGATGAAGGACAGGAATTCAATGTTACAGGTTCTCCAGCCAGATCAGTCCGTTGATTCACCGGTTTACCCACCGGTGAATCTTCTCCGGATCTGGCTCGCTCCTGTAAATATCGGAAAACGTATAGCAATGTGCCGCCTGTCTGACATCCTGACACTGGAACACATCAGCCGGCCCCGAGGAATAGCATTCAGCTACCCGCGTGCAATATCCATCTATCGGAGTCTTGAAGGATGCTAACGCCATCCTTCAGACTCCTCCAAGATGGAGGCTCGCGGGTTACATCAAACAGATAAAGCTATGTGTCGGCTATTATGAGGAACCGGGGCAGACTCAGCACAGAGAGGTGGTTCAAGGGACAAAATTCAGTGTGCCGGGAACATCAAGCTCGTGCTGCGGCGTGGAACTCTCTATCGAGCACTCTACGCCGCTGCACGAGCTTCCCTGCCCGGCGTTACATCAAACGGATAAAGTTATGTGCCACAGTCATAAGAATCACACAAAACAAACCCAGCACGGGGTGCAGATTCGGATTCGGAGGTTCAAGTGCGCAGCTTTGCAAAACTTCGGGAGCCGTATGTCATCTCCAGCCAATAGCTGGTTATGACGTCCGGAGCCCGAAGTCACAAGCTGCCCATATCGAGTTCATAGAGGAACGTGCCGCTCTGGATAGGAATCCGCAAGACGGCAGCGCAGCCGCCAATGCGCAGGGAGCCCGCTTCAATATACAGTTGGCTACCTGTATCCTGAACCCGGTTATCACCCGGTTCAGGATACAAGCATACTGTATTCATCGAATAAATAGAGTCATGCGCCAAGGGTTCGAGTGCAAGTAATTTTGATGAGAAAACGATGAAGAATATTTATCAACAAGCAGTTCAAGCTGTCGAGGGCGGCGCAAAATTCAGGGTGGACTTTCGCTCGCGAAGCCTGCGACTGAATGGCCGCTATGTCATTCGTGAGGGGAATTATGAAGGAAACCTGGGGGTAGAACCTTGTACGGAGGAAGAGTTCCTGTCTCAAATCGAGGAACTGTATCTTCGGTATAAGCATTCCGTGCCTTCGGAGCGCAGTACAAGCCGGTCCCGCAACTATTTTCCGGCTCTTCCCGAAAAGAAATTGGACGATGAGGACATGCTCTATGGAGAACGCCGAGACAAGGCACAGATTGAGCTGGAACTGTACATTCTCTGCCAGTTGCTCAACGGGTTTCAGTGGAATACTGAAACCTTGGGCAAATGGTTCTGGCAAAGCACCCGAGACAAGGACCTGGTGTTGCTTCGGCAGTGGATAGACATCGAGAACAATTAACCATTAAACAGAAGAAAATGACTAAAAAGGAAAAAGAAAACACCATGACCTGTCCGCGTTGCGGTGCAGACCTCAATGGTGCGGAAAATCCTGCCCGTTTGCCGAAAACGGCGAAGGAAAGAATTGAGGCTCTCCGCCTGGTCGGAGTGGATGTCAGCCACCTGTTCGCCATGCAGGGTGCCAACGGCGGGGATTACGTCGCCTCCAACCAGGATGGCAAATTGACCATACTCGATGACAACGATCCGATCTTCTCGTATATCACCAGTCAGGGAGACGTGCCCAACCGCCGTCTGTTTCGCCGATGGGTGATGGCCCAGATGTTCCACATGATGGCCAGTACGGACCACCGCCTCGGTGAGCCGGTTGGCGTGACGGAAATGATCCACCGCATGGGCTACGAGTACCAATGGAAGATGCTGCTGAACGAGCTTCATGCACAGATGACGATGGAAGAACGGGATCCGAACGGTTTTGCGGAACGCAACCGCTGGTTCAACAACGAGGTGGCTTCTGCGATGGCCCATCATTATCTTGAACGTCTGAAAAAACATGTAGACAGTCTCCAGGAACGAAAATGCAAGGGAATACCTTACAAACGTATCCACGGTCGTGACATCTTCGTCTCGGACCTGGACCGCAAGGTGTACACGCCGTTAATCATTGCGGCCAACCTTATCAAATACGCTCAAAACGCCGCACAGTTATATGATGCCGTCAGCAAGTTCAACGTCCAGCGTATCAGACTGAGCCATGATACGCCACAGAGCAAGACGTGGATGGATGCTTACAAAGGAGCCGGCGCGTACTTCACGATGCAGAATCTCATTCGCTTCCACGGTTGTCTGATTACTGACGACAAAGGAAGGCGTCTGAATAAAAACCAATCGCTGGACTTCATTACCTTCAAGGCAACCCTTTACAAAGATGAGGGCTGGCGTCTACTCGCCGTCTTGAAGAAGATGCTCAGGGACAACAACATCGACATCAAGAAGAAAATGGCCGAATGGCGTAAATAGTAAACAGCTACCTGGCAGGTGAGATGTGAGGGGCCGGCATATTCAGGTGTTCCTCCTACAAACGATGTTCATCTCTGTTAACACAAGATGAGCATCCTTGTCGGAGGCTCCCGCATCAAAAGAATACAGTAATGCCCCGGGCTGGCAATCATATCAATATAAATTTAAATACAAACCCATGAATATGAATAAGAAAGAATTAAGACGCAGAGACTATTTGCTGTACAAGTTGCGCAAACGCGGAGTTCGTTGCCTGACGCGCTGTCGAACGATTTTCTTTCCGTACGGCAGCGACCCGATGACCGTGCCCCAGATTGTCAACCTGGTCCGGGAATACAATTTCGCGGTGCAGTTTGAAATCCGTTGACCGAGAATAAGACCATGTGAAATAACAAAAGATGAAGCGATATGAACGAAGAAGCAACCCCCGGCGATATTGCCACCCTGCACCGGCCTTACATGGGTTATCGCCGCATCGAACTGGTAGAGAAACTTCAATACACCTGGCTGGTCCGCATCTGCGGAAGCGGAAAGGAAATCGAGGTCCGGGAAGATGAATTTGAACTGGACTAAATACGAAACGACATGCAGAACACGAGTAATGATCCCCTGATACCTGCTTATATCGCCTATGCGGTCATCATACTGACTGCCGAGCATCTGGGATGCGAGGTAGAGATGAGTGCCACGGCCAGGGAGGTCTGGGAGACCAAAGGATTGCCGGCTCCACCTTTGTTGGCTTTATATGAAAGGGCCGCACAGGACGCGAAGGCGGTTGTGGTGCAACAAGGGTTGGCAAAGACTGCCGACAGACTGGCCGAAGAATTCTACAGAACAGGACGGTTCCCCGACTGCCTACCAACAAACGATTAACAGACAGGAGGCAATATGAAGACAAGAACCTTTCAGGAGATTTATGATTTTTGCCGTACGGATTTGACCTACCAGGCCTATTTCCATATTCCCGACGAGTTCAGTATCAGGGACCGGCAGACAGCCCGGTACTATTACGGCGCGTTCAGCGGAGGGCGGAGCCGTAAGGGAACCTTCATCTACACCCAGTCGATGCGGCAGCTTGAAAGGTTCCTGCGGGGAACAAAGCAGGACCACTACCTGCATGTGCATACGGAGACGTTCGAGATGGTCAACCGCCAGAAGTATGACGGCCCTGCAATTTACATCGTGACCCATATCCGGGAAGAAGGTGTGAGGATTGAGTTCTCGCACCCGTTTTACCGGACATTCCCGTACGAGAGAATCGCATTTACGGCACGCTCACACAGACCCTTCACGGTTGAAGGAATCATTGCCGAAGTCCGTGCATACATAGAAAGACATCTGCTGCTGGCGCCGGGAAGATATCGCGACCTGCAGTTGGAATACCAGATTCCCAAAGAGGAGTTTCCCGAATGGTACAGACAATATCGGAAGCAGGTTCACGAACAGGAAGAATATGCCCATTGGGAGATGGTGGACAGGTATCTCCACCAAAACGACATCACTTTCGAGGAGGGCTATCAGATGCTGGCCGCCTCGGGAATGTTCTACGACTTCAATTGTGACGAGTATGAGCGGGATGAGCTGACCGAAGAGTTCGTAAGGTCCTGTAATAAGAGCCACAGTGCCGTTCGGCAAAAAACAAACATCAACACCTAAAACCATTAACCAATGAACCTTTACGAGCAAATCAGCTACAAAGGACATCATATCAACGTCTACTACGATGAGGATGCCCTCGACCCCCGACAGGAATTCGACCATCTGGGGACACTGTATACAGCACATCGCCACTATCAGCCCGAAAAAGACTTTCATGCGAATTTCAAAATCAACAAGGTATTCGAGGGGCGAATTGGAGACTTCAGGGATTCGTTCTTGAAACAATATGTTGCTCTGCCAGTCTACCTCTATGAGCATGGTGGTGCAACCATCGCCACCTCTCCTTTCAGTTGCCCGTGGGATTCGGGCTTTTTTGGCATCATCGCCGTTTCTCTGGAAAGAATACGGAAGGAGTTTGGTTGGAAACACGTTACGAAAACTCGCCGGAAGCGGATTGAAGCATACCTGCAAGGGGAAATCGAAGAGCTTGATAATTATTACACCGGGTCGGTTTACGGCTACGAAATCACCCCGGAAGATGATGATACGGAGGTCGTAGACAGTTGCTGGGGATTCTATGGCGATGAAGCTATGAAAGAGATGGTAAAAGATTGCAAATCATATATTGACGGCATCAGCCATATGGTGGCATGACCGGACAGGGAGGAAACAAACAATGCATGAGGCAGAACAATACCTGCGCAACCCGCAGAACCCGCCGTCACTCCATGTGATAATCGGCGGCAAGAAAAGACGGTTGTTCATCAACCGAGACCAGGGGCAGATCGGAATCGTGGCCCCGAAGAAAAAAGTATGCGGCTATTCATTTGGCGCGTGGAATACCATTGAGAAGATATGCTATCCACGCCTGCCAAGATGTCCGGAAGAACAGAACCGACGTTTGGTCAGAAAGTACCAGCAGATGGCGGCCAGGGCAACTTTCTCAAGCCCTTACCAACGAAAGGTAATGAAGGCCGACCCTTCAAAAAGTCTGTATGAAAATGGAGTTACGACAGGCGTGACCATCGAAGGTCAGGTTATCTCACTTGCCGCGGTGGAAAAATGGTGTGGGCCTTATGTGGCAGACCAGTTCCGGGATGCAGTTCGAAGATGTAAAAGTTTTTATTCCTCTCGCTTTGATTTCAGGGGATATGATGGTTCTCTTTGGGTGGAGCCCTGTAACAAGACAGAAGAGGGCTATCAGGAAGGTGATCTGCGTGCCGGGTTCTGTAAGGAATACCGCAACTGCGGAAATGGGTACTACTATATTCTTATCGATGATGAACATTTCATCGGATACGACATTGACTAACTAAAAAACATTGAAATAATGACTTATGACTACAACGAACAGGATAAAACGCCTGTAAGCATCACTCTGGAAAACGGAGTGAGCGTGGAGGGTGAGTTGGTGGATCTGCGTATCACTCCCGAGACAATTCCTGCCGGAAAGAAGTGGTATCAGTTCCGGCATACCGACGAGGATTGGGGGGATATTGCCTCCTTGAAGAACGGGTGTGTGGCCGTCAACTTTTACGGCACCCTGATTTGCGACCCGATTCCCTGCATGGAACCGGCCGGTACGGAGCTTGACGTCATAGATTATTCATTTGACGAGCCATGAAAGAGTTGAAGGTAAGGTTACACCACATCGACCGGAGTCGGTGTATGGAGGTATGGGAAGTGCTGGTCGAAAAGGGAAGGCCCCGGCGCTTCCTTGCGAGAAGTGACGGATTCACGCCACATGAATGGGGCGTGCTCGCTGATGCTCCCCATGGGTATTGTGAGATAGAGTGCTATTTAAGGGAAGATGTTGCGCTCGTTATCTGCGACAGGAACTGGAATGAACTGTTCAGGGACGGTATGGACAAGGAGCGATTCCCGAAAGGATTCCCTTCCTTGGATGAGGCGTGCAATGAGGCATGGAACGCCATCTCCTCCTCCCTCCCGAATGTGACACGACAGGGCTTCGGGGAGTGGATCACCAAACAGTCCAACATGCCTCTCTCGGAGACAGACCGCTTGAACTGGAGGGATTGCTGGCAAGAAACGGTTAAAGTTGAAATAATCAGCAGGTTTACATGGATTGGTGAAGAGTACGGAATCTTCCGGCTTTACCAACGCCACACCAAGTGCGACGCCACCTGGTACGAGTTATTATGCCGGAAAGACTGCCCGGTACAAGCAGGAGGGATATGTGAGGTTCTTTGCCTATGAATACCGGGAACGTCATATACGGGAAGTCATACATTCGCTTGGGGCATATTGCGACAGGGTACATGCCGAAGCCGTGCAGACCCGCAGCGACGAATATGGCCATGAGGTATCCTATTTTATGGGGCAGTTCCTGGGGTACGACCTGTCTTTTGACGCCATCCGGGATGCCAAGGACTCTTTCATAAGGGGCGCTAATGCCGATTACAACGAGGCCTATGCCTACTATATGAAACTTAAAAACAACGAGACCTCAGTCCGGTGCCTGGACGCCGCGCTGTATTTTATCAGAAAACAAATCGAAAAAGCAAAGGAGGGAAAGAAATGAGTTGGAACATGCATGTATGCTCGGTTTATGATGTCAGGTACGATTATCCCGGGCTGATTGGATATGAGGCGCAGGATGCCTTATATCGGATTTTCGAGATGTTTGATGTGGAGACTTCCGCAGAAGACATCTACGATGATGATTATGAAGTGGAGCGTGCCGAATTGGTTAAATTGCGCAGCCACATCGTCGAACAGGACGAAGAGTACCGGGAAAGCGAGAAGGAGTTTCTTGAACAGCTCAAGAAAGCCGGGATTGGCCGCGAGAAATTCATCACGGTGCTTGATAAGCTAATCAACGACAGCGACCAGCGAAACTCGGAGGTGCACATTTCCTGGTTCTGAAAACCGCACCAATAACAAATTACAATCGAAATCAATATGAAACATGAACATCAGTCCAACACCAATATGGGGACCTGTTCCACAATACATTCTGAAGAATCTGTTGTCCGGCAGGCAAAGAATTATATGCCTAACTGCTACTTCCCGCAGTCATCCAATGCGGACGAGTGGAACAGGCTGGTAAATAGTGAATATGATCGTATAACCAAGTTGGTCATCCGTGAACGATGTGCCTCGTTGGACGAATCGTGTCCGCAGACATGCAGCCTTCGTCAGATGCTTGAACGGGCACGTCCCGTTTTGGAACAGGAAATCCGGCGGCGGATTCGCCGGGATGGATACCTGTTCCAACTAACCCTCATCCGTAAACAACTGACCAGCTCTATTCTTGATACCGTCAGACGGAACAAGGGATACATCGATACGTTTTACCTCAATGAGAACGAAGACAAGGAGTATGATGAATCGCCGATCGTGGTGTCTTACGACAGCTCTGCTTTCGCCAGATATGGGGGTTATGAGGCGGCGACCCTGTATGGGTTGTTCATGAAAGGAGGTGCGCTCTATTGCACGCTAAACGGCGAGTCCGGAGAAAACTTCTATCTGCCTATCGACGCAATCCAGATTGAAGGTCTTGTAGTAATTACCCATTGGCTGACCGAGTACGGTTTTCTGGTTCAGAATGACGAGGAGATTCTTGTCTGCGACGAGTGCGGCTCGCTCGACATCCAGCAGCTTGTATGGGTTGAACCCAATACACACGAATATATCGGTGCTACCGAGTACGACAAGGACGACAACTGGTGCGGTGAATGTGACGATCATTTGCATTTCACCTCGCTTCGGGAATTCAAGGAACGGATGCAAGCCTGGTGGGACAGTACGGATTTCAGGCAGATGGAACGTATTACCGGTTTCCGGGAGGCGGATTTCCCGGCAGAAGAAGGGAATCAGGCTTTTGTAGATGCCTGTGAATCCTGGTGGAACGAAAAAAGCTACGATGAGAAAAGAGCAATCTGGAAACAAAATCAAGATGGAATATGATCTATCAGTTATTGAATGACCTGAAAAGATATTGGAGCGACAAAGAATCCCTTGCCCCGGAAGAAAAAGAAATGTTGCAGCGTCTGACCAAGGCTCTTCCAGCGATGCTCTGCGAACAGAGTTGCGAACAACTGGCGCCCGGAGAGGTGCTGGTACGCATCTGCCCGGATACCCGGCGTCAGGTACTCGTCTGCCACAACGGAGACGGACAATGTGTATGTCTGCATAACGGTACGATAGAGGAAGATGCTGCGGACGTGGAACTCTGGCTGCAAACCGAGGGGCAAGAAGCGAACGGAAACAGGCGTGCCATGGAAGCGCTCGTGGATTTGGCCTATAATGCGGGGGCGGACGGACTTTGGGAAGAAAGGGACTCACGCGAGGTCGTGAATGAACTTATCGCCTGGGCGTTTGAGTTTGTTCATAAGACAACCGACACGGACTGGTATACTACGGACTACATCTCCGCCATCGACAATTTCTACGCCGCCAAGAAAGGAGAGATGTATAAAGAAAATGGAACGGAATGAAGCTCTGGAAATAATCCGCCGGGAAAGAGCCCCGAGAGATTACGAGCTGGAAAGTTTTGAGAATGATTTCTGGAATCGGCTCGAAGAGTTTAGCGACTCCACCGATTTGCTGGGCGCGTTTGACAATTGGCTTGGCGATGCGGATCTATATTACGAAAGGTTGCGGGCTGAGCTATACATGGAGTCTCGCGGCTTCCCTCATTATTATGATTGATAAGATTTGGAAACAGATAATTAAATTAACAGAAATGGTACAGGAATTATTTAATCAACTGCGTGACTATTTCAGTGCAAAGGAAAAACCCACGGAAGAAGAAGTTGATTTTCTCAAAAGGCTCTCTGATGGATATTTCCCCATCACTTCTGTGCATCGGGACGACTTGCAGGCAAAAGGGTTTGATGTTGACAAGATTACGGATGCCCAAATGGAAGAATTGGCTGACAAAATGGGCGATGACTATTGCGAACAGCTATTCTGGGATAGTATGGAAATCATTGCAGACAGCATGGGTCTGCCGAGGAAAGAAATCCTACGTTGCCCCAAATGTCAGTCAGAGACCGTGAAATACGATATAAACGACGGCCTTTATCATTGCGGTGACTGTAGCATGGTCTGGGACGATGGTCTCTTCGTAAAGACCGAATTTCCTGAAGATGCTTCCTGTTTCGAAGAGGAAGGAATCGGATTCCCTTGCTGGAACAGTGAGGACAACGGTGCCCGTTATGTTCCCGTATGGGAATATATCCGAAAGTTTGGAAAATCTCCCGATCCGGAAAAATGTTACCGGGCGATATGCTGGCCCGACTCTCAGGAATACATAGGAAACGAAGAGTGTGAGCTCATACAGGACGAGGAAGCGTTGGAGAAATTTGGTTCTTCTGCCTATTGGGTTCCGGCCCGCTACAAGAACGGTAAAGTATGATTGCACTGATTCCACTTTTCCAGGAGGAGATGAAACGGAAGGGGTTTTCATCATCCTACCTCCGGTTCTATTGTGATTCCAGCGGGTTTCCCCAGATCATTACGAACGAACCGGAGACACAACGAAAAATACAGCAATATTTTGAGGAACAAGAAATCAACCCGTGCGAACTCACCTATGAGGATGTCATTGAGGTGTCTTATGATTATGTGAGCACGAACGTACCGCCTCAATTGACCGACGAGGAAGACGGTGAACAGTGGTATGACGAGACTTACGACTTGTGGATTTCCAACATCGCACATTATGTGACATACTTTTGTTTCGAGGTATACATGCATGACCATAAAAATTGGGTAGACAGGTAAAAATGCATCCATTGCAGTTCGTGGGCTATTGAAAACTACTGGAAAAAAGATTATAAAATCAGACAATGAAATCTATCGGGCGACAAGTTTAGGCTTGCCGCCTTTTTTATTATTAACCATTTAACAATCAATCATTATGGCAAATGTAGCAACAGTAACTGCTCCCATGCAGTTCGATTTCAAGAACAACAACATTGAGACGATGAGTCTGGACACTCTTCGCCGGACGTACAAGGAAAACGACATTTACGGCAAGCCTCTCAAGGGATTGTACCACTATGAAGTCATCGAAAAGATGATGGACATCTGCGGCAAACACCAGTTGAACTACGAAGTGGAAGAGATCTTTGCCGCGCAGAACAAGAACAAGAACGAACCCGGCGTGGTGGTACTGCCGCAGGTGGAAGAAAAATTCTCACCCAATGCGGTTGAGGCTCATATCCTCCGACGTGTCTACACGACTATCCGTATCAAGGATTGGGAAACCGATGAACTGACCACCACGTTGGTTGTGGCTTTCCATCAGGACGGCATCCAGGCCGCCATCGGCCCTTGCGTAAAAATCTGCCACAACCAGTGTATTCTTTCCCCGGAACGTTGTGTGTCCAATTATGGCAAGAACAAGGTGACCACGGAAGAGTTGTTCGCCCGCGTGGATGAGTGGATGGCGAATTTCGAGACGCAGATGACCGAAGACCGCGACCGCATCCGCCGCCTGAAGGAAAAGGTGATGACACCGCTGGAACTCTACGCGGTCATTGGTCTGCTGACGGTTCTCCGTGTCTCCCACGACAGTGCCGACAAGCGCCTCTCCTCGAAGGTGGAGACTTACCCGTTGAATCAGGGGCAAATCTCCATGTTTACCGAAGATCTGCTGAAACTCGCCGAAGAGAAAACTCGAATTACCGCTTGGGACGTGTACAACGTAGCCACGGAACTTTACAAACCTGGAAAGACGGATTTCCCGGCCATGATTCCCCAAAACGGGGCCTTTGCCGAGTTGCTCCTTTCCGACAAACTTCCGCAGGCCTGATGACACGCATCAAGGGGCAACTGACGACAGCCGACTATCTGCCTTACAAGGAGTTCCTGCGTCTGCTGGATGCATTGGACAGAGACGGGGAATATCTTGGGGAGACCTATTGCTGGCTGTCGTTCTGTACGGCTTTCCGGGCTTCGGACGTCCGTACACTCAAATGGAAGGATGTGTTGGGGAAGAAAGAACTGGTAAGGATTGAGCAGAAAACACAAAAGAGCCGCAAGGTGAAATTCAATGCCGGTGTTGTGGAAAAGACGGCCGGGCTTTATGAAAAGCTCGGCCGGCCGGCCACCGACAGCTACATTTTTGCCAATCCGCGAACAGAGACCCCTTACTCGCTGGAACATATCAATCGCCAACTCAAGATTTATCGGGTCAAGTACCGAATTCCGGTACGAGCCTTCTCCACACATTCTTTCCGAAAAACATTCGGTCGTTATGTCTATGAGCTGATGGGCCGCTCGGCCGAATCATTGATACTGCTCAACCAGATATTCCGCCATACCAACCTGGAAACCACAAGGCGCTATATCGGCCTGGCACAGGAGGACATTGACAAAGTTTACATGTCCATAAAAATATAAAATCAATAGTCTGTCAATCGCAAACTCCGAGGGTGGACTATTCTTTACCAACAACAGCATAACTGATACTATTATGAGCCTATTTCAAATCGGCAAGGTGCTGCCGGACGGGAATGTCCGCCATATCAAGGCGTACCTCGAAAACACCATAGATGAGATTTCTCAAAAACTCCGAGTCTTTTATAGCCTGGACAGACGCGTTGACGCATTGCTTTCACTCGGAGATATCAATGTCCTGGGCCCTTCTCCTTTCGGCAAATGGGTAAGATCGGACACGGTACATTGCCGCTCCTTCATACGGGATGGGAACGGCGACAGAAACATATATTCTGCCCGAATTGCAGATAACGTGGAGACATTCGCACACATGGCCGACCATTGCCTGTTATACGACAACGGTATCTGGTATCTACTCACTAACGGTGAGTGTACCCGCCTCGAATGGTTTAACTTCTTTCCTGCGCATAAAGACATGAGAATGTTCTCAGTCTATGTGGAAGGAGGATACGGTCTTGAAAAAATTAACGTACCGAATTCCTGGTCGCAGCTCCAGGAATATGCCAACCAAGTTAAGTGGACTCTCTATGTGTTTCGTAAAGAAAGACTTGTGAAAATTATCCGCCCGTACAACTTAAAATCCTAAGGCCATGCAAAGCGATATCATCAGTGCCATCCGCACGCTTCCTGATTATTTGTTCACGCCCGAAATAGCACAGGCTGCCATTGAAAGCAACAACATCGACGCACTGAACTATATCCCCAGCAGATTTCTGACTATGGAAATGGTTGATAATCTGATAAGGAACAACATAAAGACCTGGAGTTCCTTCGATTTGGCAAGACTTCCGGTTGAGTGGCGGACACGGAAAATTTGCGAGTTCGCTTTCAAGAATAACGTAAACAACATAAAGGCTTTTCCTGAAAGGTTCATATCCAGGGAGATTGCCAAAACTGTAGTATCTTGTGGCAGTAGATATTTTAATATTCTTTCTTACATACCCGCGACATTATGGGATGCTGAACTTGCATACATAGCGTTGAATAATAAGACTGTTTCAAACAGTTACAAAGAAGATAACGAGGAGGACTATCGCAGGATGCAGGTCGTATTAAGGTACATTCCAGAGAGCGTGAAAACCAAGTCTTTCTATCTGGGTATGTTCCGGGAACTGAAGGCCGAATGTGTCGTGTTGTCCATGTTGGTTCCCGACAAGTATAAAAATAAGAAGTATTACATGGAACTTGCCAAGCGCGACCTGTCTCTTGTGCCCGAACAATATATCTCTTATGAGGCTTTATATTGCGCGTTGCACTCGGAATACCAGAATTACCATATATATAGAGACCCTGAGTTCAAACGATATCTCCCATTCTTGGATAATCTCTTGGCTGACCGTCTGGCCATGAAGGCGCCCTACATGTTTTCGGATTTACCGCAGCAATTCCAAACTCCCGAACGTCTGATAATCGCCATCGAAAGCAAAGAGTGCACGAATGTTTATCATTTGGCCGAAGACATCAGACGGCAATTGCTTACGCCGGAAGTATGCAAGGCCTTTATCCGAAAGAATTCAACCTGTCCTAAGTTCCCTGACTGTGTGTGGACACAGGAGTTTGTCGACTACTGTATGGAACATGGAACGTCGTTCTATTGGTTCAGGCAGATGCCACAAAGATTTCAGACTTCCGCCAATACGCAGGCGGCATTCAACTATAGTACATTCAATGTCTATTCCTTTGCCAAACGCTTCATTACTCCGCAGATGGCAAAGCGTTGCTATAGGGACACATCCTATAAAGATGCTGTTCCAAAACTATACTTGGAGGAGTTCAAAAAGCAGACCGGGCTTCCCGAAGAATTTTATGGAGGTGAATGCAGTCTCCTTTCATTGAAGAATGCCAAAGTGGATTATTCATATTGTAAGATTGGCAATACTTATCTCGCCTTTTATACCCAGGATTGGGGCCGGACTGATAAACCCTATTTGATGATGACACGCGCCGAATCGAGATATTGTACCCCGGAAAAGGTGTTCGATGTTCCGATTGGCACTTTTCATCGTACATGGTTGGAGAAGATAGTCAGTCAAAAGGATCCGCAGTTTGTCAAGCCGAAAGTGGACAGTTCACTCCGTGCCGTTCAGGCCTTGTGCTACTATGGCGTTGAAAAGATCAAGGATGTAAACCGCACCGAGATTTTCCGTAACACGTTTATGGGGCAGACGATTGGGTATTGTGCCCGCCGCAGGGATCTGACCTATCACTGTGATGAGTGTGAGAATCTTCTTGCAGGAATGAAATACAAGATTCGGGGTATGGCTGTCCCGACCATACTGGCAGACGAATGCGTCAAATACAGCGCCGATATGCTGCACCGGAAATTAGGCTTCTGCTATGCAGGAATGACTTCTTTCGCTACGGACTATGGGCTGGATATGGATAAGTCCTACAGCATCCGGGAAATGCGGCAGATAGTCAATGAGATTGGGTATAAACCTTCTTTAAGTTCATACAGAAAAGAATTGAAAAAACTGAATATTATATGAAGTATAAAGTAGCTATTGAAGAGACTTTCTGCAAGACCATCGAGGTGGAAGCGGAAAGCGCCGGCCTTGCAGTGTGCATTGTCGAGGACGAGTATAATGAAGGCAATCATAAGCCGAGCATGGATGATTTTACAGGTGTGGATATCGCACTTTCCACACAGGACGAGGAGGCAAAATGCGCCATGAACAATCCGGAGTTTGTTGATTTTGTTGAGTATTACTTTGAGAAAATGGGATGCGAAATCACCCTGGAAGACAAAATCAGAAATGCATTCGGAAGTATAGATAACGCCTTGTACGAGTTCAGAGAAAACAGGAAATGCCCCAAGGTGAAAGAGGAACGTCAGGTTTGTATCTTGTGTAAATGCGATGCATGGCATTCATACAACTCTATGGAGGCAATCGGAATATTCTCCTCACAGGAAATAGCGACTGAATATTTACGTCGCAACCAAATACGGTTCCGTCTGAAAAATGAGAACCTGGAGCAATTCGAGGCTTTCGGTCAAACACAGGGTCGGGATGAGAATTATATTTGCTCGCAGGTGTCACTTGATTTGTTGCCCGAGGAGGAGGCCCCATCTGTTCACGATGACGCTTTTTATGATCAGGAGTTCACTTACGGGGACTCCAAATTGTCAAGACGTGATCTTGAGTCTCTCCCCGAGCCTTTCTGTACGGAGGATGTAACTGATGAGCAAATGCAGGAAATCATAACTCAGACGGATGTGGAAACACGAACTCGTTTGAAGCTGGATGACGAGGAACATATCGACTTCGACAATGAATACCACAATGAAGTCTGGTGGGAGGAGTTGGAAGCTGCCGTGAACGGCCAGAATGTTCCGTACTATGAGGATTTGCTGGATGTGTATCACGGTACCCCTGACCCCGAAGTTGTATTTTTCACGAAAGGTGACCAGACTATCCACTTTACCGACGACCGTGCAGAGGCGGAAGAATACGCTTACGATGAGAAAAATGGCGGTATTGGGCCGAATGACCTTCCTGTGTTGATACATGCCCGAATCCACATGAAGCATCCGTATCTCATTACAGACCCACAGGAATGGGCGGAACTGAGTGCCAACAAGGAGGTCGACAAGAAGAAATACGAAGGATATGACGGACTCTGTTTCACAGACGAGGAAACGGAAGTCAGCTATTACATACTCTTCGATGCGCGAAACTGTAAAATCACGGAACGCGAGATTTTGGAATAATGTTCATCAAATGCCATAATGATGACCGACCGTCACGGCTCCCGTTAGCTGTGGCGGTCTTTTTATTTAAGTGGCGAGTTTCAAACACCCCCAATCATATCTCTCTATTCTTGAAAAAATCCGAATGATGAAAAAGCACATTACTTGGCAGGAAGTCAGCGACCTAAGTGTTGCCCTGCAAAATGAGATCATTTCACTGCTGAAAGAAAACAATCTCGATGAACTCGAACTGAAAATCGACGACGAAAGACCGGAAGATGCCACCTATGTTCTTGACTATAATGGGCATTTTGACTCATGGACGGAAAAGATGGTGACGCATGTCGGGCTGAGCGATGATGACCTCTATTTGAAGGTTTACGATAATATCGAGGGTGAAGAGTCTACGATTTACGCCAGCGAAATGAGCCTGGCGACAAGAAATCCCTGTTGGCTTGTAAGTATCCGCGACAATATGTTGACGGCATTGGAAGCAGACCGCACAGACAAGGAATACGCGGAGTTGAACGAGCGGCTGAATCAGGCAGAACAGGATATCCTTCAGTTCATGCTGGAACTGCTGAAAAAGAAAGGCCGTATTTCTCTTGACCTTTCGGGAGAGGAGGAACAGGATGACAACAACTTCCCAATCACGACCACTTTGTATGGACGCCACGATACGCCGCGAATCAAGTTAACGGATGTGTATCTGTCTGAAGTAGACCATCTGACTGCTGACGGAATAGATGCGGAGACCGGTGAGAAACGCGCTGGTTTCTATGTTCATACCGAGCAGTATGCCGATGTGTTCCACTTCATTGGCCATTGTATATGATAGCAAACCCGAACGACTATGGCAACAAGAACGATATACCTGACCGTGCGTCTGGACTTGTCTAATCCGGACGTGGACGAAATCACGGACGACGACGTGGAAGAGATTGTCAGTGAGGTGGATTATGAATTCAGAAACTATGGGAACTATGAAATCGAATCGGAAATCTGCGGACAAAATGACGAGGGCGGTTTTTAGAAAATACCCTGATGGACAAATCATCGCCCTCTTCCCGGACATCCCTTGGTCCGAGGATGGTTCTGTAACTTCATACATGCATGTCGGGCAGCACGGCGCCGCGTACTATAAACAGGTGATTGACTCGACAACACCTGCCAGTGAGGAAGATTACAGTGCATTGCTCGCAGAACTGGAAACGATAGGTTATGACAACCTGCGTATTGTAAAAAGAAAGTGATCATATGGAACTGGACAGAGAAACACAAATCCGCATTTTGGAGGAACATTTCACCGGCTGTCTCAATTTCTGGAAGCATCAGGGCATGGATGAAAAAGCTGCAGAAGAAAGCGCCCTTCGGGAACTTCGCCAGGTAAAGAACAACCCGTTTTCCCCACGCCCGTGCCCTATGGATCCAGCAATCGTGGCGGAAGTTGCGGACAGAATTCAACAGGAAAAAGCAATGATGTGACATGATAACTTTTAAGAAAGGACAACGAGTGTGGTGGGACGATCCTGTCCACGAAAAATCCGGCGAGTACGATGTGCATGCCGTAGATTACGCTCAAAATATCGTGAAAATAGGGAACGGGGAAGAGACTGTCGAGTTGCCTTCGGAACAGTTGGAGATTACCTGTCCGGTATCGGAAGAAGACCGATTGCAGCTTGACAAACTGGAACAACATTATCACATGCTGGGAAAAGACGCGCTGGAGCTGATGCGGGAAATCGTCTCCTGTTTCGATGAGGGAAAGTTTTCAGTCGAGGGGTACTCCGTGCGGGGCTGCGACGAAGACCATAGCCCCTGCTGCGTTTGCGGCTTTGCAGTGGACAACGAGGAATTGTATGTCGAGCTGGAATATGAAAGCGGAGGTGTCCGTATGGTCCCGGCCCGGGATTTATATACCGAAGCACTCTTTGAGGCTTTCTGCAAACTGGTCGGAAAAATATAAAACATCTCTTAAAACAACTTCCAAGTGACGAACATGAAAGAGCTCTATATTAAAAATCTTTCTATCGAGATTACCCGGCGCTGCAACATGAGCTGTGCCCACTGTATGCGGGGAGACGCCGAGCATGTGGATATTCCTTTGAAACATATAAGCACCTTGCTGCGGCATGTCAGGCATATCCAACATTTCAATATCACGGGTGGTGAGCCGTCGCTTAACGTCCGAGCCATCCGCCATATACTCAACCGGGTACGTGCCTATGGCATTACGGTCAATAATTTCTATATCGTAACCAACGGCTCGGCCGCGTCCCGTTCCTCAGAATTCATAGAAGCCTGTGCTGCTTTGTACGAATACCAGGAGGAAAAGGAACAAGGGGCGTACTCCGGTCACATGCTCGAAATGAGCGACGACCGTTTCCACGATGCGAGGGAACATGCCGCCACCATCGCGGCGCTCTCGCCGTATCCGTTTTTTGGAGTTCGGGGGCAGGCCGAGCATGTTGCCCTTTTCCGGGAAGGCCGCAGCACGGAGGGAATTCCGAATCCCATTCATGAGATTTACCTTACGGAGGCAAACTGTGTCTATGGCGACCTCTATCTCAATGCCGAGGGCATGATCCTCTCAAATGGAGACCTGAGCTATGTCCGCCAGCGGGAACATGCCTTGTGTCCCTGCGGGAAACTGATGCAGTATCTCCGCATGACCTTGGAAAAACGTCAAAAAGAAAGATTGTACGAATAAACATTCAAAACCCCAAGACACATGATAAAAATAACCATGATTTTCGGTGAGGGCGCTGTGAGAAAATACGACGAGAGTAAAGAACTGCCTTCCCAAGAGTGGCTGCAGGATAATGGGGGCGTCGCGGACGAGAATGCGTTCAGAACCGAGGCGGAGTACAATGCCTACGTCGCCGGAGTGAACGACGCCGATGGATGGACGGACTACCGGATCATACGCCACAAGGACGAACCGGAAGATACGGACACTGCGCACGGGGAGGCCGTCTGGCTACGCCTCGGAGTTACCGTCCAAGGCAGCCGTGAGGAGATAGAAAAAATCCTGGAAGGCGATACGGAAACTCTTCGGGAACTGCTGGAAGCTGGACGTTATGAAATAAACGGAGAGACCTATATTCCGGGAACAGCCATCGAAGAGTACAACGCAAAATATCGGACCAACTTCGACGCAAAGGACATCGATTTTCACATCAGCATCTAAACAAAACATTCAATTACAATCATGATAAGAGCAGTAGTATTGCTTGGAGCAGAAACAGTGGAACTGTACGAGCGCACGGGGAAAATACCGGAGAACAGCCTGGAAGAATCAGGCGGCTATGTAATTGTCCAGCAGTTTGAAACAAAAGCCGAATACGACGCTTATGTGGCCGGCATGGAGGATCATGATGGACATGGAGATTGGAGGATGATTACCGTTCAGGATGCTCCGGATTCGCCCTTTCATGAAGGGGACCTGGTTCGGCTTACCGATGATGCCGTGGAAACCATCCGCCTTGCCTGTGGGAACGAGGCTGCGGAATATCGCAGGCAAATGATACTTGAGGTTAAGGCGCTGGAATGGAATGAAAATGTATGCACGGCAAAGGTAATGGATATTCGTGAAGATGACGAGCAGGTGATTTCCGTCGCCTGCCTGCGACGGCTGACGGCCGATGACTTGCGAGAAAGACAGTAAACAGACAAACTAACAATAGGAATGATGGAGGATATATTGATTCTGGTGGACAGCGATCAGGAGCTGATTGACCGCTATCTGGATAAAGAAAAGAATGCTCCTGACTATGCACAACTGAAGGAACTGGAAGAAAAACATGGCCGTGGCTATGGGCTAACTGACACCGTGTATGCGCAACTGAAAAGGAAATTGTTTCAAAGGGCGTTGAAAAATTTTGTCTCGCGTGTGTGCCAGGAACAGCGGGATTTATGCGAACAAGGGTTCTGGGAGGCGGAATGTGGCGATGAAGCGGAATTTATATGCCAAGCGCCTATGCCGGATCTTGTGGCAGACATTGAAGAATATGAGAGAATGTGCCGATGGTGGCATGATCTGGACGATGAAACCCGATTTGGCCTCGCGACTGTCTTTGAAGGGGAATTTGGCCCCATTCGTTATGATGAGGATACCATTGAGACACAAGATAGGATATGTAACTGCTGGATGGCACTTCCTCTCAAAGACAAGCTGCGCATTTACCATTGCATTACAGAAGACTAACAATGTAAAGACATGCCATACAGAAGTGAAAAAATAATCATCCGAGGGTCGCAATATGACCGGCGGCAGAAACTGACGCCAGAGCAGAAGTCGGAAATAGCTTTCCGATACGCCACAACCGGCATCAGCCAGCGCAAATTGGCCAAAGAGTATGGAGTCAGCAGGCGGCTGATTACCTTTATAGTAAACCCTGAAGAGGAGAATCGGAACAAACAACAACTTAAAATAAGAAAAGCCAAAGGCTTGTACAAGCCAGATAGAGCCAAGCTAACCAAGTCGGTTCGAGAATACAGACGGTATAAGCAGAAGCTTTTCTTGGAAGGAAAAATTCAACTAACAAACTCGCAATAATGAATATTCAAACTCTTACCAAGAATTACAAGGAACGCTTCGTGGCGTTCAACAAGCGTATCGAAGAAATCGGGACGGACCCGAAAAAGAAGGCCAAACTCGGCAAATCTCCCAACTTTCTAAAAGAGGTACTCAGACCTATTCTTGACGAGCTCCCGGACTTGTTGCCCGGCTATGGGTTCAAACCGACAACCGATACCTACGCCATGTATGGCGAATATTATCGTATCAAGGCCGGCATTACCTTGTTGGGGGGAATAACCATCAAAGAGGATTTCAATTTGGTGTTCACTCCACTGTTCCACGGCCAACCGTGTGGCGAACAGCATGACATCAACTCGACGGATGATCTGGTTGCCGCCCTGAAAGAACAACTTGAAAGAAGGGAGGTGGCTTGCAAAATATAACTACAGGTATGATTTGACGCTCCGTAAATTATTGTATATTTGTCAGATGATAGCTATCTGTATATGAGTTGCGGAGTTACTCCACCTATTATGAACAGATTACAGGCATATCCTTTGTTTGGCTCTAAAACAGGTATTATACATATATGAAGAAAGAAGAGAACATCCGTCTGTGTTACGGTCGTATGAAGGAAAGACACGGTTCCGAAGCTGTTGTCTTGTTCCATGTGGGAGATTTCTATGAGGCGTATTTTGACGATGCCCAAACGGTCGCCCGGATCACGGATGTGCCTCTGTTCACAATGACGACAGCAGGGATTCCGGCTGCAAGGATTCCCGAAGCGTCTATGGAAGAATGTAGAAACCGGCTGCTGGATGCGGGACACAAAGTATCTGTGTCTGAGGTCCGGGGCGCATCCGGTCGCCATGTGCTTAAAGTTCAATGAAAGAATTCTGGAAAAAGGCAGACGAATTTGTTTTCATTTCCTCTGCAATCGGACCGTGGACTTGGCTTGTCACGATCGTAATTATTGTTGCTTTTTTCAAGATATGCTTCACGCATGGACCTGACCCCATTAACGAAAGTATCAACAAGTCTGCCGAGATTGTTGACCATGTCATGGTTCTCGACAGTACAAAGAACGGTTTTCGCGTAATTTATGCGACAGCAGAACCTGTCACAAACGAAAAATTTGTTGAAATAGCTACCCGGGGAGGAATAAGGGATGGCTTTGAAAGACTCAAGAAAGAGGCCCCCATTCATTTCGGTGGAAATTTGCTGAATGCCGATATCTGCGATTTTGCCTTGTACGCCTACCGCTTTCACATTGATGATGATATCATCATTCATAACATCTTTGTGGCTGGTAAGGAGAAGATGGATTTCTATGTGCGCCCGAACCCAAATTTGCCGGGATGTGCCACGTGGATGCATCACGGGACGGAACAAGGCAACCAATATCTGAATAGCAACGATATCAACTACTATATACCTAACGGCGGTCGGATTTACAGGTATTGGAAATGCCGCTTCCTTCTGCAATCGTCTGATACTGACGAGCGTTTCAGCCATTTTACGGAAGAAGAACGGCTGTATTGACTTGCGCAAATCTCTGTATATATACGCATAAAGCACTGAAAATTAGTGTTTAAAAGCTTTGTCGGTGTGACAAAATATTCATACTTTTGCTTTATTGCAGACTGATTAGAAATAAGATTGTCAATTGAAAGAAATAGTTTGAATATGACAAAGATTTAGCATGACCTCAGAAAAGTCGCAGATTAAGTTTGCGAAATCGGAGCGTACGGGAGAACTTATCGGCTTTGTTTCCCGGCATTCCAAAACACGTAAATTGATGGGAGTCCGTGAAGACTCAAGATTCGGCAAACAGATTTGTGTTCTTTCAGAAGACTTGAAAGGCAAAGTCGAGCCAAATGTTCTTTATTCTGTCGAACTGAAACCTATGCACAAGGCAAACGGGTATGTGGTCGTTGCCGCTACACCCGTATTGTTCCCGGCACAAGTAGAGACAGTAATCATTCCCAAGTCGCTGTATCAGGTGACTGTGACATTCGGCAACAAGAAAGTTTTTTTCGATCCGAAAGACGGGAAAAGTGCAATGAGCCGCACCATTGAAGGGGTGTTGTCCGTCTTACAAAGCAGAAAGGACATAAAAGACCAGGAAGGCGTAATTTCCGATTATCTCCATCAAGCGAAAGCTTTGGTGAGAAGATTGGAAGCTGACGGTTTTATTTATGTAGACAGCAGGAGGAACGGATGAAAGAACGTCCTACAATAGGTATCGCTACAGACGGTGCCCATTCTACAAAAGAGAGGTTGACGCGCTGCCGGGCCGTCGACCTCTTTTCAGAAAAAGAAATATTCCGTATAGCGGTAGGAAACTGGACAAACAACATCGGCGAGTTTCTTGGGATTGTAGAAGCAGTAAAATACATTCTGGCAAACCCAGACAGCCCTCGCACCATCTACTCAGACAGCATCACCGCTATAACATGGTACAGGAATATGAAAACTGCCTCTTCAAGGCGTTGTCCTGCGTTACTTAAAGCGGAAGTTTTCTTGAAGGCGGTGGCCGCCAGAATCGACGACATCGAAGTGGTTCATTGGGACAACAAAAGATGGGGTGAAATTCCGGCAGATTTTGGTAATAAATAAATGTGCTTGATTATGGCAAAATTAAAATCTGAATCACAGAAATACGTTGAGCTGAAGGAGGAAGACTATCTTCTGTTAGTTGAAAACACGATTAAAATGGAAGCCTTGAAGATTGCAGGTATCGAGAAGATGCCCATCTATAAAGCGATGGAACATATTCTCCAACATCAGCACATCGACCTCATGGTTAAGCCGGTATCCAGGAAATATTCCTGATATCGGCAGTTGGACAATATCATACTCCCGATACCCCCATTTTAATATATGTATCAATTAAAACCAAATAGCTCCAATTAGTATAAATCAATAATAGCCAATTAGTTATAAAACAAGCGCATGTACGGCATTATGAACACCGCACATGCGCTTCGTTTCCTTGTTTGCGATCATTTTTTAATGATTGGAAGAAAAATCTTCTCTATCAGCTCCTTATAAGCAAAATATTTCATATATATTTGCAAAAGGCGTTAGTTCGATTCTGGGCCTCCTATGTATGCTTACATAGACAGTTTCAGGAAATTCGGTAAAACCAACACTGATAATCAATCAATTAAAATCAAAAGGCCATATCCTCGAAAGGCCGGGGATTTTTTATTTCGGAAAACAAGTTCGGTTGCTTGCTGTACTGTGGTTATCGTCCGCTCGCTTTGTGATAGGAGTGAGGTTTTATTCCCGGACTTTGTAAACGACGTAAATATGGTCGTCGGGCAGGGCGTACAGACGGCGTTCGGCTTCGGTGAGCGAGGCGGCGAAGTCGATGTCGGCGACTTCGAATCCGGCACTGCGCAGCCGGTCGGCGTAGTCGCGGCCGTAGATGCGCCGGTGGTCGTACTGGCCGAAAATGCGGGTTCGCTCAGCCGGATCGGTGATCGTGTCGTCTTCGAAGGTTTCTTCGCGCGAAAAATCCATCGGCGACAGGACGACGCCCCAGCCGCCGGGTTTCAGGATGCGGTGGAGTTCGCGCAGCGCCTGCCGGTCGTCTTCGACATGTTCCAGGATGTGATTGCAGATCACCACGTCCGTAAAATCGTCCTCGAGGGGAATGTGCTGCACGTCGAAATGCATATCGGCCAGCGGACTTTCGAGGTCGGCGGTGAGGTACAGGCCCGGGTGCCCGTCGTAATGTTTGCGCAGTTTGCGCATCAGGCAGACTTCGGGAGCGATGTGCAGGATGCGGGGGTACGCGGTCGGCAGGTCGGTTTCGCGTTGCAGGTAGAGCCATAGCAGGCGGTGCCGTTCGAGCGAGAGGCAGCGGGGGCAGAGGGCGTTCGGACGGGAGTGGACGTAGCCGTAGGGCAGGAACTTGCGCCGCCGGGTGCCGCAGACGGGACATTCGACGCCCCGGCCGATATAAAACCATCCTAGCACCGGAACCGATATTCCGGCGATGCGTTGCAGAAACGTGCGGGGCAGGTGGTTGAGTGCCCAGCGAATCAGCCTTTTCATCTTATTCGGAGATTTTTTTCAGCTCCTCTTCCGTCCGGTGCAGCCGCTCCTTGCAGAGGGCGATCAGTTCGGTAGCCCGCTTGACCTCCTTGGTCAGCGAATCGACGGTCATCTCTTCGCGGCGGAAGCGGTCGAGGATCTGCTCGATTTCGTTCATCGCTTCGGTATAGGTAATCTCTTTCTTTGCCATATTGTCAGGTTGCTTATTTTACGGTTGCATCGAATGTGCCGTCGGACAGTTCCACCCGCAGAGTGTCGCCGGAGGAAAGCCCTTTGGCCGAGGTGACGGTTTCATCGCCCCGGTGTATGATGGCGAACCCCAGCGAGAGAATATGTTCGGGCGAACGGCTTGCGATCAGCTCTTCGGCGGTCGTGAGCCGTGTGTGTTGCCGCCGCAGGAGCTCGCCGACAGCGGCCGAAAGCTCATCGCTCCAGCGTGTAAGCTGTTCGTTGCGACGCAGGAGCAGGAGGGCGCTTTGATGCGCGATTTCGCTGCCGAGCTCCGCGAGCCGCAGTTCATGGCGGCGGAAGATGCCCGCCGAGGCGTCGCGCAGTTGCAGGGCGGCGGTGTCGAGCCATCCCTCGACGCCCGTCATCCGTTCGACGAGCCATCCGGCGACGGCCGTCGGGGTTTTAAGTGCCGTGTGGGCCACCATGTCCGCGACGCTCGTATCCTTGTCGTGGCCGATGCCCGTGAGGATCGGCAGGGGAAACTGGGCGATGTGGGCGCAGAGGCGGTAGGCATTGAAACAGTTCAGGTCGCTGGCCGACCCGCCGCCCCGGATCAGTACGACCGCATCGAAATCGTCCATGCGGTCGGCCACGGCGTCGAGTGCCGCCACGATCGAATCCTCGGCACCGGCGCCCTGCATGAAAGCGTCGAAAAGCGTCAGGGAGAAAGCATAGGGACTTTTGCCCAACTCCTTGCAGAAATCCTGATAGCCCGCTGCCTGGCGGCTCGAAACGATGGCGATACGCTGTACTACCTGCGGCAGAGGATTTTCGCGGTTGATGTCCCAGACTCCTTCGCGCTGGAGCCGCTCGATGGTGATCTGCCGCTGTCGCTCCATGTCGCCCAGCGTGAAGGTCGGGTCGATGTCCAGGATGTTGAGCGAGAAACCGTACAGTTCGTGGTAGGAGATCATCACCCGGGCCAGGATGCGGATGCCTGCGGCCAGTCGCTGACCCGTTTCGGCCTCGAAATAGCCGGCGATGCGGGCGTAAGCCGTGCGCCAGATGACCGCCCGGGCCTGCGAGAGCGGCACGCCGTTGTCGCCACCCTTTTCGACCAGTTCGAGGTAGCAATGCCCCGAATAGTTGATCTTGATCTCCGCGATTTCGGCACTGACCCATACGGGCAGGGCGAACGCTTCGTCGAGCGTCGCTTTGACGAGCTTTTGGAGCTGGGAGAGTGTCAGGTGGTTTTGCATGACGACAAAGATAGTGAAAGCCGGGAAAAAACGGGAACTTGTTCCCAGTTTTCCGAGGCGCCTCCTATTTTCTGCGAAGATAGCGAAAGACAGGGGTAATTGTGCGGGCTTCGATGTAAGGATTGCCGAATTACTTCCGATCTTGAGTGAAGATAACGGAAGAAGGGCGATGAACCGAACTTAATTATGGGTTTTCCGTCTTTTCGCCGGGCAGAGTCGGCTGGCGTCCTTTGCGCTCGTTTCGATCTCCGGTGGTTCGAGCTTGTACGGATCGGACCCTCTTTTCTGCGAAGCCGGCGAATCTCGGTCCGGCAGGTCGATCGTTTGGGGACGGTCGGTTTCCGGGGATGGCGCCGTCGGTCTGCCGTGCGACGGTCGTTGTGTTCGACTTTGGGTTGGGATCGTC
>QAKH01000045.1 GCA_003343885.1 Clostridiales bacterium | reverse complement strand
CTTGATTTTGCCACTCTACTTACTTTCAAATCTAACATTTCTTTTTAATCTTGTTTGTACCCCTTGTACACCGATGCTTACAGCACGAAAAGAACGGATCATTGATTTTTCCGTAAATAAGCTGAAAGAAAAGTCGAAATAACATAATGATATGTAAAGATAAAATTCAATAATAGGCATAACCGGCAGGAGAAATCTTGTCGGTTTTTTTTATGCCCAAAAATATGAAAGGACTGATTTTAATGCAAAACGAACAGGAACTGCGTGATTTACTCTATGAAAAAATGTGTAATGAGCAAGAGAACTTTATTGAAAAGCTTAAACATTCTACGCCGGAAAAAATCATTGAGCCGGAAAATGAAACCTTATCACATGAACAGGTAAAGGCGCTGTCGAAGCTCGATTCCCCTCTTTCCGCCTGCTATAACGAATGGCTCGGAAATGACTGCTCGTATATGGATATGCTGCGGGATACCGTTACCGATTTTGCAGAGGGGTTGGCAGAAAAAGCAGAACAGCAAAAGGCGCAGAAGAAAAAGCATGAGCCGGAAAGGTAAGTTATAAAATGGATTTTTTATGGCACGATAAAATTTGAAAGGATTGAAAATTATGAAAAACATAGATATGTTAAGAAAACAGCTATATGAAAAAGTACAGCATGAATTTGATATTTATATTGAAAAAATGAAAAATTCTACACCAGAGGAGGTGCTACATAACTCATATAAACTTGGCATTTGCGAGGATTTTTTAATCATTTTTGAAATTGATGAGCGCCTTAATGAAAAACAAATCAAAGCTCTATTGAAAGTGGATAATTTGCTCTCTAAATGTTATGAACATTGGCGTGAAAATGATTGCACTCATGTGGGATCAATAGAGACTGCTATAAAAGAATTTGCTGAGGATTTAGCAAAGCAGCATGAACCAGAAAAAGACCAGAAAAGAAAGCATGAGCCGGAACGCTAAAAACCGCCGCAGACGGTGTTCATCGAACATACTTGTATGTTTGATGAACGGCAAAGCACAGCTTTCAGGGAATCTCAAATATGCAAGGCATATAGCCGACAGTGCGGCAGAGGTAACAACTGCGTAGCAGTTGTATTAGCAAGCACGGCATTTTGACGGCAAAACGCCCGCTTGTCAGTGGCTTTTGCCCCTGATACCCCACCGCCTGTCGGCTTAAAGAAACGAGGTGATTTTAACAATGGATAAAATCAAAATATCGGTACGGCTCACCGAAAAGGAACACAGGCGGCTTAAAGCGGATGCCGCCGCTTGTGCCTTAAAAATGGAGCCGTATATCCGCAAACTGATTATGGGAAAAGAAATTCGTCCCCGTCCGCCTGACGAATATGTAAAGCTGCTGCGTGAGATAAATGCTGTGGGCAACAACATAAATCAGATAGCGCATATTGCAAACGCCGAAAGGCATATTTCAGCAGATAAAATTGAGGAAGTCCTCAAAATGCAAGATGAAATTATGCGGCTTGTAAGGAATGTACGCTGATGGCAATTACAAAAATTTGGTCGGTCAAATCAAGACTTGACGCAAGCCTTAAATACATTGCAAATCCCGACAAGACATCAATTCAGCCTAACATTGAAGCGGTCGAGGGCGCAATAAAATATATCAAGAACAATGACAAGACGGAACAGTGCAAGTATGTGAAAACGTACAACTGCACGGTAGACAAAGCCTTTTCGGAAATGATGGAAACGCAAGAGCTTTTCGGAAAAGCCGGACACAAAAACGCTGTGCTTGCCTATCACTTGGTACAGTCCTTCAAGGATTTTGAAACAACGCCGGAGGTTGCTCATAAATGCGGACTTGAACTTGCGGAGCGTTTGTTTGCGGATAAATACGAGGTTGTTATCGCAACGCATCTTGACCACAAGCATTTGCATAATCACTTGCTCATAAACGCTGTTTCTTATGTTGACGGGAGCAAATACAGAAATAATTTTAAGGATTACTTTATTGACATTCGTGGAATATCAGACGCTATCTGCATTGAAAACTGTCTGTCGGTAATTGAACATCCCAAACGCCGAGGTATGCACTACGGCGAATGGCTGGCGTTAAAAGAAGGCAGACCGACTATCCGTGGCAGTATCCGCAGGGACATTGACGAGATTATCAAATGCTCCTACACGATGGAACAGTTTTGGCAGAACTTAAAAAAGCGCGGGTTTGTCGTTCACCGTAAAGGACCGAATATCAAATACACCTCCATCATCGTTCCGAACGCAAAACGCCCGATGCGCCTTGATAACCTCGGTGAGGGTTACAGCGAAGCAGAGATTTTGGAAAGAATTATCGCAACCCGTAACGGTATCATTACGGCTGCACCGTCCGAGATGCCGAAAAAGCAATATAAATTCCGAGGAAGCCTTAAAAATGTTAAGGGCAAAAAATTAAAAGGATTTATGGCACTCTACTTCCACTATCTATATTTGTTCAAAAAAATACAGCGTAAGCAGACACCGCAGAGGGTGTCATTTTTTATGCGTGAGGAGATGATAAAGTTTGAACGCTATCAGAAGCAATTTAAATTTTTGTTTTCGCACGATATTGAAACGGGCGAACAGTTACAAAAATATCAGCAAAGCAAGGAGGCTGAAATTGATATTTTAATTACGCAGCGTAAAAAGCTGTACGATGAAAGGACTGATGAAAATTGTGATGAGGTCAAGGAAAAAGCAAAAGCAATCAATACGGAGCTTAACGAACTCCGAAAGGAAATCAGAATGTGCAAAGCCATTTTTAAAGACTCATACAAAATTGCCGAGAAAAAACGTCAGGCTATGGCTTTGCAGGAACAGGCAGATAAGGAGCTGATGAAAGATGAACACAAGCGGCGAAGTCGCTGATTTAATGGTAAAGGAAGGCATACAGATTACCGAGTCGGCAGTAAAACTTACTGCACTCGGTGCAAAAAATCTTGCCGCCATTGTTATGGCGCTGGTAAAGGACGACGGAAAGACCGAGGGCGTTGCAAAGCTCAAGCAAATGCTTAAAACAGGCAAGCAGCTTTGTATTATGCAGATTAAAGAATCCGATTTGAAGAAATTCAATACCGAAGCGCACAACTACGGCATAATGTACCGCCCGGTTGCGGACAAGACAAACGATAACGGCTTATGCGATATTATTGCCTTTCACGATGATATTCCAAGACTTAATTACATTATGGAAAAGCTCGGCTATTCCGCACCTGAACAGGAGGTTGAGCCGGAAGTCCCCGAACAGTCCGAAACAGCGGTGAATGAAGAACATACCAAGGAAAATGATAATTCTTCAAAAAACCAACAGTCTCGTGCGGAGAAAACAAGCGAAAATCCGCACGGGAGCAAATCTATCTCATTCGAGGGTACGGCAAAAACGGACAGCGATACTAAACCCTCGGTGCGTAAAAGAATTGAGGAGATAAAAGCCGAGCAGTCGCAAAAGAAAAAGGCTGCTCCCGAAAAGGAAAAGTCAGTGCAACATACCCGGCAGCAAAACAAAAAACGCAAAAAGAAAAAGCAGAAAGGCAGAGAATAAATGAAAAAAATTATGTATCCACGCTATCGAGAGCCGCCGTAAATTATGGCGGCTTTTTTGATACACACAAATAAAAATACATTTTGGAAAAGGAGATTTTAATTTTATGAAGACCAAACATTTTTCTATGAAACCAGTTATTTCAATGCTGCTTGCGTTCGTCATTATCGCAGGTACGCTCCCCGTGTCAGTATTTGCGGCACAGTCCAACGAATATGTCGATCCGGCAGATAACTGGCTTTTATCAAACAACCGTACCAACGAACTGGATATCAATGCTACTATCACAAACGAAACACAATATTGTACGGTGTGCAGTAAGCATACTGCATTTTTGATATACCGTGTGCCGGAATATACGAAAACAGGGGAAACAGCGCTTAACCGCAGCATTAAATATTCAGACGGCACCCGCATAGATGGCGTATCAAAGGGAAATCTTGACAACGGAACTCCGGGTGTTGATGCATACTATACGGGATATCATTTTACAAAGTCTGTATGTCAGACCTGCGGAACCATCAATTCCATTGAAGGTCCCGGAGATTACAGCTTTAATAACAATATTTACACCTTAAACAGCTGCGACCATAACTTTTTCTTAGATTTTGACGCTACTACATATGAGCCGTATGATGAAAGCAGACATTTAACTACATTAAAACGCGGTGAATACTGCAAATTCTGTAAAGGAACATTTGCAAGAGCGTCAAGAGGACTTGAATCACACGATTTTACGGAAAGCGTAGACGCACAGCTCGGCAACAACCGCTTTTATGTTACGGAAAAATGCGATGACTGCGGATACGAAATAAGCGAATATGTAACAGCAAAATCGGTTGTAGCTTCCTATTACGGAACAGCAGACGGCGAAGCACATACGCTTACTGTTTCCGACCTTTCGGACAGCGGCGTTAAAACGAGTATCCGTTATGGTGATACTGCCGATAGCTGCACTAAAACTTCTGCACCGAATTACACACAGGCAGGATATTACACGGTGTATTATAAAATCAATTACAGCTATGCCGGGGAAACAATGACGGAAAACGGCGTTTCCTATGTATGGCTCGTAAATGATGATAATGAAACCGATAGCAACGACGGAAACACAATTATTGTCATCCCTCCGGCGCATGAACACGATTATCATTATCTTGAAACCGTTGCTCCAAGCTGTGAGAATTTGGGATATGAACGTTGGCAGTGCGAAGGCTGCGGAGAGCTTCAGAAAAGAAATTATACGCCTGCAAAGGGACATAATTACAAGGCAGTTACCATAAGAGAAGCTACTTGTAAGCAGGGCGGTCTTAAATTATGGCTGTGTTCAGACTGCGGCAATTTTTATGAGGAAACAACGACCGTAGCAGCTCACAGCTATAAGACAGTAAAGCACAATCCCACTTGCAGAATGACAGGATATACGGAGCATATCTGCGAGATGTGCGGAGATAACTATATAACCGATATTACGCCTATTATCTCACACGCATACGAGAATATCACAAAAGAGCCGACTTGTACGGAAAAAGGCTACACCACACATACCTGTACGATGTGCGATTACCATTATGTAAGCGACTATACAGAGCCAACCGGTCATAAGTGGGACGAGGGACATACTGTTACCAACTCCACTTGTGATGCAGAGGGCGTTATTGAGTATCATTGCTTAAATAACGGCTGTATCGAAAAAATGATTAAGGCAACAAACGCAAACGGACATACTCCCGGAACTGCTGCAACTTGCACAGAACCTCAAAGATGTACTGTATGTGATACAGTTTTGGAACTTCCGACAAGTCATCACTATGATAGTGAGGTAATTGCTCCTACTTGCATCTCTATGGGATATACGGTATATACTTGCCGTGACTGCGGCGATACCTACACGGGAGATTATACAGATAAAACAGAACATGATTACAATAGAGTTGTAACTGCTCCGACTTGCACAAGTCACGGTTATACAACCTATTCCTGCAAAAACTGTGATGATGAATTTGTTTCCGACTATACAGAAAAACTTCCCCACGCATATAAGGAAGATGTAACACAGCCTACCTGTACTTCTATGGGATTTTCGACCTTTACTTGTGCCGATTGTGGCGATAGCTATGTAGGTAATTATACCGATATGACTGAGCATAACTATAACAAGGAAACCGTAGAACCGACTTGTACTGAACACGGTTATGCAGTTTACACTTGCCCCGACTGCGGCAAGTCATACATTGGCGATTATACAAACTGCAAAGAACATCATTATACTGAAACGGTAATCGTTCCTACTTGCACAGAGATGGGATATTCCATATTCAAGTGCGATGATTGCGGTGATGAATACAAAGGCAATTATACAGACAAACTACCTCACGCATATGAAGCTGTTGTAACAGAGCCGACTTGTACTGCATTAGGTTTTGCAACATATACCTGTTCCGTGTGTGGAGATACATACAAAGCCGACTATAAAGAGCCGCTTGGACATCAGCCGTCCGAATGGATTATTGATGCCCCGGCAACAATCGAAAATGCCGGAAGCAAGCACATTGAATGTGAGCGCTGCGGCGAGATTTTGCAGACAGCGGAAATTTCGCAACTTATTGACAAGGATAATTCTGATGAGGATGGCAATGCCGAGGTTGGAGGTTATTCTATCATTTTAACCGATAAGGACGGCAAGCCCATTTTTAACAGTGAAATTACAATTGACATAAATGACAATATTACAATCAAGCTACCAAGCGGCAGACTGCTGGATTATGCTGACCAAACTACAATAACTGCTTTCTATACCGATACACAGGCGGCAAAATCAGATTTACAGATTTTCATTTATGATGAAAATAACAACGCAGCCACAGGTGCAACGGATGGAAACGGGCAGCTTAAAGTGCCGAATAATCAGAGCAGCACAGGTAATGACAACGGCACGATCGGAAATGAGGACGGAGATAAAAAGAATACCTTTGTTGTAACCGTTACCGATAAAACCAATGTCATCATTCCAAACTGCGACATTCATATCGGAGAGAGCAACAATATTGTAGTTGATTTGCCGGACGGTATCAAGCCGACAAGAGAAAATCCGGTAATCGTAACCGTAACCAACCATAATGGAGAGGCTCAGGAGGGTATTACCATAATTGCCATCGGTGACGCTGATTTTATGGAGAAAGGCAGCACCGATATGTACGGTAAGATTACACTTCCTACTGCTTCAGACGGATACACGGACGAAAACGGAAAGGTTAATGTTGATAATATCAATGTAATCGTGAATGATGAAATTGGAGTAATTCCAAATGCTTATGTCAAACATAACGATGACAGTACAATCAATGTAACGCTCCCGTCTGAAAAGACAATCAGCTATGCAAACCGCATTACTGTGACTATACTTGACTCTATCGGCAAGCCTGTTACAGAGGTTAATGTAACAGTAAATGATATTGAAGACAAATCATATACGGCAAATACCGATGAAAACGGTATTATCGTTGTACCTCCTCTTTCGGAGGGTATGACTGACAGCGAGGGCAAGGCTGTTGTAAACGGATACAATATTCTTCTTTCTGACGAGCAGAAAGTAATCGAAAATGCTTTCGTGTATATCAAGAACAACAAAATCTATGTTGAACTTCCCGAAGGCACAGCTTTTGATTACGACAACAGAATTACTGCAACTGTTACGGATAAGGACGATAATCCCGTCAAGGATATGAGTGTAACATTTACCGACAGCACCGAAAAGAGCGAAACAAATCTCACCGATGAAAACGGCAGAGCAACCGTTCCGCCTGTTAATATTGATTATACCGATATAAACGGATATTCAGAGGTTGACGGATATATCGTAACTGTTGTTAATGAAGCAGGAGCGATTGAAAAAGCGTTTATTACTCATACAGAGGATAACAAAATAATCATAGAACTCCCCGAAAATGCGAAATTCGATTATGCTAACCGTATTACCGTAACGGTTCTTAACAAGGCTGACAAAACAGCGGTTAAGGATATGAATGTAACTGTATCTGAAAAATCTGTTGTTACAGAAGACACAGGAGAAGTTGCTGATGTGAAATTTTTAAGCGGTGTTACAAACAATGAAGGCAAAGCCGTATTCCCACCGCCTTCAGAGGATATTACTGATGATAACGGCAGCTCGGACATTACCGAGGAAAAGCCGGGCAAGGGCGAGGATACCGACGGTGACGGTGTTGAGGATAAGCCGGGTGAGATTGAAACCGTAACATATAAGGTATCGGTCAATGATACTAAAGGTATTATCAATAATGCGTTTGTGGAAATCAAAGACGGCAAGGTTTATGTCACGCTTCCAGATACGCATACGCTGACAACATCAAATCAGACAACAGTAACCGTACTTGATAAAGATGGAAACGCCGTAAAGGGCGTATCTGTAACAATCAAGGACAAGACAACAGAAAAGACCGCAACAACAGATGCAAATGGTAAGGTAACTCTGCCCGTTAAGACTTCAAGCGGCGGAGGCTCCTCATCAGGCGGTAGCTCCGGCGGTGGCGGTGGATATATCAGCAGCTATTCAACCGTTAATGTTAAGGTGACAGACAAGGACGGAAAGACCGTATCTGTAACAAAATCCGTTGACAGCAAGGGTAATGTAACCGTTACACTCCCCACAGGTAAAGTGATTGACAGTGAGAACTACTATACCGTAACCGTGACCGACAGTAAAGGCGCTGCAAAGGCGAATACAACCGTTACGCTCAAAGACCGTAAGAACGGCACAGCAACAGGTACAACTGATAAAAACGGTATGCTGACACTCCCTGCGATTGAGCATAAGGCGTATATCGTAGGCTATGATGACGGTACTTTCAAGCCGGACAGCAATATGTCAAGAGCTGAAGCTGCCGCTATCTTTGCAAGACTTATTGCTGAAGCAAAGGACGAAAGCATTAGCGGAAAATCATCATTTAAAGATGTTGACAAAAATGAGTGGTATGCCGGATATGTAGGCTATCTTGAAAAATATGATGTCATAAACGGCTACAATGACGGAACATTCAAACCCGACGCATCTGTTACAAGAGCCGAGTTCGTTGCTATGACGGTGAGATATTACGACCTTTTCAATGATGTAAACAAAACAGGAAATACCGTAAAATATACCGATGTTGCAAAAGATTATTGGGCATACTTGGATATTGCATTTGCAAAAAATATCGGCTGGCTTAACGGTTACAGCGACGGCTCATTCCGTGGTGATAACGATATTACCCGTGCAGAGGTTGTAGCTGTTGTAAACCGTGCAACAGGCAGAATTGCAGACAAGGAATATGTAAAGGACAATTTCACAAAGCTTAACCGCTTTACCGATGTAACCGACAGTAATATGTGGTATTTCTTTTATGTAGTTGAAGCAGCTAATGACCATAAGGCTGTTACCTCTGAAAATAGCGAAGTTTGGGTAAAATAATCCTTTGTGTAAAAGGCGGAAAGCAGTCCGAAAGGATTGTTTTTCTGCCTGTTTTTTTTGGAAAACAATAACCTTTTTAGATTTGAAAAAGAAATCAAGTAAGACAAATTTCGGTTTATATTACCGTTAATAAAATCTTCGATATGAAATTTTTTGACTGCACTGCTATTTTCTTATACAATGAAATCAGCAGAAATGCAGAATATATATTTTGAAACGGAGGTTTTTTCTATGATTAAAAAAGTATTAGCGGTAGTCTTGGTAGCGGTATCTGTTATTCTCCCTTGCGGAGTGAGTGCAGAAAGTATAGACCGATTTGAGGGACATTGGGAACTTGACACAATTCGTTCAGTTATCTTTGCTTCAGACGGAGGTACATATATCCACCCTATTGCAAAAGAGATAGGGGCTGTAATTTGCCTTGACGAGTATGTTCCCGTAAAAGAGGGATACGTCTTTGACGGTTGGTATTCTGACCCACGGACTAAGAAACATCAAGTAACTGAGGTAACACTCAATGAAAATATTGTAGTATTTGCAAAATGGATTGACGACGGAACACCGAAAGCAGCTCCCGAAGCGCCTATTGTAGCATCAACCGAAGAAATTCTTGCATACGGCAATTACATTGATGAAGCAACAGGCGTTCCTGTTACCGCTCTATGGGTACAGCAAAACGCAAGACTGAATGAGCTGATGCAGATTTACAATCAAAATTTTAATAAGTAATACAGACAGGGGGTGTGTTCTAATAAGAGCCGGCCTCTTTTTGTATGCAAAGGAGGCGGTTTCTTTGGATTTATGGAAAATCAGAGGTGACACAAGTTGAACAGACAGGAAAACAATAAACCCCTTATTATTCTGTTTGTCTGTGCAGTCCCCGTTATAATATGGCTTGCCTTGATAATTGCAGGCTGTTATGAGCAGGATATAAAGCTGTTTGAATTGATTGACCGCTTGACCGTTGCAGTAAACAACCCTACACATATTATTTTTAATGAGTATAGCCTAAAAGCTGTACTCATTTTTTTATTCCTTTATGCAATGGGTATCGGTGTGTATTTTTCATCAAGAGAAAACCGTCGTCCCGGCGAAGAACACGGCTCTGCGAAGTGGGGCAATGTCAAAAGTATTGTACGCAGATATGCGGATAAAAACAACTTATCAAATATCATTCTCTCACAGAATATGCGGCTCGGCTTAAACGCTAAAAAGCACCGCCGTAACCTTAATGTTCTTGTGGTCGGCGGCTCAGGTGCGGGCAAAACAAGGTTTTACGCAAAGCCGAATTTGATGCAGTGCAATACCTCTTTTATTGTGGCAGATCCAAAGGGCGAAATGCTCCGAAGTATTGCGCCGCTTTTGATTGAGAAAGGCTATGACATCAAGGTTTTTAATCTGATTGAGCCGGAAAACTCGGACGGCTACAACCCGTTTGTGTATATACGTAAGGACGAAGATGTTATA
The DNA here is from genome assembly GCA_003343885.1 of Clostridiales bacterium. GTDB lineage: Bacteria > Bacillota > Clostridia > Oscillospirales > CAG-382 > UMGS882. The sequence continues at coordinate 9,786 of QAKH01000045.1, read as the reverse complement.
AGGCTGATTTCAAACCTTATTCAAAACACCACTCCGAAAAACGCACAGCAAAACGATCCGTTTTGGGAGAAGTCGGAAATTGCTCTTGACTCTGCCCTTATGCTCTATCTTCTGCACGAAGCGCCGCCGGAGGAGCAGACATTTGAAATGCTGATGTTCTTAATTGAGAACGCAGCGACGGTTGAAGATGATGAGGACGGGTATCAATCACCTGTTGACATTCTCTTTAACGGTCTTGAGGAGGAAAAACCGGAGCATATTGCCGTAAAGCAGTATAAAATATTCAAGCAAGCCAGCGGCAAAACTGCTAAAAGCATACTCATATCCGCAGCAGTTCGACTTGCGGCATTCAATCTACCGGAGATAGCAAAAATGACATCATACGACAACCTTGATATAGGCAGTCTTGGAGATAGAAAAAGAGCTATTTTTTGTGTAATTCCCGATAATGACAATTCCTTTAATTACCTTGTCGGTATGCTTTACACACAGGCGTTTCAGGCGCTTTACTATAACGCCGATCATAAACACGGCGGAGAGCTTCCCGTTCCGGTACATATTGTTATGGACGAGTTTGCCAATGTTGCACTTCCGGATAACTTTGAGCGAATACTTGCAACAATGCGTTCTCGCCGTATTTCCGTATCAATTATCATACAGAATATGGCGCAGCTTAAAGCTTTGTTTAAGGATTCGTGGGAGAACATCACGGGTAACTGCGATACACTACTCTATCTCGGTGGTAATGAACAGAGTACGCACGAATATATTTCAAAAATGCTCGGCAAAGAAACTATTGATACACGAACAAGAGGTATCACAAAGGGACAGCATGGCTCAAGCAACACAAACTACCAAAACGCAGGGCGCGAGCTTTTAACCCTTGACGAGGTTCGTCTGCTTGATAATTCCAACGCACTAATCTTTATTCGAGGGGAAAGACCGTTAATTGATAAAAAATTCGATATTCTGTCACATCCGAATATTTCAAAGACAGCGGACGGAAAAGCCATACCTTACAAGCACAGCAAATCGGGGAAATATCTGCGCAGCGATTTATCCTTTACCATAAAAGAGGATTTATCAAATATCAAGATATTGGAGGTTGACGGGGACAATGTAAAATCTATTGACCTTGTAAATCCACAGGAACAAAAACCAAAAGAAAATTCGGAGGTATCAGACAATGAAAAATCAGAACACAAAGAAAACAATGACAAAAATCGAAAAAACACAGAGTATACTGAGGAAAACTAAGCTAACTCTTACGGCGCTTGCGGTTATGATGACAGCTCTTTCCGGTACAGTATTTGCCGCAGACCCTTTGAGTACGATAAACAGCCTGTCAGACTTTATCTTTTCAGCAATTAAGGCTATCGGCTTCATTCTGCTCGGCTTCGGTGTTGTGCAGATTGGTTTATCCTTAAAATCACACGACGCATCGCAGAGAGCAAACGGCTTTCTAACATTTTTCGGTGGCGTCATCATTGCATTTGCAAAAGATATACTGGACTTGATAATGTAATGTAAAAAAAGAATATTAAACTTCCGTATTTTTCCTCTTTTTGTATTGACAATGCACATATTTGTGGTACAATGAATATACTATAATATGAGGAGGTAATCTTATGGCAACAGTTAATATGAGTATTCGTATGGATACTGAGTTAAAAAAACAAGCCGATGCAATGCTTGCCGATATGGGACTTAATATGACAACTGCTATGAATATGTTTTTAAGGCAGGTTGTCAGGCAGGGAAAAATTCCGTTTGAGATAGCAACTGATATTCCCAATAGCGAAACTTTGGCAGCAATGAAGGAAGTTGACGATATGATAAACGGGAAAATCCCGGCAAAGAAATATACAAGTACAGATGAACTCTTTAAGGATTTGGAATCATGAAATATGCGATAGAGATGTCCACCAAATTCAGAAAAGACTATAAACTTGCAAAAAAGCGTGGATATGACATGGCTTTGCTGAAAGAGGTCATTGACCTTTTGGCAGACGGAAAAACACTTCCGGAAAAATACTGTGATCACTCTTTGAGCGGAAATTACTCAGGGTGCCGTGAGTGTCATATTCTCCCCGATTGGCTGCTTGTTTACAGAATTGAAAAAGAGCTTTTAATCTTGGCTTTAACCCGAACGGGAACAAACAGCGATTTATTCTGATGTATCTTACAGTATCGGTTTTGTAAAACAAAATAACACAAAAAAGACAGTCATAGCTGCTGATTAAGCGGTTATGGCTGTTTTTGCGTTTCAAGCAAGAATAGGAGGTGATTACCTTTGAGCGATAATTGGATTGTGGCTAACCTTGAAAATGCGTTTTCCACTTGGAATGACAAAATGACGGAAATATGGTCTCTTATCACGACTTCACCGCAGAATTTCAAGGGCGGAGCAATTTGGAATGTAATATCCGGCATAAACGGAGGACTGCAAGCTATCGGACTTGGTTTGTTAGTCCTCTTTTTTGCTATGAGTATATTTAAAAGCACGGCATCATTTAGGGACTTTCAGCGTCCCGAATATGCCTTAAAGCACTTTATCCGCTTTTGTGCCGCAAAGGTGGCTATAACCTATGCGATGGATTTAATGACGGCTATATATACAATATGCGGCGGAATTGTGGAACAAATTGCAGGCTCTTTGGGCGGTATCGGCGGAGCGTCGGTTACACTTCCGGCTGCGATTGAACAGGCGGTTGAGGACGCAGGCTTTTGGGCAAGTATCCCTTTGTGGCTTGTAACAATACTCGGAAGCCTTTTCATAACCGTACTTTCCTTTATTATGATTATGACCGTGTACGGCAGATTTTTTAAGCTGTATATCTACACGGCAATAGCACCCGTACCTCTTTCGTCATTCGCAGGCGAAACAACGGCATTTATGGGAAAATCATTCTTAAAATCGTATGTCGGCGTATGTATGGAGGGCGCAGTCATAGTGCTGTCTTGTATCATATTCTCGGCATTTGCGTCAAGCAGTACACCAATACTTGATACAAGTATAACAACCGTCACTATGATATGGAAATATATCGGCGAGGTGATTTTTAATATGCTCGTTTTGGTAGGACTAATCAAGGGAGCAGACAGAATAGTAAAAGAATTATTCGGAACTTAACGGAGGTTTTACATTATGAGTTACAATAACAATGTTATCAGCAGCGACGATCCGAAAGCGGTCGAAAAGCTGACTGAGAAATTAAACAAATGCGAAAAAGAACAGGAATTTATGAAAAATGTAAATTCCTACTACAAGAAAAACGGTACTGTAAAAGGCTGTGAAGGCATTTCGGACGAGCTTGCCGCTAAGCTTGATAAAAGAGTGCAGGAAGCGTATTCGTGGGAGCGACAGCCTTTTCCGCCGTATCGTCTTACAAACAATAATGCGGAAATACGCCGTATCAAGAAGCGTATTGAAAGTCTGCAAACAAATCAGGAAACCGATTATGTCGGCTGGCAGTTTGAAGGCGGTGAAGCTGTTATAAATAAGGAGAAAAACCGCTTGCAGCTTTTATTTGACGAAAAGCCCAGTGAGGAACAGCGAACAACGCTTAAAGCAAACGGCTTTAGATGGGCACCTAGCGATAAGGCGTGGCAGCGGCAGCTTAACACCAACGCTTTCTATGCGGCAAACAGGATTGACTTTATAAAACCCGAAAGCGGCGAAAAGCCGACAGACTTACAGCCGAAAGCACCGAAAAAGACCGAGCCGGAAAGATAAGGAGGTAATCGACTTTGGAAATAAGAATTAACAAAGAAATCAAGGACTATCACGAAAGCCTGTTTTTCGGACTGTCCACACGGTCTTTTTTATGCTCGGTTGCAGCAGTGGGCGCTGCGGTCGGGATATATTTCGGACTTAAAAACTATATCGACAAAGAAACCGTGTCGTGGCTTTGTATTGTAACGGCGGCTCCCATTGCCGTTGCAGGATTTTGGGGTTACAACGGTATGAACTTTGAGGAATTTATCGGGGCGTGGTTTCGCTCGGAATTTCTTGCCGCAGGCGTTAGAAAATTTGAAAGCACCAACTACCTATATGAAATTGTAAAGGAGGAACTTGACAATGGCAATATTCAATCTGTTCGGAAGAAAAAACCGAATAAAAAAGCAAAAGCGGAAAATTGCAAAGACAGTACAGCAGTCCATTCCGATTGATGCGGTATATAAGGACGGAATATTTAGAACGGGACGGCTGTTTTCAAAGTCGTGGCGGTTTTCGGATATTAACTACGCGGTGGCTTCAGATGACGATCAGCTTCAAATGTTCCTTGCCCACTCTGCAATATTAAACGGACTTCCGACAGACGCAATGGCGGAAATCACGATATATAACAGACAACTTCATAACAAGGTGTTTGAGCAGATTACAACGCCGTCCGATAATCCGAACTACAAAAAATACACCAAAGAGTTGAACGGAATACTTTGTGATAAAATGTCGGAGAGCAACAACATCGTTCACGAAAAATATATTACCGTTGCCACAGAGAAAAAGAACATTGAGGAAGCACGGACTTTCTTTACCCGTGTAGGAAATGACCTGACGGCAGACTATGCGAAAATATCGTCAAAAATAGCGGAGCTTGGGTACAAGGACAGGCTTCGTATTTTTAATGACTTTTTCAAGACGGGAGAAAATGAGGAGTTTGACTTCGACCTCAAAAAAGCTATGGCGAGAGGTGCGGACTTCAAGGACTATATTGCCCCCGACAGTATTGAATTTAAGAAGGACTATATCAAAATCGGCGATAAATATGCAAGGACGATTTTCTTGAAAGAATATCCGTCCTTCTTAAAGGACAGTATGATTTCAGAGCTTACCGACTTTTCAAGGAGTATGATGCTGTCTATCACCATACAGCCGATACCGACGGATGAAGCGGTTAAAATCGTTCAGAAAAAGCTGCTTGCCATTGAAACTGATATTACAAAATGGCAGCAGAAGCAGAACGAAAATAACAATTTTTCTGCTAATATCCCTTATGAAATGGAGCAAATGCGAAAGGAAATCAAAGAATTTCTTGACGACCTCACTACCCGTGACCAGCGTATGATGTTTGTTACCGTAACACTTCTGCACATTGCAGACAGCTTGGAGCAGCTTGACAACGACACGGAAACGCTGATGTCAATCGGCAGAAAGCACCTTTGTACTTTTGCAACGCTGAAATATCAGCAGGAGGACGGTATGCAGACAGTATTGCCATACGGAACACTAAACATTAAAGCTATGAGGACGCTCACAACTGAAAGCACGGCGGTGCTTTCACCGTATAAAACGCAGGAGATTATCGACAAAGGCGGTTTGTATTACGGTATCAATGCCATTTCCCATAATCTTTTGATGTGTAACAGAAAGCTGCTGCTAAACGGTAACGGCTTTATTCTCGGTGTGTCCGGCTCCGGTAAATCCTTTGCGGCAAAAATGGAAATTCTGATGGCGGCACTATTCTCAAACGACGATATTATTATCGTAGACGCAGAGCGTGAATATGGCTCGCTTGTGCGTAATCTCGGCGGTGAGGTAATAACCCTTTCCACTTCATCGGAAAACCATATAAACGCTCTTGAGATAAACAGCGATATTGATATGGACGAAAACCCTGTGTCAATCAAATCGGAGTTTCTTATATCTCTTTTCGACCAACTGTTAAAGAGTACAGATTCAAGACTTGGCGGCGGTGTCGGTGCAAAGGATAAATCCATCATTGACCGCTGTGCAATCAAGGTGTATGGCGATTTTCTAAACGGCAAATCGGAGTATATGCCGACATTGGTAGATTTCCGAAATGAATTACTGCGTCAGCCGGAGGACGAAGCACAAGACCTTGCCTTGTCGCTTGAAATCTTTACAACAGGCTCCCTTGACGCATTTGCACATCAGAGCGATGTCAATGTCAATAACCGTATTGTTGCGTATGATATTTTGGAGCTTGGCGAACAGATGAAGTCTATCGGACTTTTGATTATGCTTGATAATATTTTCAACAGAGTTATGGCAAACAGGCGGCGTGGCAAATACACTCGTGTTTATGTCGATGAAGCACACTTGTATTTCAAAAATCCGTACAGTGCAGATTTTCTTTTGAAGTGCTGGAAACGGTTTAGAAAATATGGCGGACTGCTCACGGGTATTACGCAGAATATATCAGACTGTCTGCTTAACGAAACGGCACGGGGTATGTTATCTAACAGCGAATTTCTGCTGCTCTTAAATCAAGCGCCGTCGGACAGAAAGGATTTATCGGAATTATTAAGTATTTCTGACACGCAGATGAGCTACATCACCAACGCCGGTGCAGGACGGGGACTTATCAAGGTAGGCGGCTCTATTGTGCCGTTCATCAATGATTTTCCGACAGATACGGAATTATATAAATTGATGTCCACGAAACCGGGTGAGAATTAAAAAAATATATGCGGCGGACTTCTCTATTGGAAATCCGCCGTTTAACTTTTAGGAGGACACTATGAAGAACAAAATCACAGAAAAATTATTTGAGCTTGCATATACAGACTCTATGACGGAGGTGCAAAACCGCAACGCATACGAGGAGCGCTTAAAGAAGCTAAGAAAACCTAATGCAAATATTTCACGCATTACCGTAATTGTTATTGACATAAACGGCTTGAAAGAAATAAATGACGGTTTCGGACATTTCTGCGGAGATTATGCCATAAAGACCGTTGCAAAGGCTTTGAGGGAAACCATCGGTGCAAAGGCAGATATTTACCGTATCGGCGGCGATGAATTTGTATGTATATCCGAAAGCAATATACTTCCGTACATATCACAGTTTAAAGACACTATCAGTTTTCTCAATAATGAAAAGCTGTATAAGCTGTCTGTTTCTGTAGGTTATGCCCCGTATAACGAGAAATACAGCAAAACCATTGACGATATGATACGGTATGCCGATGAGAAAATGTATAAGGATAAAAAGCGTAAGAAATAACGGCTCGGAGGTGATATGCTTTGAGTGAAAAAGATATAAAAACAAAGCCGAAAGCTACAACAAAGGCAGTGCAGAACGCTCCGAAATCAGTCAACCGTTCTCCTGCCGAAACGGTCAAGGATATTAAAACCGTTGCAAAAGACACCATTGTTAAAAATGCTATTGATAAAAAATTTGAAACAAGGCAATCTAATGAGCTGCAAAGAGCCGAGGTTGAAGCAACCGAACAGGTTGAAAGCGCCTACTACTCTGCTGCCGATACGGTCTATCAAAAGGGCAAATCCTTTGCGGAAAACAAGCTGAAACAGCATCGTCAGCAAGTGAAAACACGGGAAAGTCAAAATGCCGACATTCCGCATACACCTCAGAACGAGGGCGTTCCGGAGGTGCAAAACCCACCTAAACAAACCAATAATGCCCCCAAAACAAAGGAAAGCGTACAAGCGGATAAAAGCGTTTCTGCCCTCAAGGAAACACCGAAACCGCAGTCTAAGGCTACGGCACAGGTTAAAACCAAAGAAGCATACATACAGGCACAGAAAACGGAAAGCAAGACGGCTGATAAAGCCGCAGATACCGTCAAAACAAAGGCTAATTACATAAAACAGCACAAAAACGCTGAAGTCAAAGACGGTATCAAACAAAAACCGCCCGTATCCGCACCGAAAACAAGAGAAAATACTGCTCTTTCCTCCTCCGCTGCTCCAAAAACAAAGGAACAAGCCGTTACTGACGCACGGAAAAAGTATGTTTCCGAAAAGCTGAAAACAAAGGCGAATGTTGAAAAAACGGCACAGGAAGGTCGTGCTGAAGGTGTACCGGGAACAGATTATCAGCCCAAAAGAACAGAGATATTTTCTGCAAACGAAAATATTCCGAAACAACAAACACAGGCTGTTAAATCTGAAACGCCTGCCCCAAAGGTAAAAACCGAAAACAGCGTTGATACTGCATTTTCCTCAAAGTCTATGCCGAAAACAAAGGAAAGCTATATACGCTCACAGGGGAAAACTCCTGCTGATATTATTAAAACGCCGGACAGAGCAAAAGCTGTACCAAAGCAAAATACGCATACTGTTATCCGAAATGTATCAAGCAATGCAAAAAAGGCTGTCAAGACAAAGGACAGCCTTTCAAACAGTGCAAGTCGAGCTGTTAAGACGGGAAATTCTTATGTAGGCAAAGCTGCAAAGCAAAAGAGTGTAAAAACAGCAAAACGGGCAGCGAAAACGCAAAAGGAGATTACAAAAAAAGCGGCAAAGCAAGCCGCAAAACAGGCTAAACAGGCAGCACAGAAGGCGGCACAGACGGCAAAGGCTGCTACGAAAGCGGCAGTTAAAATCACCGTAAAAGTCGCTCAAATGGTAGTTGCGGCAACAAAGGCGATTATATCCGCACTTGCGGCTCTCGGCGGTTGGGCGGTGCTTTTGGTTGCTCTCATTATCGTAATTGTGGTTGCGGCAATAGCGGCGTCACCGTTCGGGATATTTATATCCGATGAAGCGGCAGACAATGACAGTATTCCTATTTCCTCTATTGTGGCGGAGTGTAATATGGAACTGTCAGCAAAGCTTGATGATATTGAAAATGCTGCTGCGGCAGACCGCAGTGAGATTATAGGTGAACAGGCAAATTGGGATTTGGTTCTTGCTGTCTTTGCTACAAAGGTTGCAGGAGTGGAAGATGACACCGTGGAAGATGTTGTTGTCATTACGGAGGAAAAGAAACAAAAGCTCAAAGATGTATTTTGGGATATGCACGAAATTACATCTCGCACCGAAACGGTTACAAACGGAGAAACCTCGGAAAAGGTCATATATATTACGATAAATACCAAAACAAAAGATGATATGATTGCTCAGTACAGCTTTACCCGAAAACAGCAGGAAGCACTTGATACTCTTTTGGAACAGGACGAAGTGCTGATTTCAGCCACACACTCTCTTGCAATATCAGACGGGACGGCGCAGGACATATTAAAAAATCTGCCCGACAGCCTATCGCCTGAGCGTAAAAAGGTAATCAAAGCAGCTTGTTCATTGGTCGGCAAGGTCAATTACTTTTGGGGCGGCAAATCATCTGCTATCGGCTGGGACTCTGAATGGGGTAAGCTGAAAACCGTATCCGCAGAGGGCAGCAAAACGACCGGAACAAAGCGCCCGTTTGGACTTGACTGCTCCGGGTTTGTGACTTGGAGCTTTATCAATTCCGGTTTTTCCGCAAATTCTATCGGACACGGAACGCAAGGGCAAATCGCAAAGTGCAGCCGAATATCTTGGAGCAACGCACAAGCCGGAGATTTAGCCTTTTACGGTGATTTGTCCCACGTCGGAATTATCGCAGGAAAAGACGCAAGCGGAAATATCCTTGTTATCCATTGTTCAAGCAGCAATAATAATGTAGTCATTACCACAAACAGTGGCTTCGGCTTTGCGGCACGACCGAGCTGTTATTAAGATTGGAGGAAAAACAAAAATGATTTTTAAGAAAATATTTATAGGTATATCGCTTATATTGTCATTATCGGCTACGGCGGCATTTGCAAGCGAGCTGCCGTTTGATGATGTAACGGAACAAACACCGTATTATTCTGCCGTTGACAGGCTTTATAATATGGGCATAATCAGCGGCTATGAGGACGGAACATTCAAACCGAACAATAAAATATCCGTAGCCGAGGGCATTACCCTTGCTGAAAAGCTGTTTGGAGATACCTCTGCTCTGCCGCCAATTTGGTCGGAATGGTTTTGCGATAAATGCGGCTGGAATAATCATATTGAATTGAACGGTTATCCGTTTCGTGGTGATTACA
>QAKH01000096.1 GCA_003343885.1 Clostridiales bacterium | reverse complement strand
ACTATTTTGGTATTGATTGGAATTTATATTTTGTTAAACAAATCAAAAAAATATAACTGTTAATTTAGTAGCTGCAAATGATTATGTAATCCGCCGCTATGGGTAAAACCATAACGGCGGTTTTTCAATGCCTATCGGCTATCTCTGTCAATGGATTTTTTACGCTGTCTTTACGGTGGGTTCTGCTTGTTGCGTTCCTGTATCTCTCGCAGATATTTTAACACACTCTGCTTTTCGGGCGGTCTATGCTGTTCTTTAGGCAAAAACGGATGCGGAAAATCAACTGTGTTTGCATGCGTTAATCGCGAGATAAAATATGCAGGAAATATATGCATCGGAAGTGAAAACATTTCCAAAATGGCTTCAGTGGAAAGAGCAAAGAAAATTGCAATACTGCCGCAGTATCTTGAAAAAGTTCATATAACCGTAAACGAACTTGTCATGTTCGGTAGAAGCCCGTATATTGGATTTGGACAGCGTCCATCCGAACTTGACCGGAAAATTGTCGACAAGTGCATGCATATAACCGGAATATCAGACTTGTCTGACAGCTTTGTTGATGAAATTTCCGGCGGAGAAAGACAAAAATCATATTTAGCAATGGTATTAGCTCAAGAAACGCCGATTATTATGCTTGACGAGCCAACGACTTATATGGACGCTTCTGTAAAAGCTGAATTCATGAAGCTGATTAAAAGTATACAGAAGGAAAACGGAAAAACGGTACTAATTGTAATGTACGACCTTGAATCCGCAATAAAGTATGCGGACGAAGTTATTATCCTCGACAGCGGGGAAGTGGTTTTTTCAGGTACTGTGCAGGAATGTCTTAAAAAAACAATAATCGAGCAAGTGTTTGATGTTAAACAAAAAAACCTTTACGATGAAAATAATACACGATACGTTGTCTTTGAAAAAGAAGATGTGTGACTTATAAATTATGAGGATTAACACAAGACAGCAGCAAAATAATAAGCTGCTGTCTCTTTTATTTATTTTATGAAATAGTCAAAATGCATAAAAAAGAAAAAAACAGTAAACAATACGAATAATTTGCTTATTATTCATAAATCAATATCTAGTATTTGTTAAAAAATACATTGTATATATCTTGAATACTCGATCTCGGTTTACTAAGTTTACATAATATTGTTTACATAAACAATCGTCATAATTGACGAAAATTATAAAATTGATGTAAATGCCTTGAAAAAAACTGTAAAATGTATTATTATATTAACAGAAAAAATAAGTTTACGGCGTTGATGTCGCAGTGCTATATGATTTGAGCATTGCGCTTTTTTTAGCCGAAAGGTGTGTTATTTTGAGACTTACTTCCATTGGTGCCGGAAATATGGCTACGGCAATAATAAAATCTGTGATATCTTCAGGCAGAATAAAACCTTCCGATATTACTGTTTATGATATCAACACAGATCGATACAGTGTCTTTAAAAATTTGTCTGTTAACTGCGCGGAGATCGCCGCACAGGCTTGCGCAGCTTCTGAAGTTATTTTGCTTGCTGTAAAACCGCAGGACTATGAAACTGTTTTAACACAAATCAGTCCTTTTGTTGCCGGACAGAAGAAAATATTTATTTCTATTGCAGCTGGGATTTCAACTGCATATGTCTGCAAAGCGCTTGGGCAGGATTTTCCTGTTGTTAGGGTGATGCCTAACACGCCTCTGCTTATAGGGGTAGGTGCAACCGCTATCTCAAGAAACTCTCTTGTTGAAGACAGAATTTATACAAAGATATGCGGACTTTTTGCTGCTTCAGGTTCTGTTGTTTCTCTTGACGAGTCTCAGATGAATGCTGTTATTTCAGTTAATTCTTCAAGTCCTGCTTATGTTTATCTGTTTGCTAAAGCTATGATTGATAACGCAGTGACTCAGGGTATTGATAAGGCTGTCGCAACCGATCTTGTTTACCAGACGCTTAAAGGTTCAGCTGAAATGTTAATTCAGACAAATTCTGATCCCGATACCCTTATAAGGATGGTTGCTTCTCCAAAGGGAACAACTGAGGCTGCTTTAAAAAGTTTTGAGAAAGATAACTTTTGCGACATTGTCTCTAACGCTATGAACGCCTGCACTGCCCGTGCCGAGGAAATGGCACGCTGAAATATTACATATTAGGAGTTTTTTCACAAATGACCGGGTTAAATCACCTTGAAGGATTTATAAAATATTTGTCGGACTCAAAAGGTTCTTCAAATAATACGCTTTCAGCTTACAGGCGTGATATTGCATGCTTTTTTGACTTCATGTCTTCATGTAATACAGACGTTTCTTCAGCTCAAACAAGCGATGTATCTGATTTTAAAGCTTATCTTGTCGAAAAAGGCTTTTCTCCTTCTTCGGTTTCAAGAGCTATGTCTTCTCTCAGAACATTCTATAAATATCTTCAAATGAACGGCATTGTTTCCGAAAACCCCGCCAAAACAGTAAAAAACGAAAAAGTTCAAAAAAAATCTTTTGAAATACTCACAGCAAAAGAAATTGAACTTCTTCTCTCTAAGCCTAATATTACAGAATTAAAGGGAATAAGAGATAAAGCCATGCTTGAGCTCATGTACGCAACAGGCATGAAGGTTACCGAGCTTGTTTCTCTTGATGTGAAAGATGTTAATTTATCATTAGGATTTGTCGTTTGCCACGGTGAAGGAGCACAAAAGCATGACAGAACCATATTTTTATATCCAACTGCCGTTTCCGCCCTTAAGCACTATCTTGACTCAACCAGAAAAATTTTAGCCGTAGATTCAGGGGATGCTCTGTTTGTTAATATCAACGGTTCCAGAATAACCAGGCAAGGCTTTTGGAAGATTCTCAAGGCTTATGCTCTCAAAGCCGGAATTAATAAGTCAATAACACCTCATATGTTACGCCACTCATTTGCGACACATCTTCTCGAAAATGGCGCCGATATTCACGACATAAAAGAAATACTCGGTCACTCCGATATTTCTTCAACTCAGGTCTATGCTGAGTATATTAAAAGCAGAATTAAGGACTCTTATCTTAAGTTTCACCCAAGGGCATAGCATAGATTACAGTTATTTCATATTCTGTTAATAAATATAAGATATAATAAATGCATCCCTTGTTTTGGGATGCATTTTGTTCTCTATATTGCCATGAAAGGTATGTACTCGGAATGAAAAAATTCAAGCTTTTCAGCTATAATCCTCCTGCCAAAGGTGTTAAGAAGAATGATGACAGAGCCTCAGTTCAAACCGATTTTCCCGGTTTTTTTATTATGTATGGCAGAAAGTTCTGGAATCTGTCGAATCTGAACTTATTGGTTGCAGTTTATATATTGCTTCTTTCGCTTGGAGTGTGGCAGCTTTCCGCATATCCGGTGCTGTTCTATATTTTTCTCGGCATTTTTGCACTTCTCTTTGGCTTAGTTGCTACCGGCTGCGCCTACACTGTTCGCGGATATGTAAGAGGTGATCCGGTTTACATACTTTCAGACTTTAAATACGCTGTCAAGAACAATTTCAAACAGGGAATTATCCTTGGCATAATCGACTTAGTAATAATTTTTCTTTTGGTTTTTGATATCTTGTTCTGGAGCGGTATGGATCTTAATTATCTTACCTCGTATCAGCCGTCTGATTTGCCTGTCCAGACAGAGGTTTCAGGCAGTGATACTGAAACAGACACCGGAACCGGAACAGTTGGTGATACCGGGACAGGTAACGTTTCTGATGTCAAATTTGACGTATCATCAACTTCAAACGAGCTTCAGAATGATACTGCCGACACTCAAGCGGAGCAACAGGGAGATGTAGGAGGAGCGGTTGACGGGCAAGAGCAGCCTCAGCCTGAAACCAAAGAAAGAACCTTTGCTCATGGCGTATTTTTCTATGTATGTTTGTTCTTACTGATAATATATTCATTTATGCGAAATTACATGTACATCATCATGGTGACATTTAAACTTTCTATATTCAAAATACTCAAAAATTCTTTTATATTTGCCTTTTTGGGTATAAAGCGGAATTTAGCCGCATTATTCGGTTCAATTGTTGTTTCTATTATAAACATAGTTATTTTTGTTTATATTCCGCTCGTTGGATTGACTCTTCCCTTGATTATAACCACTTCAACTTTGATGTTTATTGGCGCGTACGCAGCTTACCCGGTCATCAAAAAATACATGATAACGCCTTATTATAAGGATGAAGAAGTTTTTGACGAGTACGACAAGATTTTTGAAGACAGAGAATAGGGAAATATGTAGCAAAGCATTTTTTACTCTTCATCTTCGTTCTGTTTTGAATTCTTTTTACGTTCAACACCGGAGGCAAGAGGATTGTTGTTTGCGGCTTCGATAAGTTTTTTACTGTCGATATGTGTGTATATTTCAGTGGTTGAAAGGTCTTCATGTCCAAGTATGTCTTTCAGCACTCTAACATCTGTATTTCCGTAGTTGTACATTATTGTTGCTGCTGTGTGGCGCAGTTTATGAACCGACATGTTCAAATTACCGAGTCCGGCTTCTTTTAGATGCTTGTAGATAAGCCACTGCACGGTTTTGACGCTTATACGGTTCTTGTTTCTTGATATAAACAGCGCGTTTCTGTCGGCGTACTTAACGTCTGTCGGACGCACTTTAAGGTATGCTTTTATCGCTTGACGGCAGGCGTCGTTAAAAAATATACGGCGCTGTTTACTGCCTTTTCCGGTTACGGTTACGGATGTCATGTCGTCACTTATATCGTTTAAATCTATTCCGACAAGTTCAGAAACTCGTAAACCGCAGTTGAGAAACAGCGTAATTATGGCAAAATCTCTGTCAGAATATTTGCCGTCAACAGAGCTGAGAAGCTGTTTCGACTCTTCAAGGCTGAGAAATTTAGGCAGCTTTTTGGGCTTTTTTGGGGATTCGATATTTTCGGTAGGATTAAAATCCATACACATGGCAGTTTTAGTCATGTACTTGTAGAAAGACCTGAGACAAGACAGCTTTCGGGATCTTGATGCGGCTTCGTTCTCAAGTTTGCCGGCGGCGTACGATATAAAGTTATATATATCGTCGTTTGTAACGGATTTTAAAAGTGCGTCATCTGCATTGGAAAACGATATGTTTTCGTCGCTTATATTTTTATATTTTTCGGGAAAACGTTCTTTTAACAGGAATCTTGCAAATGTGCGCAAGTCATGGTAATAGTTGAAAACAGTTAGCTTTGAACGATTTTGAACGCCAAGCTTATAACCGAGAAATCTTCTCACGCATTCCGGAGCGTCGCTGTAATCAAATTCTTTCTTTTGCATTCCGTTCACTTCCTTTAGCGAAATTATATCACAAATATGATTTTTTATAAATACGATATTGTAAATCTTAACCCGGAGGTTACTTATGGGATTAAAAAAATTATGGCAATCAAAAAACAAGATGCTAAAAAAAATGTGGATAAATCAATTCGCTTTTTCTTTGTTCGGACTGTTTGTTGCTTCTGCTGTTTCAGGAAACATTTGCGTTGTGTTCGGCATTTTTTCACTTTTATTTTACCTTTCGGTCGTAGGATTTGCAATACTTGATGATGCCCAAAAAGATAAAATAACCTTCCAGGCGGGCAGGGGAGAACATCTTACCTCAAATACGGGATTTATGTATTCGTTTCTCGCATTTTTTCCGTCAATAGTACTAACGGTTGCGTACAGTATCTTTACTTTTATTTCTCAAGCGCCGGCAGGAGTATTCAAAACGGTATATTTTGTATTGGTAAAATATATTTTATCCGGTGAAATACTCGGCATAGATGTAGGACTAACCAAATACACGTATGACGCGGTGAATCAGGTTAGAACCAGCACTGCACCGGAATATATACTTTTTTTGAGCGACCATGCCATATTCCAGATAATATTTACTCTTTTGGTTCCGATAATTTTTGGTATAATATACAGCCTTGCTTTTAAAGGTGTTATATCCTTTAATACAACTGATACCAAAAGAAAATAAATTACTAAAGACCGAATATACGCCTGTTATCTAAAATATAATTTATCAGACTTTATATTTTGCAGGTGATATTTTTGAATAAACATTTAGCAGCTTCGATAAAATTCATATTGTTTGCCGCAGCGACGGCAACAATACTTGTTCTGTTTTCTCTGTACGGTATATTTCGTGACAGTCCCAAGGACTTAATAAAAAATACAGCCGTCGGCAATACTTCCGATTTACCCTTTACTGCCGTCATTATTGACGCGGGACATGGCGGGGAAGACGGTGGAGCTGCCGCACACGGTGTTGTTGAAAAAGACATAAACCTTGCTATTTCACTTATGCTTGCTGATTATTTTAAAATGTCGATGTTTGATGTGTATATGACACGCACTGATGACACGCTTTTCTATTTTCCCGGACAAGAGAACAGAAAAAAATATTATGATATCTCGAACAGAGTAGACTTTGCGGAAAAAATTGATAATGCTGTTTTCATAAGTATTCATCAAAATAAATTCGAAATAGAAAAATATAAAGGCTTGCAGGTATATTATTCACCTAATAATATTTTGGGCAGAGATGTTGCGGAACAAATACAAAACGACGCAATTCAAAATCTTGATCCGGAAAATAACAGAAAAATAAAGCAAGCTGACTACCGTATACGAGTTCTGAAAGAGCTTACAATTCCGGCGGTACTTGTTGAGTGCGGTTTTCTTTCAAATGAGCAAGAAGCAGAGTTGTTGGCTTCTGAGGAATATCAGAAAAAACTTGCTTTTTCGATTTTTACGTCTATACTTGATTTTTGCAGCAATAACACTTGATTTTTCCAACAACACAGAAACGAAAAACAACGGAGTTTTAAGATATGAAAGCAAAAACACAATACGTTTGCAGTGAATGTGGTTCGGTAAGTGCCAAATGGTTCGGAAAATGCCCCTCCTGCGGAGCCTGGAACACTCTCGAGGAAGAGGCTGTTTCTGTATCTGTAAAGCAGTCAACTGCCAATAGCGTTCGACAGCAGGTATACAAGCGAGAAAAAACACTGTCTTTTTCTATAAACAGCGTAAACATAGTTGAGGAACCACGTTCCAAGACGGGAATAGGGGAGTTTGACCGGGTCTTAGGCGGAGGCATAGTAAAAGGCTCGGTTACGCTGCTTTCAGGTGAACCCGGCATAGGAAAATCAACTTTACTTCTCCAAATTTGCGGTGCTCTCAGCGATAAGTACAAACTTTTATATGTATCTGGAGAGGAATCGCCTTCCCAGATAAAGCTCAGAGCAAAACGACTCGGCATAAATAACGATAATATACTTCTTTATACGGAAACTGATATAACTGAAATACTTGCAGAGATTTCCGCAGCAAGTCCCGACATAGTTATTATCGACTCAATACAGACCATGACTGACGACAGCTCTTCAACCGTCGCCGGCAGTATAACTCAAGTAAAAAATACCTCCTCAAAACTAATAAAGACTGCAAAAACTGACGGTGTTTCCGTCATTATCGTAGGTCACGTTAACAAAGATGGCGCAATAGCTGGACCGAAAGTGCTTGAGCATATGGTAGATACGGTTTTATATTTTGACGGGGACAAGCAGTATTCTTACCGAATGTTAAGGGCAGTAAAAAACAGGTTTGGGTCCACAAATGAAATTGGAATATTTGAAATGGAAGCAGAAGGGTTATGCGAGGTAGATAATCCGTCGGAGTACTTGTTGGCACAGAGACCTCTTGGTGTGTCCGGAAACTGCACCATGTGCGCCATGGAGGGAACAAGACCGCTTTTGGCTGAAATACAGGCTCTTGCTACGCCTACTGTTTTTCCCGTGCCGAGGCGTACATCTACCGGTTTTGATTACAATCGCCTGAATCTTCTTTCGGCAGTACTCGAAAAGCGCATGGGAATAAAGCTTGCAAATAATGACATATTTATAAATGTAGTGGGCGGACTTCGTGTGGATGATCCTTCAGCTGATTTGCCGGCCTGCATTGCTCTTATTTCAGCCTGCAAAGATATACCTGTCAGCGACAAGCTCGTGGCGATGGGGGAGATAGGGCTTTCCGGAGAATGCCGAGCTATCGCAGGAATAGAGTACAGGGTGCGAGAGTGTGTGCGATTAGGTTTTGATACGATTGTCGTGCCGTACAGAAACTACGAAAAATCAAAGCTGCAGCTTGACAAAATAGCCGGTTCTGCCGCAAAGGTAATCCCTGTAAAAAGCCTTTTTGATACACTTCGGTTGTTTAAGCAACAAGCCGATTAAACTTTAACTTTTGAGCATAATGAAAAAATATCGATATGAAAACAATTTCAATTATTGACTTACGTTTGCCGGAAAAATGTGATGAGCGACTAAGGGATCTCGGTTTCACTCCGCTTCGTATACCAAAAAATCCTTTGTACGACTCAGCAGTTTCGGCTCATCCGGATATCTTTGTATTTATATACCACAAATATATTTTTGCTAAAGAGCCTGCTTATACTCTTATAAAACAAATGTTCGGCAGAGAAGAATGTTTTGCACAAAAGAAACTGATACAAATAAGTGAGGACAATCAGATAAAAAAATATCCGCAAGACTGTGGATTGAATTTTGCCGTGTGCGGAGAACATATTATCGGGAACAGAAAGGTTGCGCATGAATGTGTACAGCAGTTAGCGCTTAATGAGAACCTAAAATGGATAGACGTTCGCCAGGCGTATGCAAAATGCAACATATGTATCGTATCAGATAACGCTCTTATAACGGAAGATGCTGGAATTGCAAAATCTTGCGAGAATAGTGGTATAGATGTGCTGCTGCTTAACACTCATTCTGTTTCTATTGAAAAATACAAATATGGCTTTATCGGAGGAGCCGGCAGTGATATATATTTTTCCGAAAAAAACAAACGAAAAGAAATTTTATTTTGCGGAAATATAACTGCTCATCCCGAATACGAGCGCATTGAAAAATTTTGTTTAGGCTACAATGTTTTCCCGGTTAGTCTATTTGAGGAAAAACTTATTGACTGCGGCAGTATTCTTCTCATTAGAGAAGACAAGTAGAGAGAAGAAAATAATTTTTTCGATACATATCTAATTATATAAAATAAGAATTTTATATAATTCAGAGGATATAAAGAATTATAATTAAAGGTCCACGAACCAAACAGCGAAAGGAACAATAAAAATGTCAATTACAATTAAAGCAAGAATTGAAAGTTACGAAGTACAGCCTAATGATATTGTGAGACCTTCAACATTGTTTAGACTTTTCCAGAAAGCCTCCGGCGATGATCTCGACCAAATAGGATTAACTTATGATTTTCTGCGCGACAATGGAATTGTATTTGTTTTGACAAAAATAACGCTAAAATATTTTGAAAATATACATTCATATGATATTGTTGAAATCACAACTCGTCCAAGGTGTTGCAAAGGAGTTTCATTTGTCAGGGATTTTGATGTGTTTGTTTCAGGCAAACGTGTTGCATACGCTACCTCTACTTGGGTTCTTCTTGATATAAACTCACGAAAACTCCTTAGACCTTCTGCTATTGATAAACTTGGAACAATCAAGACGGACAGCGAAAATATTATAACAATTGAAGACAGGCGCATGAAGTTTGATACCGCTTCGATGAATAAAACAGATGTTCGAGAAGTATACTATTCACAGATTGACCGAAACGGTCACATGAATAATACATTTTATCCCGACATTGTTTATGATTATTTTCCTGATGAGTATAAGGACAATGATAAGGGAAAAATAATGTCTGTATACTACTCATCTGAAGTTATGCGTTCAGAAAAAATCCAGATATATACTAAACCAGGAGAAAATGAGTTTCTTTTTGTTGCAAAAAATCCCGATACCGGCAAAGATATTTTTACTTCTCTTATTGATTTTTAGCAAAAAATGTTATATAATCAAAGCGTAAAGTGTTAAGGGATTTTTTATTTAAGGGCATGAATTTGGAGGAAAACTTATGATAAATTCCATCATTACTATAAGTCGTCAGTACGGAAGCGGCGGAAGATTCGTCGCAAAAAAACTTGCTGAAAAGCTTGTAATTCCTTTTTATGACAATGAAATAATAACAATGGCTGCCAAAGAAAGCGGCTACGCTGAAAATATTTTTGAGAAGGCCGAACATGTTTCCACCCACAGTTTGCTTTATTCGTTATCTATGTTCGGAACAGCCGGCGGCGTATATGGACTTCCTCTTTCTGACAAGGTGTTTTTAATCCAGTCCGATATTATCAAATCATGCGCCGCTAAAGGTCCTTGCGTTATCGTAGGAAGATGTTCCGATTATGTCCTTAAGGACTTCCCTAACCTTGTTAATTTTTATTTGTACTCAGACTTGGATTCACGCGTAAAAAGAGTCCAAAAGTACTACAACAACGACTCCAAGAATCTTCAAGAAGATATTGAACGCAGGGACAAAAAAAGGGCGACTTACTATAATTACTACACTACACAGCGTTGGGGTGCCGTAGAAAACTATCATTTATCAGTTCACACTGACTCTGTTGGTATTGACGGCTGCGTTGATATTCTCGAGGCATTTATAAAGGCTCACGAACGCGAAGCTTTATAAAACGTTATATTAAGCAATAATAATTCATCTCTAAAATAATTTAGCAGGTAGTGCGCAATTTTTTTAGAGATGATTTTCTTTTCTCTCCCCTGCTACCTTTTAAAATAATAATTTATGTAATAATATTATATTATTGTAGATTTAATTTAAAATTGGGAAAGTTGTAAAATAAAATGACCAAAAAAGAAGATCCACAATAGAACCTGTGGTATAATGTTAAGCGACCAAACCCAACACACCGGGAGGAACTATTATGGATCGTTTAAATTATACCTCAAAAAGAGAAAAAGGTAAACATCTAAATTATGAAGAAAGAATAAAAATAGAGGCGCTCAACAAAATCGGAATGAAATCCGAAAAAATTGCGGCGGAAATCGGCTGTTCCGGAAGAACGATTCGCCGAGAGCTTGCAAAAGGAAGAACAGAACTGTTAAACTCGGATTTAACCACGAGAATCGAATACAGCGCCGACCGAGGACAAAAAAGCCACGACTACGCAGCAACAGCGAAGGGTGCCATGCTCAAAATCGGCAAAGACTACAAATTGGTTAAAGAAATTGAGCGTCTGATTATTAAAGAAAAAATGTCGCCGTATGCCGCCGCGCAATCCATAAAAAACTCCGGCAAATTCACAACTGTACTTTCCTACAAGACGATTTATAACTATATTGACCTTGGTCTGTTTCCCAACCTGACAAACAAGCATTTGCCGGTAAAAAAGAACG